>NZ_QUGU01000008.1:0-179159 GCF_003479185.1 Blautia sp. AF17-9LB
TAAGTTTGTGGGATAAGTTTGTGCAAAATTCGATATTTGCTCATTTATAGTTATAAAAATAAGTTAAAGACACCTCTACAGGAACTAAAAGATGCCTCACAAATGATTGCAGATAATGAACTGGATTTTCATGTGTCCTATGAAAATAAAGATGAGATGGGAACTTTGTGTAAAGAATTTGAAATGATGCGAAGTGATTTATCAGATAACAACAGAAAGATGTGGCGAATGATTGATGACGAGAAGGCTTTGCGGAATGCAATTGCACATGATATACGTTCTCCACTTTCCATATTGCGTGGGTATCAGGAAATGCTCTTAGAGTTTGTTTCTGCTGAGAGTATAAAAACAGAGGATGTTATTGATATCTTACAAACAGGCATGTATCAGATTGACCGTATAGAGCATTTCACGGAAAACATGAGAAAAATGTCCCATTTAGAACAGAGGGAACTGCAATGCTCAGAGATAGAATTATCGGAACTGGCAAAAAAGATTGAGGCAGAAGCTGCCATGCTGTCCAAGAAGGAAAGTAAATTATGTAAGGTAGAAAGAGTGCAGGAACAAAACATTGTGAAAGTGGATGAGGAACTTGTCATGGAAGTGACAGACAACTTACTGGAAAATGCGGTTCGATATGCACAAAAAAGTATTGCTTTGCAGATAAAGAAAAAGGATGGTTTTCTTATAATTTCTGTTGAAGATGATGGAATAGGATTTGTGGATACTGAGGAAAAAGTAACAGAACCATTTTATCATAAGAATCCACAAGATGATTTAAAGCATTTTGGCCTTGGTATGTATATTTCTCGTATTTTCTGTGAAAAGCATGGAGGAAATTTGAAAATATATAATGCCAGACAAGGCGGTGCTCATGTAGAAGCTCTTTTCAAAGCTGAATAAAAATACTTTATAAGGCTGAAATCACAAATAAAGTGGTTTTAGTCTTTTTTGTTGTGAATTTATTGAGAATTGATTTGTATGATGTTGTTAAAGAAATAAAGAAAGGAAGAGATACAATGAAAACAATCATAAAAAGAAGTATACTTGATTATTTAAAGAACCCTGTTTTGTGGATTGGCTTGATTATTATAGTTGCCAGTATGTATCAATGTCTGTCATCGTATTTGCAAATTCATTATATCAAACAGAATGAACAGGTCACACAAAATGATGTAGAATTGGAAGATGCCGATGTCATGGATGGGTACATTCCCACATCTGATGATAAAGAAAGAAGAAGGGAGTGGGAAGATACGATCAAAGAGACGTTAATGGACACCTCCCAAAATGGTTTTGGATTTAGCAGGCAGGAAGCGGATCATGTAATGAAAGAAATTCAGAATATGGATGTAAAGACTGCTTCTGAGTTTTTGGAATCCCAATATGGCTATTATAATGCAATATATGCTTATGAGGACCTTGAAATTCATAAGGGGACAGCAGAAGAAATCAATCATTATATCGAGCGGAAATTATCCGAACATTCTTTTTCCTGGTACTTTGCCAAAAAGTTCACGGATTTTGCAGGATTGCATATGGCCTTTTTTGCAACAGTCTTGCTATCATTTTTATTTATTCAGGATACACGAAAAAGTACCTATGAATTATTACATACAAAGCCTGTTACGGCAATCCAATATATATGTGGGAAAGTAATAAGCGGATTCATTAGTATGCTGGGAGTATTAGTGATTTTGAATGTTATATTCTTTATGCTGTGTTTGAAAACGTCTTTAGAATCGGGATTTCCGGTAACACCAATTGATTTTTGCGTGAATTCTCTGATCTATATTGTGCCGAATCTTTTGATGATATGTTGTGTCTATACAATTACAGCATTAATATTTAAAAATCCGCTTCCGGCAGCACCAGTTTTGTTTTTACACATTATATATTCAAATATGCTGACCGAGAAGAATGATATTTATTATATGAGACCGTTCTCTATTATGGTGCGATTTCCTGGCAGGTTTTTTGAAACACATGCAGCCAAAATGTCAAATATAAATCAGATTATGCTTGTGATCGCATCTGTTATATTAGTATGTATTTCTGTTACAATCTGGAAAAGGAGGAGGGTTCATTGAAAACGGAACTCAAAAACTGCCTGTCGTTATATAAGATTTTTTATTCATGTGCCTTTATACTGATATTGTGTGTTATTCATCCGATTATATACTATGAAGAAATCGGTTCAGCAATTCAGTCTCCAATAGCATTTTTAACAATTATTTTTTGTAGTGACACATATTTGATGGAAGTAAAAAGTAAGCGTGCCGATGTATTTCATTTGTATGATCAAAAAAAGCAGTTAAAAGTAATATCACAGAGAGTGTGCGTTCAAATATTATATTTATTAATACTTTCCTGTGTTGGATATGTTTTGTTTTTCTGGCAAAAACCGGGCAGTGTAAACGAAGGCGTTTCGGGCACTCAGATATTCCTTTTATTTTCCATTGCAATGTTCGGAACCATCTGGCTTTGGAGTATATGCTCTGTGATTTTGTGTACATTGCTTGGAAATATGTGGGCAGGTATAGGATGTTTATTTGGAATTGTCATTGGACTTATATCAAAAGCGGGAAGTTCATTTTTCGGAAATCTGGGATTGTTTTCTTTCAGCTTTTGTGAACCTACTCAATTAATGTCCGAGAGTTGGATTTATGGAACACTTGTGTCTTTTATAGTGGGTCAGCTTTTATTTGCAGTATTACCAATGGCTTTAAAGAAAAGGGGATAGATTATGAGTATTAGAATAAATGATTTAACAGTTAGATTTAAAAATGGTGT
Organism: Blautia sp. AF17-9LB; assembly: GCF_003479185.1. NCBI lineage: Bacteria > Bacillati > Bacillota > Clostridia > Lachnospirales > Lachnospiraceae > Blautia > Blautia sp. AF17-9LB. The sequence continues at coordinate 2,794 of NZ_QUGU01000008.1, forward strand.
AGTTGCAGTAAATAAGGCATCTCTTGAAATACCTAAGGGAATTTACGGACTTTTGGGAGAGAATGGTGCTGGAAAAACCACTTTGATGAGGGTTCTTACAACTGTTTTAAAACAAACGGAAGGAATGGTTTCCCTTGATGGAATTCTGTATAACGAGGGAAATTATGAAAAAATACAGAAAAAGATTGGTTATCTTCCACAGGAAATCGATTTATATCCGAATCTTACGGTGAAAGAATGCCTTGTATATATGGGTGGACTATCAGGAGTATCCACAAATGACCTCAAACAAAGAATTACCTATTATTTGGAAAAGACTTCTCTTACAGAGCATCAGAATAAAAAAATGCGGCAATTATCTGGTGGTATGAAGAGACGTGTCGGACTCATACAGGCACTTCTTAATAATCCGGATTTTTTGATTATTGATGAACCTACCACCGGGTTAGATCCGGAAGAAAGAATCAGGATCCGCAATCTTTTGGTTGATTTTTCAAAGGATAGAACTGTGCTGTTTTCCACTCATGTAGTAGAAGATTTAGCAGCAACCTGTACACAGCTTGCCATTATGAAAAAGGGAAGTTTTTTATATTCTGGAAGCGTGAGTGGGTTGCTGGAAAATGCAAAGGGATGTGTTTGGAATTGTACGGTACAAAATGCAGAAGAAGCCCGTTTGTTAGAAGCCAATTATTCTATATCATCTAAGCAGTATGTAGAAAATGGAATTCATATGAAAGTATTAAGCAAAGGAAAGCCAAATGAGAATTGTGTCCTGGATAATGATATCACTTTGGAAGATGCATATATTTATTTGACGAATAGTTGAATATAACGGCGGGCAAGTTGCCCGCCGTAAATTATGCTTATTTTGTTAAAAGACCGGATAGATTTTTTCCAATGAAAAATCCAATCTGTGGATATAACTCCTGAATTTCCTGATATTTTGCTTCAATCATTTCTGGTTCATCAGCCCAGATCTTTTCATATATTTTGAAAGCTTTTTTAAAATGTGTTTTGGCGTGTGAAAGATTGGCGGTCATCAGATAAATGGTTGCAAGGGTTTCCTGTACTTTGGCCTAATCCAGACATTCATCGGAATGGTATTCCTTGATGATGCCGGATAATTTTTGCAATTCGGAGATCCCTCTTTCGGGTTCCTGCTGTTCTGTCAGGAACATTGCATAATTGGCAATCTGAGGTATGCTGTCATTTATATGAAGCAGGTTAAATTGGTCAAGCAGTGAGATACTTTTTTCCATGTGTTCTCTTGCAAGATCGGGATGACCGTTTATGCGGTAAAGTCCACCGAGATTGGCATGAAGGTTGGAAACAAGACGAGCATTGTCAGCAGTAATATTTTCTATCTGGGCAAGTGCATCCTTTTCCAGTTTTATTGCTTTTTCAGGTTTGGTTTCAAGGGCTGCTTGAAAATCCAGTAATAACGCCCGGTCAGAGTTGGTGCCAATGCTTTTTGTCTTTAACAGCACCTTCAGTTCCTGAATGATTCCCTTCATACCTTTGTGATAGTTATAGTTATCCATCTATGGAAATGCATTTTCCAGAAAAAGCAGATACTTTGGCATATCATCTTTTTCAATCAATTCTATGATATTTCCGATTGTTTGAAATAGCTTTTTGTAATAATCTACTTCCATTCCATGCATTAAACATATGTGCTGTAAAGAATCCAGCAATGTGTGGCAACTACTTACAGATGGTTTTGTCTCTGAAAGAGTGATTTCCTGAATCATCGGATGCAGAGAGATAGTGCGACGTGTTGTTGTCTGAACGAAACCAGTCTCAATTAAATCGTTGATTTCATTTAGTGTGGACAGTTCCAGCCATTTGGCAAATATACGGGCAGAAATACCGGTGGAAGGAAGAAAGCACATATTACACATGATATCCTGCTGTTTAAGAGATAAAGTGTATAAAGAAAACAGCGTATGGATATGACTGTAATAGGTGGCTTTGCTGCTTTGTCCATCTTTGATTATTTTAATTTTATCTTCGTTATGGAAAGATGCTTTTTCCACCTGAAGTCTTGTTAATAACTGGTCTGGAGTCGAGATTCCGTTTTCCAGAAGTTTTGCTGCCAGTTCCACGGCAAGAGTATGAGAGTGAACAGTTTCGATGATCTTTTCAACTGTTGTCCGGTACGTGTCTGCCTCTGAATAAAATGCTGATGCCAGCTGGAGGAGAGCGTTCATGTCCTCTATTTCTTTTAATGGCAGAGTACAGTATTCATCCAGTTTGCTTCTGGTTGTAAACAAAATCTGGCAGCGATAGTTTAATACTACTGACAGAAAGCTGTCCTGTGTGGCAGTGACATTAAAATTATCTATGATAAGCAGAGTATCAGATTTCAGAGAACGCAGAAAACGGTTATGTCTTTGAAACCGTTCCTGTTCGCTGATTTCTGGTGGATCATCAATAAAATCCATGTCAGTAATATCCTGATGGAGATTGCCGGTATATTCTACATAAAGGATATTGGTGTAATGCTTTATGTATCGCTTTGCGTAGGCTTTGGCAAGTTCACTTTTTCCGATGCCGGCGATTCCGCAAAGAAAAACATGACGGTTTTCCTCAAGCATGGTATATAATTCTTCCAGTTCTTTATCTCTTCCGATAAAATGACGGCATGGTTTCGGAACCTCACTGTCCATAATATAATCCAGCACAATGGGGGACAGGGCACCTCCGGCAATTAATTTTTGATTTTTAGTATCACGTTTGATAAATTGTCGCTCCATGCCAAAAGAAACCAGCTTTGCAAGAAAAAGCAGACGTGAGCTGGCTGGTTTGTACAGAGAAGCCAGATTTTTCTTTTTGGCATCGGAGATGGTGTCATCTTGTATAAATAATGTGTATATATCCTGCATAGCCATATTGCAGTCAGACATCAATGGAAGCAGATTCTGGTGAATGGTTTCTGCCAGTTTTTTCCGATTACTGGGTTTGGAATAGTAGGCAGATATTTTGGGACTGATCTTTGCTTGACCGGTCAGCCAACGACAAACCAGACCATTATCCATAGAAAAATCCTGATTTGCCGGATCATCCATAAAATCTTCAAATAATTCGTATAAAAAATCAGGCTGACTCATTTGATTATTTTCGCTGATATGATTTTTTAAGCAAGTGCTAATAGAAGAAAAATCGCATCGATTCAATAGAAATTCCCCTTTCGTAGTTAAGATTAAGTATATCTATCATAGCACGAACATATATTCGATTCAAGAAAATGCGGATATTTTTAAATTGATTGTGTCAATTTACAATCAATTTTTATTCAATGTGGTTTTCCGGCAGGTTCTGTAAAATAAGCTCAGATCAAAACAATAACGGGAGGAGCTTATGCAACAGAATATTGAATTTGAGCGGTGCATTGATTTTCTGGTACGGATGATTGATAAGTACGGCGAAGAAGTCCTCCGGGAGTTGGAGGAAGAAAAACAGAATAAGCAAGAAAAAGAAGCGGCAGTTTTCTGAAATACAAAATGTAAATCATACTGTCGCTTTTTTCGTGTATTTTTAAATCAAATAAATTTTAAAAGCTGATGCAGAGTGTGTGGCTCATTATTCTGGGAAGCGGTAATACGAGTATCAAATGGCTTGAAATGATTCTGTGTATAAAAGCTCAGAAGAAATTCATTATCTTCGCATTCAAGAAACTCCATAACGCCGCCTACGGAATATTTGAGACTGGATATGGTTTCCAGTGCAAATCCCAGTAGAATATTTCCAGGGATTCGTTTATTCTTTGGAAGAAAATAGTTCTTTCCCAACTGGGCAATCAGGTAAGCTGCGGTAGTATAGGATTGTGTTTCTTCATCCAAAATACTGATACGGGACAGCTTTTTTGCCATTGTCTTGCTGATATTTGAAGCACGGACAGAGATTGGTTTTACTGTAAGTGAAAAATAACCAACCAGTGAAGCATCTTCAGCATCAAATACCAGATAAGTGATAGATTGATCTTTTTTGGTAAACTCAATCGCATTATGTAATAAAAAGTATTCCACATCGGGATTTTTGGGACAAGAAAAATCGGAGAGTAAGTCGTAAAGACTTTCCTCTCCGATATATGTCGGTTCGTCTTTATACAAATATGCCCGAATATTAACGGTAAAATATTTATCAGACATGTTTTTTCTTCCTTTTTGACATTAAAGCTAAGATTTCCTGTGGGTTCGTTAACTGACGTCCGGGAAGTGTCTGCTTTGGTGTGCGGTCACGGTCGGCTTCGTCAATTGCTGCGACAAAACGCTTTACGCTATTTGGATTGGATACGACAAAATTATGAGTAATACTTGAAGTAGCCATACTAACACCTCCTCTTTTTTGGCTTTTTTGTGTATTTATAGTATATGCAATGTGTGATAAAAACACAATATCGAAAACAAAAATAATTTCTAAATAATTTTCAAGCCGGACATTTATTAGACGCTTCCGGTAAGCGAACAATATTTTCGAGCCAATCATTTATAAGTCGCCAATGGTGGGCGGGCAATATTTTGATAACAGAAATGCTCTGTATCTAACTTAATTATACGATTGGCGAAGAAATGCGTCAATACGGAAAATAAGTATTGAAAATAGTTGGAACAAGTACTAAAATTAAGTTGGGACATTGAATGGAAGTTATGTTACGAGATAATAAGAATTGTAGGTGGAAGGTTTGAACATAGAAGCATATGATGCTGATTCATTGAGAAAAATGGTTAGGTTGCTTGAATATGAGAACAAGATATTAAAAGATAAATTGAAGAAAGCAGGCATTTCATATGAAGAGGTGAATCCTTTTGAAGAAAAAATAGAAAGTGCAGAAGAATATGACCTGGATCAAGGGAGTCGTATTGTAAATCCGCCATATATTACAGAGAAAATGGCAATACGTTTCTTTTCGATGTTTTGGGGAAGAGAAGATGTATATGCCAGACGGGGAAAGAACGGGGGTTATTTTCCACAATGTGCAAATCGTTGGAATGACCGGCTTTGTCCTAAACAACGTAAAGAGAAGGTATTTTGTGATGAATGTGAAAATACCAAATGGATAAGTCTGGATGTAAAAAAAATAATTGCTCATTTGTTAGGCACAAAAGAAGATGGATCAGATGTAATAGGTGTATATCCTTTACTGCCAAATGGAACATGCAGATTTATTGTATTTGATTTTGATAATCATGAAAAAGGAGCAGAGGTTACGGACTTTGCAAATACGGATAATGAGTGGCATAAAGAAGTGGATGCGCTTAGAAAAATGTGTGAGCTTAATGGTATCAGACCTTTAGTTGAGAGATCTCGATCTGGAAAAGGTGCCCATGTATGGATTTTCTTTAAAAAGGCAATATCTGCGGCAACAGCAAGGAATTTTGGATTTCTCCTGTTAGACAAGGGTTCAACTTCCATCAATCTGAAATCTTTTCATTATTATGATAGAATGTATCCTTCGCAGGATGTGGCAAGCAGCATAGGTAATTTGATTGCATTGCCATTACAGGGGCAGGCACTTAAAAATGGAAATAGTGCTTTTGTAGATGAAAATTGGAATGCATATCCTGATCAATGGGATGCTCTTTTCAATAAAACAAAAAAGCTGGGAATAGAAGATGTTGAACAATGCATGGCAAAATGGCAGGGAGAATTAGCAGAAGTCAGAGGAACGCTTACTAATATTGAGAAGAATGTCAGACCGAAACCATGGAAGAAGAAATGTGAGTTTTGTAAGTCAGATGTTGTGGGCAAGCTTCATATGGTATTGGGCAATGGAGTTTATATTGATACTCTGAATCTTATGCCAAGAATACAAAATCAGGTCCGTAGTTTGGCGGCATTTGATAATCCGGAATTTTACAAAAATAAAAGGCTGGGATATTCTAATTATTATAATTTCAGTACTGTATATTTAGGTAAGGATATAGATGGATATATACAGATTCCGAGAGGACTGCGGGAAAATATTATACAGGAATGTGAAAAAGCAGGCATTTCAGTTGATGTTTCAGATCAAAGAGAAACAGGACAACCTATCAGAGTATCTTTTAAAGGTGATTTGCGAATGCAACAGGAATTAGCAGCAGAAAAATTATTATCACATTCAGATGGGGTTTTGAGTGCGGCAACTGCATTTGGAAAGACTGTAGTATGTAGTTACCTTATTGCAGAGCGAAAAGTAAATACGCTCATTTTGCTGCAAAATAAAGATTTGCTTAATCAGTGGGTTGATGAATTGAATCATTTCTTAGAGATAAGAGAAGAACCACCGGAATATGAAACAAAAACAGGAAGAAAGAAAAAAAGAAATAGTGTGATAGGCGTTTTGCACGGAAATAAAAATACATTGACAGGGATTATAGATGTTGCAATGGTTGGTTCAATGTACAGCAGAGGAAAATTTAATGAACGGATTAATTCTTACGGAATGGTAATTATGGATGAATGTCATCACGCAGCTTCTAACACATCTATGGAATTATTGCAGAAAATAAATGCAAAATACGTATATGGTGTTTCTGCTACACCTAAACGTGGTGACAGTCTTGATCGGATCATCTATATGCTGTTAGGACCTTTGAGACATAGATTTACTGCATTGGAGAGGGCTAAGGAACAGGGGATTGGACATTATTTTGTCCCAAGATACACAAGAGTAGTTGATACTGCAGAAAGCAAGGATAATATTAATAAAGCATATAATTTGATTAGTACCAGTAAGGTGCGCAATGAAATGATCATAGATGATGTTATAACTTGTGTTGCAAGAAAACAAACTCCTGTAATTTTGACAAGATTTAAGGAACATGCAAAATTTTTACATGATGCCTTAAAGAAAAAAGCAGATCATGTATTCCTTCTGTATGGGGATAATTCGGATAAGGAAAATGCTGAAATAAGAGTAAAATTAAAGCAGATACCTGAAAATGAATCGCTTATTTTGGTGGCAACTGGTCAGAAAATAGGAGAAGGGTTTGATTTCCCAAGACTGGATGTATTAATGCTTGCAGCACCTGTATCTTTTGAAGGACGCCTGGAACAGTATGTAGGTAGATTAAACAGAGATTATGTCGGAAAAGAAGCCGTTTATGTGTATGATTATATCGATTCGCATGTGCGTTATTTTGATAAAATGTATGCAAAAAGATTGAGAACATATAGGAAAATGGGATTTTCAATCTGGACGCAAGAGTTGCAACCTAAACAAATAATAAATGCAATATTTGATTCTGTAAATTATACCGAAAAATTCGAGCAAGATATTGTAGAGTCAGAAAAAATGGTGGTAATTTCCAGTCCGGATATCAGACAGGATAAAATTGACAGATTTTTATTACTAGTCAAGAAGAGACAGGAAGTAGGGGTAAAGGTCACAGTTATTACAACAGATCCGGAAGATATTACTTACGGAAAGTCAGATGTATGTTATGAATTAATCAGAGCAATGCAATTGGTAGGAATAAATGTGATAACAAGAACAGAAGTAGAAGAATATTTTGCCGTTATTGATGATGAAATAGTATGGCATGGTGGGATGAATCTACTTGGAAAAGCTGATGTCTGGGATAACTTAATGCGTATCAGAAATTCACAAGTTGCAACGGAATTGTTGGAAATTGCTTTGGGATGTTCTGAGGAGAGGAGGAAAAGTGAATAAAAAGATAAAATGTGATATCTATACCAGAGTATCCACAACCATGCAGGTAGATGGCTACAGTCTGGATGCTCAGAAAGAAAAACTCGAGAGATATGCGGAATTTCAGAACATGGAAATCGTAAATGAGTATTCCGATGAAGGTAAGTCTGGAAAAAGCGTAGAGGGCAGACCGGAATTTCAGAGAATGTTGGATAATATTGAGAATGGAACAGATGAGGTGCAGTTTGTACTGGTGTTCAAGCTTTCCAGATTTGGTCGTAATGCGGCAGATGTTTTAAATTCTTTGCAGAGGATGCAGGATTTTGGAGTGAATCTGATCTGTGTAGAAGATGGAATTGACAGCTCAAAAGATAGTGGAAAGCTGATGATTTCTGTTCTGTCTGCGGTGGCAGAGATCGAACGAGAGAATATCCTTGTTCAGACAATGGAAGGACGTAAGCAGAAAGCCAGGGAAGGAAAATGGAATGGTGGATTTGCTCCGTATGGTTATGAATTAGTAAATGGAGAATTGCAGATTGCAGAGGACGAAGCAGAGATTATTCGTCTGATCTATGACAAATTTATTCATACCAATATGGGAATCTCTGCGATTGCTGCATGGCTGAACCAGCATGGATACAAAAAGAAAAAACGACAGAATAATACACTGGACGCATTTGCCGCTTCATTTATAAAGGGCGTTCTGGATAATCCGGTATACTGTGGAAAGCTGGCTTATGGACGAAGGAAAAACGAGAAAGTTTCTGGTACAAGAAATGAATACCGCATTGTAAAGCAGGAAAATTATATGCTGCACGATGGTATCCATGAAGGGATTGTTTCAGAAACAGACTGGGAGCTGGCACATCAAAAACGGGAAAAAACAGGTGTGAAATATGAAAAGACACATAGTTTCGATCATGAGCATATTTTATCCGGAATATTGAGATGCCCATTATGTGGAAGTGGTATGTATGGAAACGTGAACCGAAAGAAAAAGAAAGACGGAACCTTATATAAGGATTATTTCTATTATGCCTGCAAACATCGTCGCCTGGTAGATGGTCATAAATGTGGATATCGTAAACAATGGAGCGAGGAGAAGATTAACAATGCAGTGGAAGAAGTTATTCGGAAGCTGGTGAAGAATCCGAAATTTGAAGAAGCAATTCTGAATAAAATCGGTTCAAGAATAGATACAGAAGAAATAGAAAAAGAGATTGAAAGACTGGAAAAACAGCACAGGCAACTGACCGGAGCAAAAGCAAGACTTGGACAGCAGATGGACAGTCTGGATATCATGGATAAATTTTATGAGAAGAAATATCAGGATATGGAGACAAGGTTATACCGTTTGTATGATGAGATTGAAGGCGTGGAGAACAGTATAGAAGAAGTCAAGAACCGCCTGCTGAATATCCGGCAACAGAAAATATCAGAAGAAAACGTCTATCAATTTCTTTTGTATTTTGATAAACTATATGATAAGTTCACCGACCTGGAGAAGAAAGAATTTCTTAACAGTTTTGTGGAACAGGTGGACATTTACGAGCAGGAGCAGCCAGATGGCAGATTCCTGAAGCACATAAAGTTCCGTTTTCCGGTGTATTTTGGAGACAGGGAGACGCAGGAACTTTGTTGGGACAACGAAAGTACAGTTGAAACTGTGTGCCTCTTGAGCAACCGAAAACCAGATACCACGGTAAAACTCAGCGTGGATATGGATGATTACTATCGTATTAAAGATGGTAAAGAGCCTAAATAAAATCGAATAATACACTGAATTAAAGCAGGATAGAAGCTGTTGATGCGTTAGAAGATAACGTGTCAGCGGCTTTTTCTTTTTATCTGAAAATCTATTAGTCAAATCTGAAAGGAGTCAATTCTATGGCAAAGAAAAATGTAAGGAATATGAAGGTTTGTGGACAGAGCGGTTATAAATATGAGACAGTTCCGGCAATTACATTAAAAGGAAAGTGGCTGGAAGAACTGGGATTTCATCTTGAGGATTATGTGCAGGTGAAATGTGAAAATGGTCAGCTGATTATCACGCCGGATGTGGATAAAGCACAAGAGCAGGAAGCGAAGACCGCATTTATGGATGAGGAGATTAAGAAACTGATAATCAGATACCAGAATGAAAAAGAAGAAATTACTGCAAAATATGTGGCAGAGCAGAGTGCAGGCTGTTATGGAAAGAAAGCATGAGAGGGGGAGAATGTATGGCAAGGATTATAATGTGTGGATCATTTAAAGGGGGAGTTGGCAAAACTGCCAGCTCCTGGAATTTGGCGTATTCACTGGCTGAGATGGGAAAAAGGGTTCTGGCTGTTGATTTTGACAGCCAGGCAAATCTGACAACCTGCTTCGGAATTGAAGATCCTGCGGCTGTGCCGGTGACGATTGGACATCTGATGATGAATCGGCTGGAAGATGAGGAAATGCCGGATCCGTCAGAGTTTATTCAGAGCAGAAATAGCGTGGACTTTATTTCATCATCCATGATGCTTTCAGCAGTGGACAGTAAGCTGCGGATGGAGATGGGTTCAGAGAAGATGCTGACTGGTATTCTGGAGCCGCTGAGAGGGCTGTATGACTATATTATTGTAGACACCTGTCCATCGCTCGGAACATTGACGATTAACGCATTGACGGCGGCTGATGAGGTGATTATTGCCGTCAATCCGCAGCTTTTGGCAATGATGGGATTGCAGGATTTTATCCGGACAGTGAAGAAAGTCAGAAGCAGACTGAATGACCGCCTGCAGATTGCAGGGATCCTGCTGACTATGTGTGATGCCAGAACAAATCTCTGTAAGGTAATCACAGAACAGCTGACGGATACTTTTGATGGACAGATCCGGATTTCTAAGAGTATCATACCAAACACAGTAAAGGTGGGAGAATCAATTTATTACAGTGAGCCGCTTCTGGAGTATGCACCGGAGAATAAGGCTTGTAAAGCATACCGGAATCTGGCAGAGGAGGTGGTTGGGGATGAAAGCTAATGCACCAAAAAGAAAAGTATTTCAGGACGCACTGGATCTTCTTGCTGAGGATCCGGTGAAGAATACGCCAGTGCCTGTGAACGGGATTGTTTCTATTCCGGTTGAGGAAATACATCCGTTTCAGGATCATCCGTTCCGGCTGTATGAGGGAGAACGCCTGGAAGATATGGTACAGAGCATCAGGGATCATGGTGTGCTGAATCCGGTGATTGTGAGGAAAGCTGCAAGGGGCTATGAGATGCTTGCAGGGCATAACAGAACCAATGCGGCAAAGATAGCAGGATTGACAGAGATACCTGCGATTCAGTATTTATCAGGTTTTGCCGAAGCTGATTGAGTTGTGGGGGATGAACATCAGGACGGATGTGGAGGCTAAAAAAAACTTCATGCAACAGACCGTGAAAGGACAACTCCCCTGTTTCTTCTCCGGTGTGTGCAGTTGGGGATTTCCATCCGGGATCTGGATCTGCTGACTATCGGGATGGTGAATGATATGTTTGTGGAAAGCAGGAACGATGAGTATAAGGGATGGAGACAGGTTGCCACGCAGGAGGATTTTGACAGGTTCTGATCTGATGAAATGTGGTGACAGGATGTTTCAGAAAGGGTATAATGGGTTTATCAAAGTCGGGATTTGGAGGAGATTCTTATTTATGAAAAAAGGAATAAATAAATCAATCTTATTTTATATTGCATCAGTTCTGTTTCTCGTAGCCTCAGCTATAGACTTTACGAGTGGAAATGAAAATTCTATGGCTATAGTATGGTTATGTCTTGGTTCTTCGTTTCTTTGCTTGGGTTCGACTCATAAGAAAAAGGAAAACAATACAGATGATAAATAATTTCCTGCTTGTATTGCTGGAAAATCGGGATTCATAGAGTCCTTTTGTGATTTGCAACTGCTGGTTGACAGATTTACAGCCTGAAATGGTGGAATGCAAACAGCAAAACTGTTATATTTAGCTCATAAAATCTGCAAAAGGAGGAAAAAATGATTTTAGCTGATAAGATTACAGAGGAAAGAAAAAAGAATGGATGGTCACAGGAAGAACTAGCCAATCAGTTGGGCGTATCCAGACAGGCAGTATCTAAGTGGGAAAGTGCAGGAGCTGTTCCAGATTTGCAAAGAATTTTACAGATGTCGGAGCTTTTTGGTGTTAGTACAGATTACCTATTAAAAGATGAAATGAAAGCAGAAAATATCACCTATCACGAAAGTACTGAAAGCTATGCAGAACCGTTGAAAAAAGTAACTATGGAGAATGCAAATGAATTTCTTGACATGAAAAGAAATGGATCCAAAGTAGTGGCAAACGCAACAAGTATGTGTATCTTAAGTCCAATATTATTGATTGTTCTTGTGACAATGGCAGAAGATAGCGTATTTCATGTTTCGGAATCTCTGGCAACAGTATTTGGATGTGTTTTTTTGCTTGGAATGGTTGCGGCAGCCGTCTTTTTGTTTATTACATATGGAATGAGTGAATCACATATGGAACATTTTGAAAAAGAATGCTTTGAAACAGAGTATGGTGTATCTGGAATGGTACGAGAAAAAAAAGATTCCTATGAACCAATTTTTATCAGAGGAACGGCTGTTGGGGTAGTGCTTTGTATACTGGCAGTGATTCCGACAATTATTGCCGAATCTATGGAAGCGTCCGACTATTACTGTGGTCTTTCCGTTGGATTACTGCTATTCATACTTGCAATAGGAGTGAATCTGTTGGTTCGTGTTGGGATGGTAAAAAGCAGTTACGATACCCTTCTTCAGGAAGGGGAATATACAAAAGAAGAAAAACTGTTTAAGAAAAAGACTGACACGTTTTCTGGTGTATATTGGTGCTTGACTACAGCGATTTACCTTGCATGGAGCTTCTGGACGATGAGCTGGGATATTACATGGATTGTATGGCCGGTTGCAGGTGTTTTGTTTGCAGCATTGCTTGGTGTGGCGAAAATGGTGTTAAAGAGTGGCAGTGAAACTCAGCACTATATTTAAGATGGAGTTAAGTTTATTTTCCGCATATTATACTCATCCAGAAATTCAAGTTTGGAGAATTGAAAAAAACGGAATTTACCTATTAAGACATATAAACTCTTGACAATAAAGCTCCTATATAGTATGTTTTTAATAAACTACTATATAGGAGCTTTTGTATGGAAATGAATGGAGGATTTCTTGTCACCAAAATAAAACAGCTTGGAGACCGGATTTTTGAGAAGATTCTCAGTGAAAAGAATATTGATGCGTTTAATGGAGCCCAGGGACGTATTCTTTATGTGCTGTGGCAGGAGGATGGTATCTCAATCAGGTCACTCTCGACTAAATGCGGATTAGCGATAACATCTCTTACTACGATGCTGGAAAGAATGGAAAATCAAGGGCTGATAAGCCGTGTTCAGTCTGAAACGGACAAAAGGAAAACACTCCTGTTTCTGACTGAGAAAGCACATGCCTTAAAGGGCGAGTACGATTCTGTATCTGATGAGATGGGCAGTATTTACTACAAAGGTTTTTCAGAGGAAGAAATTATCCGGTTTGAGGAATGTCTCGACCGCATCAGAAAGAATCTTGAGGAGTGGCAGAAGTCATGAGTATTTGTATCAAAGATCAGATTCAGAACATGAATATCGTCATTGGCTGCACAGTGGGGTGTACATATTGCTATGCCCGCAACAACGTGAAACGCTGGCATATGATTGATGACTTCGCTGACCCTGAATTCTTTCCGGGTAAGCTCAAGATGATGGAAAAGAAACGTCCGCAGAACTTTCTTCTTACTGGGATGAGCGATCTCTCCGGATGGAAGCCGGAATGGAGAGACGAGGTATTTGCAAAGATCCGTGAAAATCCACAGCATCAGTTCCTGTTCCTTACCAAGCGACCTGATCTGCTGGATTTTGATACCGATCTGGAAAACGCATGGTTTGGCGTTACGGTGACGAGGAAAGCCGAACTGTGGCGTATCGACGCCCTTCGGAAAAACATCAGAGCAAAGCATTACCATGTTAGCTTTGAACCGTTATTCGACGATCCCGGTACAGTTGACCTTTCCAGAATCAACTGGATCGTTGTCGGCACTATGACCGGGGCTCAGAGCAGGAAGATTCATACGGAGCCGGAATGGGCATGGTCTCTGACGGATCAGGCACACGCACTCGGCATTCCGGTGTTTATGAAGGAAGACCTTGTCCCTATCATAGGGGATGAAAATATGATTCAGGAAATGCCGGAAGAATTTAATAAAGTGTTAGAGGTACAGAAATCATGGAAGAAGTAATAAATGGAATCCTCATTCGTGAGGTGGAAACAAAGAACATCATGACTAAGTCTAGTCTGCCGGTAGGCGGTTACTCGGTCAATCCCTATGTGGGCTGTACACATGCCTGCAAGTATTGCTATGCTTCTTTTATGAAGCGCTTTACCGGGCACAAGGAGGAATGGGGCACTTTCCTTGATGTGAAGCATTGGCCGGAAATTAAAAATCCGAAGAAATATGCCGGACAGCGGGTGGTCATCGGTTCTGTGACAGATGGCTACAATCCACAGGAGGAGCAATTCGGGAATACCAGAAAACTTCTGGAGCAGCTGATCGGCAGTGACGCAGATATTCTGATCTGCACAAAGTCGGATCTTGTGGTACGGGATATTGATCTGCTGAAGAAGCTTGGACATGTAACCGTTTCATGGTCGATCAACACACTAGATGAAAATTTCAAGAACGATATGGATTCTGCTTCGAGCATTGAGCGTCGTATCGCTGCTATGAAGCAGGTATATGAGGCAGGTATCCGTACAGTCTGTTTCGTATCCCCGGTATTCCCCAGTATCACGGATTTTGAAGCAATCTTTGAGCGGGTAAAGGATCAGTGCGATCTGTTCTGGCTCGAAAATCTCAATCTTCGAGGCGGTTTCAAAAAGACAATTATGGATTATATCGCCGGAAAATATCCTGATCTTGTACCACTTTACGACGAGATCTATAACAAGCATAACCGCAGCTACTTTGAAGCACTTGAAGTAAAAGCTGAGAAAATGGCTAAGAAGTATGATTGTGCCTTTGTGGATAATGAAATGCCTTATGGCAGAGTCCCGCAGGGACATCCGGTGATCGTAGATTATTTCTATCATGAGGAAATCCGTGGGACAGAGAATACCGGAAAAAGAAATCGCTAACTTCAAGTTTGCAGGGAAGGTGGCTATCATGGAGATGAAGAGAAATGGATGAGAGGAAAGCGTATTGGTTTGAACAGCCATATATGCCGCAGATGAAAAATATTGCGGTGGCTCCTGTTATTCTGGAAGATGGAAGACTGTCCTTCTGTGTTCCAGGGGATGATGGTCCTCCGTGGTCCGGGGTGTGGAACCTGACTGGAAAGGTTGTTTTGGACGGGGATGATTATTTTGAGTTCCAGTGTGATGATGAAGTGATGCACAGACGGGGTGGAACATATAAATTTCATGCTTTGGATGTTGATACATTCCGCAGGGAAACGTGTCAGTGGATATCACAGGGAAAAGAGATTGCAGACTGCTGTAAAACAACAGAAGAACTGCATGAATGGTACCTGAAACATTGGACTTATAACAGATAGAATGATTATATTTACGAAGGCATCGGCCACCTGGTTGGCTGGTGCTTTTTTCGTGGGGAAATGGAGGTGGCGGGATGTATCCGGTATCGGATGGGTTTCTGAGAGCTGTGAAGAGCAATACAAGAAAATATTACTGGACGGGTACGATCGTTACCAGAGGCGGAATGACGTATGAGTTCGGGGCGAAGGAGATTGTGAAGGATTCCGGGTATATTTCCAGGCAGTGCTGTGGAAGCACGGAAATTGAACTGGGGACGGTGTATGCGGCGGAGATGGGGATCACGCTTCTGAGTGACATTGACAGGTATACGCTGGAGGATGCTCAGGTGACGCTGGTGTTTCATCTGGTGCTGGCGGATGATTCGGTGGAAGATGTGCCGATGGGAGTTTTTGAGGTCAGTGAGGCGAACTGTCTGGCAAAGTGCCTGGAACTGAAAGCCTATGATTTTATGCTGCGGTTTGATAAGAGTTTCAACGGGTTTGAGACTGTGGGGACTGCTTATGATTTTATTGCTTTGTGCTGTAAGCGGTGTAAAGTGGAGTTTGCGAATAAGAGGGCGGAGATTGATGCCATGCCGAATGGCGGGGTGACGCTTTCTGTTTATACTGAAAATGATATTGAGACCTGCCGGGATGTGCTGTTTTATGTGGCACAGGTTCTGGGAGGTTTCTTTATTATTAACAGGGAGGGAAAGCTGGAACTGAGAAAGTACGGGAAGGATCCTGTGATGAAGGTGGAGCAGCGGCACCGGTTTTCTTCCAGCTTTTCGGATTTTATCACCAGGTATACGGCGGTGAGTTCTACGAATAAGCAGACGCAGATTGCGGAGTATTATGCTCTGGATCCGGATAATGGGCTGACTATGAATCTGGGGGTGAACCCGCTTCTGCAGTTTGGGTTAAAGGAGACCAGAGAGATGCTGTGCAGGAATATCCTGGCAGATCTGTCAGTAATCCGGTATGTGCCGTTTGATTCGGATACCATCGGGAACCCTGCCCTGGATCCAGGGGATGTGCTGACATTTGCGGGAGGACAGGCGGATGAGGGACAGATCACCTGTATCACTTCCATCAGACAGAAAATCGGGGGAAAGCAGAGCCTGAAATGTGTGGGGAAGAACCCGAGGCTGGATCAGGCGAAGTCAAGGAATGACAAGAATATTTCGGGACTGCTGAATCAGATTGAAGACAATGCGAAGACCGGGAAGATCGGGATCCATACGTTTACCAATGCTTCCGCGCATGAGATCGGGCAGACGAAGGTGAAGCTGATCAGTATCCAGTTTGCTTCTTCTGAGGAAAACCACATGCAGTTTTTTGCGCAGGTTGTTGTGGATGTGGATGCGGATCCGGTGGAACGGTCTGCAGAGGCTTCCGGGACTGTGGTGATTCCATTTCCGGGCGGAAGCGGCAGTGGAACTGGAAGTGGTACGGGTGGTTCTGATGGAACCGGGGAGACATCGGATGCAGGAAGTTCTGAAAATGATGCGGCAGGGAATGAAGTTGGAAATACTTCTGGGAATGAGAATACAGGGAGTACGGATGATGTCGCTGGTGGCTCGGATTCCGGATCCGGAACCGGGAGTGGTTCGGAGGTTTCTGTGGATGTGAGCCTGCCGGTGAAGTGGTAGGAGGACGGACAGGCGGTCTGCCATGTGGTCTTTGAATTTAACAATGAGGAGATTGTGGAGCATTGTCCGGTGGAGACCTGGCATTCCGGGAAACATATTTTGTCGCTGTATTATCCCATTGAGAAGATCGTTGCCAATTATACGAATACATTCAATGTGTATCTCTGGATGGAGTATGGCAGCGGTACGGTTGATGTGGGAGACTGCATTGCTTCTGTCAGCGGACAGGCAATGGCGGCTGGGGAAGCCTGGGACGGAAAGCTTGAGGTGGAGGATTATACCACGAGATTTGCCATTGGCGGAGGACTGGATGTGAATGGTTTCCGGGAATCGCTGTCCATGCAGATGAAGGAGACGGTGAACAGAGGATTTGAAGTGTATTTTGCTGAGAGAGCGGGAATCAGCGGTTTCTGCAGGCCGGTAGAAATGGAGGGTGTGTGATGAAGTTGAAAGGTGAAATGGTCATTGAACTGACCGATACGAATGCGGGTGCGGTGGAGACAGTTCAGGAGACGAACATGATCACGGAGGCAGTGAATAATATTCTGGGGCTGAATCCCATGGGGATTTATCTGAAAGCCAGCGGGGAGTATGACAATTCTGTTTTGTGGAACGGGACGCTGCTTCCCATCTGCCCGAACATGATCGGCGGGATCCTGCTGTTTCCGGCAGTGCTGGAAGAAAAGGCGGATCATATTTACGAGCAGGGGAAGAACCTGCTTACGGCAGTTCTCAGAAATGGGAGCTGCTTTTTTCATGGGAGGAGGATTCTGGCATGAAGGAATTTTGGAACTTTATTCAGATGGTTTTTATGGCTGTAGGCGGATGGCTGGGTTGGTTTATGGGAGGCTGTGACGGGCTTCTGTATGCACTGGTCGCTTTTGTGGTGATTGATTACCTGACCGGGGTGATGTGTGCTTTTGCGGACCATACGCTTTCCAGTGAAGTGGGCTTCCGGGGGATCTGCAGGAAGGTGCTGATCTTTCTGCTGGTGGGAATGGCAAATATTCTGGATGTGGCTGTGATCGGGAACGGATCCGTGCTGAGGACAGCGGTGATCTTTTTCTATATTTCCAATGAGGGTGTGAGTCTGCTGGAGAATGCAGGGCATCTGGGGCTGCCGATTCCGCAGAAGGTGAAAGAGGTGCTGGAACAGC
Organism: Blautia sp. AF17-9LB; assembly: GCF_003479185.1. Taxonomy (NCBI): domain Bacteria; kingdom Bacillati; phylum Bacillota; class Clostridia; order Lachnospirales; family Lachnospiraceae; genus Blautia; species Blautia sp. AF17-9LB. Next base: position 20,825 of record NZ_QUGU01000008.1, read on the forward strand.
TGCATGACAGAAGTGAAAAGGGGGATGAGGAATGAGGATTGCAAGGGAAAAGTTTATTGCGGACATTGCGGGATATGTGAAAAAGTATGCCGGGCAGTATGGAATCCTGTGCCATTCTGCGGTGATCTCACAGGCGGTTCTGGACTCCGGATGGGGCGAGAGCCGGCTGACCAGTCAGTACTATAACTATTTTGGACTGAAATGTGGCACAAGATGGACTGGCAGGTCTGTAAATATGCGTACACAGGAAGAATACAGGGAAGGGACGCTGACTTCCATCCGTGATAATTTCCGGGTGTTTGATTCCATGGAAGAGGGCGTAAAGGGGTATTTTGAGTTTATCCAGCTGGAACGGTACCGGAACCTGAGGGGGATCCGCAGGAGTATCTGGAAACCATCCGTGCCGACGGGTATGCCACTTCTTTTTCCTATGTGGAAGACTGCATGAAGGTGATCCGTCAGTATGAACTGACAAGATTTGATGAAGGGGGATGTGAGGCTATGGCAAAGACTGCTGAGAGTGTTCTGGATGTGATGAGGGGATGGCTGGGATTCAGTGAGGCCAATGGAAAGTTTAGGGAGATTATTGACTTGTATAATAGTGTGAAGCCGCTTCCCAGAGGATATGCGGTGCAGCATTCGGATGAATGGTGTGATACCTGTGTGTCTGCTGCAGGGATCAGGGCAGGATGCAGTGAGCTGATCGGCAGGGAGTGCGGCGTGGAGGAACACGTGAAGATCTTCAGGGAGATGGGGATCTGGATCGAAGACGGAACCATTATGCCGGAGCCAGGTTATGTGATTGTGTATAACTGGGACAAGGCCACACAGCCGAATGACGGGTACAGTGACCATATCGGTTTTGTGGAGGAGGTTTCCGGTGGGAATGATTACTGCTATTGAAGGTAACCGGGGTGAAAAGGTTGACAGAAGGGTGATCCCCCTGGGATGGGGATATATCCGCGGATATGCGGCTCCGCAGTATGAGAAGGCTGTGAAAGGAACCGGCGGGAATCCTGGTACAGGAAAGAAAAGTGTGGAAGCTGTGGCGAAGGAAGTGATTGCCGGAAAGTGGGGGAACGGCGAGGACAGAAAGAAGAGACTGCAGGCTGCAGGGTATGATTATCCGGCAGTGCAGGCGAAGGTGAATGAGCTGGTGAAAAGTAAAGTGTATGGAAGCAGGAATGAACGCACATCTTGCAAAGCCGTTGGATGATAAAAAGATTAAGCAGACCATAAGCGAAGAGTTGAGAAGGTCAAATGCCTGTCATGAATGATTATGAGACAGCCGCAGCAATCAGGAGCCTTCCAGATGCATGGGAAAAGCGGACAGGAAACATAGAGAGAGGATTTTGTTATGACAGAAATGAAATATATATTTCCGAAACAACTGCAGTCTGTGGATGCGTTGGCTTTTATAGCCGTGCTGATCGCTCTGCTTCTTATCCTGACTGTAATGGTACATATGAGGAACAGAAAACTGAAACGTATGCTGGAAGAACAGATGGCAGAACGACGGCTTTTGGACAAAATATGTTCAGACTTTACTGCTGTCTATTATGTCGAATTAAATATCGGTTTCTTTGAGATTCTGCATATAAACGACGGAACCAATGCAAAAAAATGAATCTGAAACAGTGTGATAATTTCAATTATGCTGCTGACCAATATGCGGTCCAGTATCTGTATGGGAAAGAAAGACAGGAATTTAAGGAGTGGATTTCGACGGGGCATCTGAAGGAACAGCTTTCCAGGAAGGAGCGCATTACCTATCATTACAGAAGCAAACCGAATCCGAATCAGCATGAATTTTTTGAGGCACAGGCAGTCAAAATATACCAGGATGAGAAACATTTTTTCGCACTGGTGGGTTTCCGGCATATCGATGATATTATGGAAAAAGAAACTACCATCCAGAATCAATTAAAGCAGGCACTGGACGAGACACGGCTGAGTAATGAAATAATTTCGGCAATTGCCAAGAGTTACTGTTCTATTTACAGGATTGATGTTCAGAAAGATTTTTTTGAAGAGGTATCAAATGACAGTGAAATACACAAACTGACAGGAAACAGAGGATGTGCATCGGAGAAACTGTATCAGCTTTGTGATACCATGGTTGCACCGAAATACCGTCCGCTGATACGTCCATTTCTGGATGTTTCTACACTTTCAGCCAGATTGAAGACGGAAGAATGTATTTCTACAGAATACAGGATGTGTGATGGCAGCTGGCACAGGATGCTTTTTACTGTAAAAAAACGGGATCAGTCTGGAAATGTTACCCATGTTTTATGTACGGTCCGTAGTATCAGCGATTCCAAAAGACGTGAAGAGGATCTTAACTTTGCAGCGGAAGCAGCAAAGCGGGAAGCCGAAATGAAAACAAGGTTTCTGGCAACTATGAGTCATGATATCCGCACACCACTGAACGGTATTATCGGTATGGTAAATATGGGAAATCAGTACGCAGATGATCCACAGATGCAGCAGAAGATCAGAGAAAAGGCAATGGAAGCCCTGAAATATCTGGTGTCTCTGGTAAATGATGTGCTGGATATGAATAAACTACAGAGCGGAGAGTTGAAGGACCAGCAGATTTTGTTTGATCTGACAATGGTACTGCGTGAACTGAACCAGATTTATGATGAGCGGGCTGCAAAGAAAGGCATCCGGTATGAGGTTGACTGGAAAAATAGTACATACAGCCACAGCGCTCTGATTGGAAATCCGGTATATCTTGGCAGGATCCTGTCGAATGTCATGGACAATGCCATAAAATTCAGTCAGGCGGGCAGTGTGATTACGGTCTGGGTTAAGGAAGAAACTCTGGATGATGGCAGAGCATTTTTTACGTTCTACTGTAAAGACCAGGGTGTGGGTATGAGTGAAGATTTTATTGCACATGCTTTTGATATGTTCTCTCAGGAAAGCAAGACAAGCAGATCCAGGTATGAAGGCACCGGACTGGGGCTTGCAATTACGAAACAGCTTGTGGACAGGATGGATGGAAGTATTGAACTGAAGAGCGAAGTTGGTGTTGGTACTACAGTTATTGTAAAAATACCGTTCAAAATTGACACACAGGATAAAAACAGTAATTTATCAGATAAGCCAGTAAGCCTTGATGATTATTCAGTGGAAGGCATACGGGCATTGGTTGTGGAAGACAATGAGCTGAACATGGAGATTGCCAGATGTATACTGGAAGACAGCGGTATGGAAGTTACATGTGCAGTAGACGGGCAGGAAGCAGTTGAAATTTTTGAGGATTGTTGCTTTAAAAAAATGCATGGCAGATAATAGCAATGTAAAACTGCACGAAGATTTGTAGGAATAAAAAGACAGAGCATATAGAGCTGCTATATGGTCTGTTTTTTTATTCCTTTGAAGAAGCTTGGGACAGGTACAGCAAATTAAAATGGTAAAAACATGATTATATCCGGAGCATTATTTTTGCAGAGAAAATACCATCTTTATAGGTAAAGTCACAGATACCGCCGTTTTTGTCGGTAATGTGGCGGACGGATTCGATTCCTATGCCGTTTCCGGAACGTTTGGAGGATTGGAAAATATTGTTTTCTTGCCGTATTTTACCATCGAAAGTATTCTCCACATGAATCAGAAGCAGATGATTATGGTGGGGATAAACCTCCACATTAATCTTCCTGCGGGCCTGATCTGTTTTCACACTTGCCTGGATGGCATTTTCCAACAGATTGGAAAATACAAGGCACAGATTAATCTCATCTATGGAAAGATCAGCAGGCAGAGAAACCATTGCATGAAAAGGAATGTTTTCTCTTTCTGCAAGGGTGGAATAATGTCCGAAAACACTGTCAACAGCCTGATTTTCACAGAAATGCAGGTTATAGTCAGAGATTTTTCCGGTTGCAGCGGAGAGATATTTTTTGATCTTTTCCATGTCACCCTGCTCTGCCAGAGAGGACAGTTGGACAAAATGATGGCGGATATCGTGACGCGCCTGTCTTGCTTCTTCAATGGCCATGCAGAGATTCTCGTATCTTTCCTGCTGAAGGGAAAGAAAATGGTTCTCCTGCTGAAGTCTGGCATTTCTGTTCAGGTTGCCCCCCATCATAAGAAACATGACATAAAACAGGAGCAGGAGTATGAGCAGTACAAGACTGAAAACAATATAACACTGCAGGATCCGCCCGGTATATAAAGTGCTACGGTATTTGGGAATCATAAAAAGATTCACTCCGATGAAGATTACCGGAATAATCCAGAATACATACCAGGTCTGGGCAAAGTTTTCGTCTGCGATCATTGTCTGAACACAGTGGCGGGCAGGATACCAGGATGCCAGAACAAACAGCAGGCAGATGAGGTTATAGAAAATTCCGGCACCGGTACGAAACCACAGTTCATTTTCTGTAATATGCAGGTCAGCAGTTATAAGTGCATTGACTGCCCGGGAAAGACTGTTGACACATGCAAAAACTGCAAAGACTGCCAGAAAAATACTGACGGATTTCCAGACAGAGATTTTTAACGTTTTATGATAAATAAGCATAATAACAGGCAGCAGAGGAAACAGGATCCATCTGGTGGGAAAGTGGAAGGCACAGCAAACTGCTCCTCCGAAAATACAGATTCCCAGAAGAAGAGGAAGAAGCCACGCTGTCAGCTTAAGCGGTGTCTGCCTCAGATAGCTTTTTACTGGCAGATATGACAGCAGTATGCCGGGAATGATTACGGAAAGTTCAAGTACAGGGCGAAGTATGTCAGTCATTTCACGACCTCCTTTGGAACAGAAATTCCATAAATGTCTGTCTGGCGTTTTTGAGCAGCTTCCGGCTGACCGGGACATTGTTTCAGTTATCAAGGCGAAAAATCGATCCGTCAAAATCAACAGCATGCTCCAGATTGATCACAACACCCCGGTTACACTGATAGAAACGTGTGTCCATTTTCAGGGCGGTTATGAAGGAATCAAAGGACTGACGGGTCACCAGTTCCCTTTCACCGTCAGTGTGGATGTGGATCATATGGGAAAAATGCTCTGCGTAGATTATTTTCCGGAAGGGAATCTGAATATTACTGCCGTTTACCTTTACATCTATGTATTTCCCGGAATCCGGGATGCGGGAAAGAATTTCATCGGCCAGTGCGGAAATATCATTTTCACTGTAGGGCTTTACAAGATAGTGCAGAGCCCGGACCTGGAATCCCTCTAATGCATGGTCGGTAGAAGTTGTTGTAAAGATCAGCAGACAGTCAGTATCTGATCTGCGAAGTTCTTTTGCTGTATCAATCCCGTTAGAACCATTCATATAAATATCCAGAAACACTACAGTGAAAGGACATTCCTTTGCCGCAGTGAGGAAAGTTTCTCCATTTTCATATTCCAATATATCTGTATGGACATTGCGCCTGGAAAACTGAGATTCCAGTCTGTTTCGTAACAGTGTCCGCTCTTCTGAAATATCATCAACAATTGCAATTCTCATAGTAAATCTTCCTTATAATATATATTTATAAAATTCCGCCTGCTGAGAATTCCTCGTTACTGTTCACGCTGTTTTCGGTAATATTTTTTCATCTGTGCAATCGAATTCGCAGACAAGCAAGTGGTGTAGTTATTTCGAAAACGCTCTGGTAACAGTATATCATAAAACAATACGACGGAGTTGCAATTCGTGTCATTTTCTGTCGTTTCGTGACAGAATTATTGAAATAATTTTGATATTTTTTATAATGAGGGTAACAAATGAAAGTACATTAAATGGAAAGGAGGGGGATCGTGTATTGTATTGCCATACTGACCGACCAGGAACAGGAAGGACAAAACAGCGCGGAATATATCAGGAAGTACTGTGCAGAGAAGAATGTCTTTCCGCTGATTGAAATTTATCAGAATCAGGAACAGTTTTTTGCAGAGACATTGAAAACAGTACCAACAGTGCTGTTTCTCGCATTACCGGGTGTAGCCGGCCTGAATGCAGCAGAACACCTCCGTTCCCTGTATCCGAAATGTGGAATCATCTGGTGCAGTGACCTTGATTTTTCGCTCCATGCGTTCAGGCTACGGATAGAATATTTTTTTATGAAACCTGTGGAAGAGCAGAAAATAAAAGAAGGACTTTCCATCTGGCTTGAATGTAACAAAATAAGATAAGAAAGACATTCGGGAGGAAAACAGCATGAAGACGATCATGAAGTATGAACTTGTCATAAATGAAGCACTTAGATCTGCACTCAATTACCATACACCTGACGAGCAGATTAATGAATTTATTCGTTTTTTCGGCAGACATATCAGTTCTGACAGAATATATATTTTCGAAGATTGTAAAGAAAGGCATGTCACAAACAATACGTATGAATGGTGTGCGCAGGGAGTGGTTCCCGAAAGAGACAGATTGCAGAATGTAGATATGGACATAATAAAGTGGTGGTACGATACGTTTTCCAAGGGCGAAAGTATCATTATCGCTGATATAGAAGATATCAAAGAAGAACATCGCATGCCCTATGATATGTTAAAAGCACAGAATGTAAGAAATGTGGTGGTATGTCCTTTGCGTTACAAAGATGAGATAAGTGGTTTTTTCGGTGTGGATAATCCTCCAAAGGGTGATTACAGGGGGCTTACTATTTTTCTGGATATGATAGGAACGCTTCTTATCTCGTTACTGAAATTGCGTAATTCATTTATAAAGTCAAATAAAGAGGCACGGCTCAGCAGTTATACATCCCTCTCGAAGATCTATACATCCATGCATTTGGTTGATGTGCAGACAAAGAAATATCATATTGTAAAAATGACAGATCAGATTATGGAATGTTTGGGAAAAGATTTTAAGAAAATGGGAGAATATGAAATCAGGGATGATTTTTGCGGACATGTCAGGGAGATTGTCGAGAAAATGTGCATAGAATCGCAGCTTCAGGAATCACTGGAGTTTGTAGATATCAATACGCTGGAAGAACGGCTTCTTGGAGAAAAGAGCATAACACATGAATTTATAGATAAAAAATCAGGTTGGTGTCGAAGCAGATTTATTCCTGTAGACTACGATGAAAATGGAAGACTTCTGCATGTGCTTTTTTGTACTGAGTGTATAGAAGAAGAAAAAAAGCGTGAGAACTGGCTGATTTATCTGGCGAAGACAGATCTTATGACAGGATTATGTAATCGTGGAAGCGGAGAAAAAAGGATTACTGAACTTTTAAAGGAAAAAACAAAGGGATTGCTTTGCCTGATCGACTGTGACAAATTTAAATCCATCAATGATACTTATGGGCATTCTGTAGGAGATAAGGTGATTATAGCCGTTGCGAAGACGCTGCAGAAAACATGTCGTGACAGTGATGTGGTTATGAGGCTTGGAGGTGATGAGTTCGCAATATTTATGCCGAAAATGTTGGAGCAAACAGTAGCTGAGAAATTCTTCGAGCGCCTTTTTGAAAATATTCGACAGATTGATATCATAGAGATGCGTGGAAAGAGTATAGAAATAAGTCTGGGTGCGTGTTTTTATGATGGATATGAAGATATTTCTTTTGATCAGCTATACAGAAAGGCTGACAGGGCAATGTATCAGAGTAAAAAGCAGAAAGGCTGCAGTGCTGTAATTTATGGGGAGGGAATGTAAAAAATCTGGAAGGTTCCCAGTTATGAGCTGCATAGCGAAGCGGAACAAAAGGAGAAGTCTATGAAAGAAAAGAAAGTAATTGATTATACCAGAACCTATCGAAGAATTGAGATAGATAAAAAGAAATGTATTCTGTATATTGTCATACTGATCCTGCTTGGTTTTCTGCTTATGTGGACGCAGATCGATGATCTGACCAGGGTGATCTGTAAGATAGGGGTCGATGCTTTAAAAAAATATGAACCGCAGATGTATGTTGGGATCCGTTCAGAAACGTATCCTCTGTTTGGAAAAATCAGCTATCTCAGTGCAGGAACCGTATATCCGGGAATACAGATAAGCCTTATAAATGCAGCAGTTTCTCTTGCGGCAATCATTCTGCTGGCGGGACTTCCATGGAAGGGACGCCCTCTTGCCATTTATCTGATCCTGTGCAGTGCGATTCATCTGATAAACAGTCTGTGGTTTGTATTTGGAGAAAAATACTTTCCGTATACTTTAACTGTTTATTCGAAATTATATATGCTTCAGGAAATTGGCATATGGGTGATGTTTTTTGTCATGACAATTATGGTCACTGGAATTATAGGAGACCGGGGAGTGATCTATAAGCTTTTGACACTTCTTGCGGTAATGTTGTATTCCATAGTATTTGGAACTGTTCGCTATGTGATTTTTATCTGGCTGCTGTACAGATTTTCTGTGATCTATATGGCGTTTTTCTACTTTATAATAGGGCCCATGTTTGACTTTTTGTATCTGGTTATGATTTATGCAGTGTTTGTCGACCGCATGATCGGTGTTTACGATTCAAGGAAGGGAAAGGAGGTATGGAAATGGTCGTAGCTATTATGAAAGGTTATACTATTTTTGTTATTATCCTGATGCTTCTGTACACTGCCAGACATTTTTATTTTACAATTGTACGACTTCTGGGCAGGCAGCGTCTCTATTACAATGATATCCTTACAGACCGGATGAAAAGTATTTCCGTACTGATCCCTATGCATAATGAGGAGCAGGTGCTTTCCAACGTTCTGGATTCTCTGCTGAAATGTGAGTATGACAGGGACAAACTTGAAATTATTCCGATCAATGATAATTCTACAGACCGTACAAGGGAAATGCTGGATGAGTATCACAGAAATTATGAGTTTATACGCCCCCTTCACAGAGATTGTCCGGACAGAGGAAAGCCGGTAGGTCTGAATGATGCAATGAAGCTGGCAAAAGGGGAGATCATCATTGTATTTGATGCGGATTACAGACCTGCCAGAAACATGCTGAAACAGATTGCGCTGGGATTTGAGGATCCGCAGGTAGGTGCAGTTATGGGGCGGGTGATACCGTACAATACCAACACAAATATGCTGACCAGACTTATCAATCTGGAACGGTCCGGCGGATATCAGGTAGATCAACAGGCACGATATAATCTGAAAACAATTCCGCAGTATGGCGGTACAGTGGGAGGATTTCGAAAAGATTTTCTGTTAGAAACAGGTGGCTTTAATCCAAAGGTTCTGGCAGAAGATACGGAACTTACATATCGGCTTTTTACCAATGGATGGAAGGTCGTATACGCTAACTCGGCGGAATGTTATGAAGAATCTCCGGAAAGCTGGAATGTGAGAGGCAGACAGATCAGACGCTGGTCAAGAGGTCATAATGAAGTATTGTTCCGTTATCTGATCCCTACGATCACAACTCCCTATATGGGACTATTTCAGAAAATAGATGGCTTATTTCTGCTTTTTATCTATTCGGTACCGGTATTTCTGCTGGTAGGCTGGGTAGTTTCCCTTGGATTGTTTTTCCTAGGTGAAATGCAGATATTCAGTGGCTGGTGGGTTATATTGTTTTTGGGAATTTATAATTCCCTTGGAAATTTTGCACCATTTTTTGAGATAGGTACCTCGCTGATCATAGACGGACTTCCCGGAGAGGCATTGCTTCTGCCTCTTATGATGTTTAATTTTTTCTTCTATATGTGGAATATCTCTCTGGGATTTTGGGATGCAGTGGTAGATACTGTTACCGGAAGAGGTGTGAAATGGGATAAAACAGTGCGGTTTACTGTGCAGAAAACGGAAAAGGAGGCTGAAAAATGAAGGTATGGATCTTGATCTTTATCTGTATGTTCTCTATGCCTCTGTTGGTCGCAGTATTGTATTTCAGGATGAGAAAAGGGCAGATCCTGAAAATAAGGCAGGATTATGTGAAAGATGCCAGATATTTTGGAAAAAGCTTTTCTGCTCTGGTGGAAAAAGCTCTTCCGGAAATGAAGAATGGTACGATCATGCTTTCAAGACAGGAAAAGGTGTTGGAAGCAGATGGAAACCAGGAGTTTGCGCAGCCTGACATTGAAGATCTGGTCATTGCCCGAAATACCGTCTTCTGTCCGCAGCGAAGTGATCTGCATTTCCAAAAAGAGATCTACAGTGAAAAGGATGCGCTGTTTGTGAAAGAAAACATACGGATCCGGGCTGTATACAGCAAAAAAAGACTGCTTTTCGGAAATAAGATCCGGCTTCTCAGATGGGCGGACGCAGAACATGCGGTTGCAGTTTATGATGAATGTGATCTGGGAGAAAGGGTATCAAGTGGAGAACAGCTTGTAATAGGTTTTGAGAATGTTTTTCACAGTCTGTATGCACCGGTGATCCGTCTGGGACAGCGTCCGGAGGAACCGGACCGGTTTATGGAGGAACGTGATCCCAGAATATTTCGTATGCCGGTAATGAACAGTCATGAATATAACAGGCATTACATAGATGATGATATGGTTACGGAAAGCGGGACAGTTCCTTATACGATTATTTCCGATGGGGATATAAAGGTGATAGAGGACATTATCCTGCAGGGAGATATCCACAGTGATGGGGCTGTGAGAATCATGGAAAATGCATCGGTGCTTGGAAATATTTTTGCGGAGAATGATATACTGCTGGAAAAAAATGCAACAGTGCTCGGAAACATTTTTACACAGGGAAACATTATATTTGAAGAAGGCGCCAGTGCAGGTCAGCCGGATAAGATCACTTCAGTTGTTGCCCGCGGAACGATAACATTTTATGGCGGTAATTATGTTTATGGATATGTGGTTTCAGAGGGCGGTGGAAAAATCCTGAAATCGGACAGAGAGGTATTGGGAGAGTATTGTTTTCCAAGAGAACCTGTTCATGAAGAAAAGATTACTTTCCGGGATCTGTCAGAGTATGAAAATGTTAGCTTTCAGGGATTTCGAGGAGATATATATGTAAAAGAAGCGGTTATTCCTGAAGGTGCATCCGTTATTCCGAAGAGTCAGTTTTTTGGATGCAGAAGTCTTGAAAAACTGCATCTGCCGGAAAGCGTTTCTGTTATTGAGGACTATGCATTTGCGGACTGTCATGTGCTGAAAGTATGGGAAAGCATAGAAAAGCTTTCGCTGAAATCGGTAGGGACATCAGCCTTTGAAAACTGTTATGCGCTGGAATTTATAAGTCTTCCGGATTCCCTGACTGTGATTGAAGGAGCTGCATTTGCGGAATGCGTGTCTGTTAATAAACTGATATTTTCAGACACCTCACTGTTAAAGAAAATAGGTGATCATGCTTTTCGCGGGTGCAGGAATCTGAAAGAAGTATATCTTCCGGACAGTGTGGAATATGTGGGGATCAGTGCATTCAGAGATTGTGTTTCGCTTGAACAAATTTCCGTATCAGAGAAAATAAAAGATCAGCCGGGTATTGCAGAACTGGAGAAAAACTGTCCAAATGCCAGAATCAGGTTCAGGGAGGTGAATTCAGTTGAAAAAGAATAAAACCGCAGAAGTGTTTCTGGTTTTGCTCATATTGATCGTGATGTCTGCAGGAATTCTGATCCTCCAGAAAGGGATGGAAAAATTGCAGAATGTTAAGCAGGAAAGCGTATATGTTCCGGAAACAAGAAATTTATATAATAATTATGGCTTAAAAAATGACCAGTCTCTTTCAAAAATCAAAATCATAGAAACGCAGGATCAGGTGATTTATACAGACCGTATCTTTAATATAAATCAGATTTCTGAGGATCGTATTTCATATGCGGCAGATATTATGAAAGCATTACAGAAAAAGAGTGGGAAAGACACTTATATTATGCCGATACCGCAAAGAGCAGTATTTGAAAGCGGATATGAAACTGAAAAGGAAAAATACAGTGATTTTATAGAGAAACTGGAAGCCTCTTTTTCAGATCCCTCAGTGGTTTTGAATCCGCTGTCTGAACTGGAGAAACATCAGGATGAATATATTTATTTCAGAACTGGAAACAGCTGGACAATGCGTGGGGCATTTTACGGGGCGCAGGTGATTTTTGGAGAACTTGGATATGATAAGGAAAACCTGGATGATTACCGTGAATATGTTTTTGGAAATTTTAAGGGAAACCTTCTTTTGGAAGCGCTAGGAAAGTATACGACAGACGAAATAAAGAAAGGAATAGAAAACATGGAAGAAGAACCATTCTATATTTATATCAATGGTTCAAATCCCAATCGCGAAGAATTAACCTTTGAAAACAAAGAAGGGCAGCTACAGACACTAAAAAGACAAACGATACAGTTTAATGGCAGCGGAAATTATGCAGTCATTGGTTCGAGTTATAAGCATAGTATAGTGGAAGGAAGAGGAAAAGGGCAAGGAAAAGGAAATCTTCTCCTTATTGCAGATGAAAGAGGGAAGATGATGATCTCTTATCTTTCAGAAATCTTTGATAAGGTTTATGTATCTAATATATATAAGGATGCAGATCTGATACAGAATCTGGATGAAATACTGGAAAAATATGATATAGAATATATTATATGGGCACAGGATGTTGCTGAAACAGGAAACAAATCCTATATGAAAGCATTGAATTCACTTTTAAAGGAAGGAGGAAATGGCTGATGTCGGAACTGATCCTTAAGGGAACGGAACTGTTTATGGAAAAAACAGGAAGTGCAGACAAGCTTCATATAAGCGGAAATACAGAAAGAATGCTGTTCCTGATCCTTGGGATTCTGCTTGTTTTTGCAGGAGCTAAGGTGTACCGTCTGATTGTTTCCTTCATAATGTTCTGGGCAGTGACGATTGCCCTATGTACTGTTATGGATGGAAAAACCGGATGGGGGACGATCGTAACAGCATTTACGATACTTGGGTGTCTGATGGGATATATGGCATTTAAGTGGAAAACAGCAGATTCCATGATCTTGTCTGCCATGACTGCTGCGGCAGTTGTATGGATGTGTTATCCGTTCTGGTGGGCTGTAGTTATTTTCGCTGCAGGAGCTGCAGCTGCAGCGGCCTTTTTTCCTCTGGAGGGAGCGATCCTTTCTTCTGTTGTGGCAGGAATGTTTCTTCTTCACGAGACGGGAGTCAGATACGTGGCTTTGCTGACAGTATGCGGACTCCTGTTCCAGATCGTTCTGTTTGAACGAAAATCAGAGAGGGGGCGTAAGATTTGGAAACGGTTTTTCGCAAAGAAATCAAATATCTGATCAGCCGCAGAGAGGCCATGATTCTTCAACAAAAGCTGGATGGCATTATGGAAAGAGATATCCATGGAGATAATGGCAGATATTTTATCAGATCTCAGTACTATGATTCCATAGACGATCAGGATCTATGGGATAATCTGGATGGAATGTATGAAAAAAGGAAGATCCGTTTAAGAATTTATTCCTTGAATGATCTATCTGCAAAGCTGGAGTTTAAATGCAAAAACGGATTTGACGGAGTGAAATATTCCATACCTGTCAGCCGTGAACACGCACTTCGGATGGAACAGGGAGATGCTTCGTTTCTTCTGGAATATGAAACAGAGCTGGCTATGAGATTGTATTTGCGGATCACACAGGGTTGTTACCGTCCAAAGACGATCATAGATTATCAGAGGCTGGCATTTGCTTATCCTGCAGGTGATGTAAGGATCACTTTTGATACGGATATCCGAGGAACATTATATCCATACGGTCTGTTCGAGGATGTTGGAACAGATGCGCTGGGCAGTACAGAACAGGTGCTGATGGAAGTAAAATATACAGGATTTCTGCCGGATATGATCGCTGAGACATTGAAAAAAGCGGATGAACTGTCCACCAGCCACAGCAAATATTCCAGAGCCAGAATGATGTGACTGTAAGTTTTACATGCGGCAGACCGATGGGAAACCGGATGCCGGGATTGGAGAAAAATATGAGAGAATTTATCGTAGAAAATCTGACAAATACAGAAGCACTGAGTGTGACTGTGATTTTAATGAATAATGTGATCGCACTGATCGTTGCCTTTTTTATTATGTTTACTTATAAAATTTCTTATGCAGGACCTGCATACAGCAGAAAATTTAATATTTCGATCGGATCGATCACGATTATCACAGCTATGATCATGAGCATTATCAGTAATAATATTGCATTGTCCCTTGGTATGGTTGGTGCTCTTTCTATCATAAGATTCCGCACTGCTGTAAAGGATGTAAGAGATGCTACTTATATTTTCTGGGCAATTGCGGCAGGCATTGGCTGCGGTGTATCTCAGTATGCGCTTATTGTTATTGGTTCTGCTTTTTTACTTCTTTTTCTTATTATTACAAGAAAAGGCTTTACATCCTGTAATAAGCTGCTGGTTGTTCAGGGAAAACCTGACTGCTTACATAAAACAGAGGCAGCAGTGGATACCTTCTTTTCAGGAAAGGCACATGTTTCCATGAGAAATGTTACAGAAGGCAGCTTTGAACTGGTTTATTCTATCGGAGAGGGAATCCTGTATAAAGCTGCAAAAGAAAATCAGATGGATATTTCAGAGAAACTGATCAAAATCGATGGTGTGAAAAGGGTAAATATAGTTGATCAGAAGGATGAACTTTCGCAGTAAAAAGGCTGCCTGATTGAGAGGTGTTGTTATGAAAAGGATAAGCCGTATCCTTTTATGTGTTCTGATGATAACAGTTCTCTGTGGACTATCCGTTGTGGGAAATTCTGTTGTAAAGTCAGAGAATAAGTCAAAGGAAAAAAAGAGAACTGTTATCACGAAAGAAGAAATGAAGGAGTGGGATGAACCGGACGAGGAGAGTCTGGAATACTATGATCTGGGAGAATTCTCTACGACGCTTCCGGTAGTCTATATGAATACAAAGGGACAGCAGGTCCTGAAGGAGAATGTGATCTGGGGATATATTGCTCTGTTGGATGGAAACGGAGAGGAACGATCTGTTTTTTCTGTCCCCAATTCCATATACCGCGCTACGATCAAATACAGAGGCGCTTCTTCTTATAGCAAATTGGATAAAAAGCAGTATCGCATTAAATTTTATAAAAATGAAAAAGACAGTGCAAAAGAAGTGTCTCTTGCAGGAATGGGAGCAAACAGTGAATGGGTGTTAAATGGTCCTTATCTTGATAAGACGCTGATTAGAAATAAACTGGTATATGATCTGGCAAGGGAATTAAATGGATGGGCTCCGGACACCCGGTTTGTGGAATTGTTTGTTGATGGAGAATATCAGGGCGTTTATCTGGCAGTGGAGCCTGTAACAAACGGAGAAAGCAGACTGCGTCTCGCGGAATTTGGTTTGTTGTCCGGAGAAACCGCATATATTGTAAGCAGAGACAGAAGTGATACAGAATCAGAAGAGCTGAAAACCTGGGGAAAGACAGCAGGATATACAAACAATTCTTTGTATATAGGGTATCCGTCAAAAAATAAAATAACGGAAAAACAAAAAGCATATATCCAGAAAGATATTTCTGAATTTGAACAAGTTCTGTATGGGAAGAATTTCAGCGACAAAAGAATTGGATATCAGGCATATATAGACATAGATAACTGGGTGGACTACTTTATTATCAATGAATTTGCCATGAATTATGACGCAGGCAATCTTTCTACATACATATACAAAGAACTTGGAGGAAAGCTGCAGCTTGCTGTATGGGATTTTAACAATGGATTTGATAATTTTCAGAATTCCGTGAAATCGACAGATATTTTGCATACAGTGAAAAACTCATGGATTGAAAGGCTGTGGCAGGATGAAGCTTTCAGAAAACGTGTCTGTGAGAGATATGTGCAGCTGCGTAAAACCACACTCTCTGATGAACATATCGCTGAGAAAATAGCATCTTATCAGGAGGAACTGGGAGAGGCTGTGGACAGAAACTTTAAAGTGTGGGGATATTCTTTTAAAGAGAATCTGTTAACCGGAACCAGTAAGGAGGGCACATCGAGGGATATCGGAAGCTATGAAGAAGCTATGAAACAGCTGACAGATACTATCCGCGAAAGACTGGCGTATCTGGATAAAGAACTGGGAGGAAATTGAAAATGAAAAAGGTACTGGTGATTTTTGGAACAAGACCGGAAGCAATTAAAATGTGCCCTCTTGTTCTGGAACTGAAAAAAAGTGAAAAGCTGGAAACGCTGGTGTGTGTCACAGGACAGCACAGGGAAATGCTGAAGCAGGTTCTCGATATTTTTAAAGTGGTCCCGGATTATGATATGGCGATCATGAAAAAAGGGCAGGATCTTACGGATGTGACAACGGCTATTCTTACAGGAATGAGGGAGATCCTGAAAAAGGAAAAACCGGATATTGTGCTGGTCCATGGAGATACATCTACTGCATTTGCCGCATCTCTGGCTGCATTTTACCAGCAGATCCCGGTAGGACATGTGGAAGCGGGACTTCGTACTTATAATATGAAATCTCCCTATCCGGAAGAATTTAACAGGCAGGCCATTGGACTTACTGCCAGCCTGCATTTTGCGCCCACTCAGAAAGCAGCGAATGCACTGCTGAAAGAGGGTAAAGATCCAGAGCGGATCTTTATCACAGGAAATACAGGAATTGATGCTTTGCACTATACGGTGCGAAGTGATTTTTATCATCCGGAAACAGAATGGGCAAAAGGCAGCAGACTGATTGCTGTAACAGCACACAGAAGGGAGAATCTGGGAGAGCCCATGCGTGATATGTTCCGGGCTATACGCAGGATCGTGGAAGAATTTACAGATGTGAAGGTTATTTATCCTGTACATTTGAATCCGCAGGTCAGGAAGATCGCAGATGAGGAATTTGGTGGATGCGAGAGAATACACCTGATCGAACCAATGGATGTGGTGGAATTCCATAACCTGATGAAAGCCAGTTATCTGATCATGACAGACAGCGGCGGAATTCAGGAAGAAGCTCCTGCACTGGGAAAACCGGTACTGGTCATGCGGGATACAACAGAGCGTCCGGAAGGTGTGGAAGCAGGAACCTTAAAGCTTGTAGGCACGAAGATGGAGGATATTTACAGAGAATGCAGGCGGCTTCTTACAGAGCCGGAGACATACAGAAAAATGAGTGAGGCTAGAAACCCTTATGGTGATGGGACTGCAAGTATCAAAATCAGAAAAATCCTGGAGGATATAGATGCATAAGCATAAACAGAGCCAATGCAAAAGAAAAGTGAAACATCGAAAGAACTTGATGGGACTTATTATATTTTGCATAACTGTGTGCATTGTGTTTATGTTTGCTTATTATCAGAACCTGAGAAAAGAAATATCTGTCCGGCAGGAATGGCTGGAAACCGTCCTGACCAGAGAAAAAAAGTGGATCCTTGAGAATCAGGGCCCTGAAGGCGAAATCTATATGAATGGAAGTAAAGCCGGAGATGTTAATCCATACTTTGCATGTATGGCTGCACTGGGGCTTCTGGCAGAAACAAAGAATTGCCCCATGACTGAAACAGAGCAAAAAGCTGTTGGCAGGTATCTGGACTGGCATACTGGGGTTTTGCTGGAAACAGATGGAAAAATGGGAATCTACAGGAAAGAGGGTGGGGAACTTATTTATAAAGAAAAGGCTGATTCCGAAGACGGATATCTTGGTATGTACCTTTTTCTTATGGGAAAATATCTGGAAAAGACAGAAAGTACAGACCTGCCGGAATCCTGGAAAAATGGAATCAGCCTTGCATTAAAAAAGATTCAAAGCCTGATGCAGGATGGAATTACACAGGTTTCAGAAGAAAACACAACAGTTTATCTGATGGATAATCTGGAAGTGTGGAAAGGCCTGTATGAATTGGAACTTGCAGGACTGGAAGATACGCAGGCGATCAGTGAAATTCGTAAAAAGATACAGAAACAGATAGAAAAGATATTCTGGGATGATGCGAATCAAAGATGGAGAATTATCGGAAACAGTGATCGGTATCATCAGACAGAATTTTATCCGGATGGTGTTGCTCAGATTTATCCGCTGATTTATGAATTTCCGGTAAAAGAGAAGAAAAAGCAAAAGGTATTATATGATCAGTTTACGGAAAGATTTCAGTGGCAGAAACTGAATAAAAAAAGAACTGGCTTTTTGTGGGCAATGACAGGAATGGCTGCTGCGCAGATGAGGGATATCAATAACCTTGTGGAATTAGTAGGAAATTATGAAACAGAATATTGTAAGAAACGAAAATATCCGCTATATACAGGCGAAGCAGGATGGATATGCATGGAATGCGAGAAATTGTATGGATTATATGAAAGAAAAATAAAAACAGCATTTATACCATGTATATGATCTTGTGCAGAGTGAATAAACGAATACTATCGCAATTTTCAAAAATAGTGCCTGTCAAAACAGCATATTTGCAATATGCAGTTTGCGGATGTTGATGAAGCCCAAAGAACCCGAATCTGATTGTAATCAAGTAAAACGCCGGTTGTGTGAATTTCTGAAAAAACGTGAGGAAGAATTAAGCTCCACGCATGAAAACCTCCAGTTTATTGCCGTGAACCAGGAAGGATACTATTATTCCGATGAGGGTCTGCAGGGCGTGTGGTACAGATCTAAAGATCTGCAGGATGCGGATATCAAAAGCTTTCTGACATCGGACTGGATCACCAATGAAAACCAGATGGTATTTGCCAGAAAACTGCAGAGCCAGCTGGTGGTCGACGGCAGTATCATCACACACTTTATTCTGATCCGTTCGATGGAGGAGATGGCACCGTATTTCAGAAGCAGTGCATTCAGCAACCAGAGCACGACGTATGTGGTGGACAGCAACGGAACGAAGATGTTCGAGGATACCGCTGTCGAGGAGCTGAGGATTCTGGCAGTAATTCTGCTTCTGATCCTGGCATCGGTTCTCTTTGTGACGAAATTCCGGAACAGCAGCCACCCGCTGGCAAAGAAAATCCCGATTCTTGCGATGACAGCCAACGCATTTTCAGAAGATGTGCAGAATGCCTTCAATGCGGGCATGAACGCACACATAGTAAAACCGGTGGATATGAAGGTACTGATAAAAACAGTGCGGAATCTTCAGACGGGCGCCGGAGCGGCAGGAACTTTAAATTGAAAAAATCCGGCAGAGTGTTTATAATGGATGGGAAAAACAAAACAGAAAGGCAATGCCGTTATGCGTAAAATTACAGAATTAAAAGAAAAACAGGAGATTGCGCTTGGAATATTACTGTATCTGGATGAAGTCTGCCGGAAACATCACCTGATCTATTTTGCAGCAGATGGAACGCTGCTCGGGCTGATCCGGCATCAGGGGTTCATTCCGTGGGATGATGATGTGGATGTCTGGATGCCGAGAGCGGATTATGAAAAACTGGAACAGATTGTAAACAGCGAAACGGATACACTGTACCGCGTCATGAATTTTCATAATACAAAGGGTTTCACACTGGCATACGGAAAGCTGGTACACACCGGAACGAGTCTTGTGGAGCACGTGGCAGGAGCTGTGGATACCGGTCTTTTCGTCGACATTTTCCCGTTTGACGGACTGCCGGAAAAAGATACACCGGAGTACGACCGTCACTGGAAAAAGCTGCTGTTTCTGGAAAGCCAGCGGATGAATGCATTCCGCACCTACCGCCAAACCTTAAAAGGAAACAAAGGAAGCTTCGCAAAATGGTGCAAATGGGCGATCCGGAAATGCTATGGAAAAGAGCGGATTCTGCGCGAGATGGAAAAAGAGTGCAGAAAGTACCGCGCGGAGGACTCAAAGTGGGTGGCCTGCCAGTGCGGCGGTTACCGCAAGTCGGACGCGATTCCCAAAACAGCGATCGAAGAGATCGTGCGCCTTCCGTTTGAAGGCCATCTGATCAATGCCCCGGCGGGATATGAGACGTATCTTCACACCCTGTACGGCGATTACCATCAGCTTCCGCCGGAGGATCAGCGTCATCCTGCGCATGTGGGAGATGCCTACTGGCGTTAGAACAGAGAAAAAAGCAGATGAGAGGTAAGCAATGAGTAAAATACTGGTGCTGGGACGTACCATGGACATGGGCGGAACGGAAGTTGCCATGGCAGCGCTGCTGCAGAAACTGGTGGAGAAAAAAGAAGATGTAACGCTTCTTCTGGTCGAAAAAAGAGGCGTTCTGCTGGAGCGGATTCCGAAGGAAGTGGAAGTGCGCCAGATGATCTGGAACAAAAAACCGCATCCGGCTTTGGAACGGATTGTGGGAAAACGGGAGACACCGGCAGAACGGTCTTTCTATGCCAGAGGAATGGGCGTATTTCTGATGCGCGTCGTGTATGGAAAGAAACGGTATGGAAAACTGTATGAACGGATTCTGGAGTGTGTGGAGCCGGAAACAAAACAATACGATCTTGTTTTCGACTTTTTCGGATTCGGTGCGTTCACAACCGCATTCGGAGCCAGAAAGACGAATGCGCGGAAAAAAGCGGTCTGGTTCCACGGAGAAAATCTCTGGTGGCTGTTCCGGACCAGGGACTTTATTCCGGAGTATGATAAAATTTACTGTGTTTCCGAGCCTGTCCGAAAACAGGTCATTGCCCGTTTTCCGGAACTCGCGGACCGGACAGAGGTTCTGCTGAATTTCATTGACATCAAACAGGTGCAGAGACGGAGTGAGGAGCCGCTTAGCGATCCGCAGTACACAGGAGAGCTGAAATTTCTGACGGTGGGAAGAGCTTCGGAAGAAAAAGGATATGATATTGCGGTGCAGATTACGGCGGAGCTGAAAAAACGGGGACTTCGCTTCAAATGGTTCATCATCGGTGATGGAAGAGATCTGAACAAGCTGCGGACCATGGCAAAGGAATATCAGGTGGAGCAGGAAATTATTTTTCTCGGAATGCGCGAAAATCCTGCGCCGTACGTAAAATCCTGCGACCTGTATCTCCAGCCGTCCCGTCACGAAGGCTATCCGATTACGATTGTAGAGGCGAGAAGCCTGCAGAAGGTCATCATCGCTTCCGATATTCCGTCCATGCGCGAGCAGATCCGGGATGGGGAAAACGGATATCTCTGTCCGCTGGATGTGATGCAGTTTGCCGATAAAATCCAGAAAGTGCTGGCAGATCAGGAAGGACGCGATGCGGTCAGAAAGAAGCTGCGGGAGGAACCCATTGATTTTTCAGCGGGATATGCGCAGATAGAAGCGTTTGCAAAAAAATAAAAGAGAAACAGCAAGAAAAAACGCCAGAACCGGCGATAAGATATTTCCGGTTCCGGCGTTTCTTTAGTCCTGGCGTCCCTGCTTGTTTTCATACATATATTTATCTGCTTTGTCAAACAGCGTGCGGAGCGTACATTCGTTGTAATCGGTGGAAAGTGCCAAGCGGTGGGAATAGCTGATGCGGAACTGGGTTCCGTAGCTGTTGAACTGTTCGACTTCGTTCTGAAGCTCTGTGAGGATTTCTGTGATGCTTTCGCGGGTTGCATCATAGATGACCGCCATAATTCATCGCCGCCGTATCTTCCTACGAAATGCTTCGCGGGAATCGAGTTTCGCAGCAGCCGGGCAAAGTTCAGAATCAGCTGGTCGCCGATGGAGTGGCCGAGGCTGTCGTTGACGCGTTTCAGGTTGTTCATGTCAAAGACGATACAGGCGGTAGGAGTTTTGATGAATTCCACATTGTGGAACAGCTCTTCGCACTTGCTCTTGTTCGGCAGTCCCGTGTGAAGGTCGATGTAGGCTTTCTGTTCCAGATGGCGGTTGGCACGGGAAACTTTGACTGCGGCAACCGTTTCATCTGCCATCTGGAAATACGTCTCTCTCATGTCTACCAGATCCGCCGTTCCGTTTTCTCCGGATCTGACCTTCTGAATTTCATTTTTCAGTTTATCCCAGCAGGCAATCTGGACATCCAGTTTTTTCTGATAATCCTTGTCGGAAAGACTCACGAGATCGTAGTGGCCGTCCTCGTATTTCAGTCCGCTTAAGATATCGTCCAGGTCTATCTCAAATCTGGAAAGATCCCAGACTTCAATACTCTTTTTTCCCTTCCTGAAGCTCCTTTTTCTCCCCTCGTCCCGCTGAAACATGCTTTCCGCATCCTGAAACAGAAGCCTTCTTTCATCTTTCAGACGGATTACCGTTTCTAAACCGCATTCTTTCAAAGTATTGATAAACGGGGCATTCAGGTACAGTGCATCCGCCACAATCACATCTGCGAAATGACCATGCCTTTTCTTTAAACGCCGGATGAGCCTTTTCGCTCCTGTCAGTCCCCCTTCATCTTTTTCTGAACCATCTCTGGGTTTCAGCATTTCCTGCCCAAAGATCACATGCGGCGATTTTCCTACCGTCATACATACCACACTTCGATGAAAGTATTCTGTCTTCCCCGTCACGTTCTTCCGGCTCAGGCAGTCTGGACAGGACTTTTTTGTACTGCTGAATAATTCCATCCCATCAATACCTGCCGCAACATATCTGCCTATGGTTCCTTCCCGAAATACGCGGTTGCGTTTCAGAACATCAATCGTCTGCGCGTGAATTTCCTCGATTTCTTTTGGATCAATCCGGGAAAGAAGATCCCTGACTGCATCAACTTTTGGGATTTTTCCACGGATACAGTTTTTCAGTCGTTTCTCCATGCTTTCCGGCGCTGAAAAAATGGTGTGAAAACTTTCATACTGAAGCATCAGGAAAATCAGCACTGGCATAACGATATTAAACAACGGGATGGATTTTCTTTTTCTTTCATCGGATAAACCCTTGATTTTTTGTGGAATTTTGTATACACTTTTCATATAAGTTAGCAGTTTCTTCAATGCTAATTTTTCATTAAGGACACCTTCTTTCGTATGTTTGTGGGGTAACATAATTATACAATAAAAGGTGTCCTTTTTGAGTGTTTATCCGGACTGCGGCACAGATGGCCCGGGCATTTGGTGCTAATTTTACAGCACTGTATGTGCAGACCGCGGAACCGGCAGAGAAAACGCCGGAGGATCAGGCAAGGCTGCAGAAGCATATCCGCCTGGCAGGACAGAGCGGGGCGGAGATTGTAACGACGCACAGCGAGGACATTGCCCTGCAGATTGCAGAATATGCGAGAATTTCCGAAGTAACGCGGATTGTCATTGGAAAAAGCATGATGGATCAGGGATTTTTTCGAAAGAGAAGGGGATGGACCGAACGGCTGACCGATCTGGTGCCGGATTTGGAAATCCATATCATTCCGGATTCCAATATCATTACCATATATCTGGTCGGCGTTATGATGACGTCCATTCTGACCAGCGGTTATACCTGCAGCGTAATCAGTTCTGTGATCAGTGTAGTGCTGTTTAACTACTTCCTGACAGAACCTTCTTTTCAATACCAGCCAGCTTCTGCAGAAGGCAGAGGATGCGTCGGAGATTTTTGATATTACAGCGACAAAGCTTGTAAAACTGCTGGGAAGGGATCTGACGGCCGCACCGGCAGGGGCACAGGAGAGCAGAATTGTCCGCGGAACACTTTACAGCGCGCAGACAGGAGGAAAGACGGAAAAAATCTTTGACCCAAGGGAACAGGAAATCATTCAGTGGGTTCTCGACAGCCAGAAAAGAGGAGAAAAATGTCTGGATCGCGGTGGAGGACAACGGCCCCGGGATTCCAAAAGAGTCCAGAGAGCATGTGTTTGAGATGTTCTATTCCGGGAAAAATAAAGTAAGCGACAGCCGCAGAAGCCTTGGCCTTGGACTGGCACTCTGCCGTTCGATTGTAAATGCGCACGGCGGGGAGATAGCACTTTATGACTGCGATCCACAGGGCTGCTGCTTTTGGTTTAACCTGCCGCTCAGTGAGGTGAATTTGAATGAATAAGACATTAATTCTGGTTGTGGAAGATGATACGCCGGTTCACAACCTGATTACTACGACGTTAAAAACACACGATTATAAGTATATTTCTGCAAAGAACGGTGCGGGTGCCATTATGGAGGCATCCACACATAATCCCGACATTGTTCTGCTCGACCTTGGCCTGCCGGATATTGATGGCGTAGAGGTGATTGAAAAGATTCGAAGCTGGTCGAATATGCCGATTATCGTAATCAGTGCAAGAAGTGAGGACAGCGATAAAATCGAGGCATTGGACGCAGGAGCGGATGATTATCTGACGAAACCGTTTTCTGTGGAGGAACTGCTGGCCCGCCTTCGAGTCACACAGCGCCGTCTGTCCCAGATGCAGGCAGAAAATGGAGTCCAGTCGGCTGTCTTTGAAAACGGCGCACTGCGGATCGAGTACGCAGCGGGGTGCGCATATCTTGACGGAGAGGAACTTCATCTGACACCAATCGAATACAAGCTGCTCTGCCTGCTGTCGCAGAATGCAGGGAAGGTGCTGACGCATACGTTTATCACACAGAAAATCTGGGGAAGCAGCTGGGAGAACGATATCGCTTCTCTCCGTGTTTTCATGGCGACGCTTCGGAAAAAGCTGGAAAAGAACGGAGAGCAGACGCAGTATATCCAGACGCATATCGGGGTTGGCTACCGGATGCTGAAGGTAGAGTAAAAGAAGAAAAAATTTGACTTTACAGACCTAAAATGATAGCATAAAGGACAGAGAACGCAGTTTTGGGAGGACGAAAAAACGGATGATGAAAAACCTCGAAGTACTGGAGGAAATTAGAAAACAGGGAAAAAATCTGATCGAGACAAAACGGGATGAGTTTGTAAAGCAGAATCTTTTATCGGATGAGTTTATTGAGATGATGCAGAAGAACAAAAAGCCGTTCGATCTTCTGATGTCGTATTATCAGTGCGCCATTATGGAAATCGAGACAAAGTTCCGCGTGCTGAATCAGGAATACTCGCTTTCCTATGACCAGAACCCGATCGAAGGAATCAAAACAAGGGTCAAATCGTATGAGAGCATTATGCGGAAAATCCGCGTGAAAGACATCCCGGTCACACTGGAATCTATTGAGGAAAATATCCGCGATATCGCCGGTGTGCGCGTGATCTGTTCTTTTCCAAGCGATATTTATAAGCTGGCAGACAGTTTTCTGAAACAGGATGACATTACGCTGATTGAGCGGAAGGACTATATTCAGCATCCGAAGGAGAGCGGCTACCGCAGTCTTCATCTGATCGTTCAGGTGCCGATCTTTTTACAGGATACAAAGAAACTGGTCTACGTGGAAGTACAGTTCCGTACGATCGCGATGGATTTCTGGGCGAGTCTGGAGCACAAGATGCGCTACAAGAAAAATATTCCCGAAAATCATGTCAAATATCTGCAGGATGAACTCTACGACTGCGCAAGACAGAGCGCGGAGCTGGATAACCGTATGCAGAATATCCGGAATCTGATTGCAGAGGAAGCAGAAGAGGAAGAGCGCGATACGCTTGCAATGCTGCCGATGAAATAGAGAACGGATTTGGGAGTTGGAGAAAAAGAGCATAAAAATACGCCGCAGGTCTAGTGATCAGATCTGCGGCGTATTTTTGCTCATGCTTCTTTCGAATAATGAATATGCTGCAATTTCCATTTCTCGTCCTCTTTGACGGCGACCTGTGTCTCGAGTCCGCGGATGCCGTACGAAGTGCCATCCTCACGGCGGATGCATTCGGTGTGGTAAGAGAAAAGGATGAGAGCTGTGTTTTCGTTGATCAGACGCGGTTCAATTTTATCTGTGCGGAACAGGATGGAAAAATCAAGCGAAGGTTCATAAGCGGCTTGCGCGGCTCGATTCGGTTAAAAAATCAGCTCCTGTTCCCGAAAGAGCGAATCAACGGCCTCTTCATACTCGGCAAGGCGATTTGCTTTTTTGATCTTTTTCAGATACTTCTGGGGATTCGTAAACGATGTTCCGAGGTAAATCCACAGTGCCTTTAATTTAAACAGCACATTTTTATCCCCGGAAATAACGCGCGCATAGCCGGCACAGAGATCTTCGCAGAATGCGCGCAGCAGCTCCTTATCTGCCGGAGCTAAATTTTCACTGCTGGCAGGATCTGTACTGCGCAGCATCCCGATCAACCAGGGGTTCTGCAGCACCCCGCGGCCGAGCATGACCTTTTCCGTCAAGGGAAAATCATGGCAGAGCTTCTGAAAATCAGCGGTTGAGAAAAGATCCCCATTGTAGCACAGCGAGTGGCGGCTCGTCTCATATGCTGTCCGATAACACTCCATGCGCGGCGTATATTTGTAGAAATCTTTCTGAATCCGCGGATGAATAATCAGCTCTTCCAGCGGATATTTGTCATAAATCGCAAGCAGCGTCTCCCACTCATCGGTGTCGGTTGTGCCAAGTCTTGTCTTGATGGAAATCCGGCAGTCGCAGGACGAAAAGATTTCATCGAGAAATGCATCGAGTGTATGCGGCCACGCAAGCAGTCCGGAGCCGCGCCGCTTGGCGACAACCGTGCCGGACGGACAGCCAAGGTTCAGATTGACGGTATCGTAGCCGTACTCCTTCAGTTCTTTTGTCAGAGAAAGAAAGTCCTCCGCCTGGTTTGTGAGAATCTGCGGGATCACCGTCATCCCTTCGTTATGCTCCGGGAGAATGTCATTGCGCTCGCGGGAGCTCATCTTTTTATTTGTAATAAATGGCGTGAAATAACGGTCAGCCGCCGGAAAATATTTGTGGTAGGCGCTCCGGTACACATATCCGGTCAGCCCTTCCATTGGGGCGAGATAAAATTGCATGATGATAAAATCCTTTCAAAAAAATCGGTTTTCCAATACGAAAAGTGTATCATAAAACTGCCGGAAGGGACAGAAAAAAATGAAAGTAAAATAATATCTACTAAACAAGTAAGAGGTTAAAAGAAGAAGCCGGTGCGACGTCTGTTTTACAATATGTGATGAGATGTAGAAAAAATCCGATACAGAATCTTTTTTGAGGGGTCCTCAAAGATTTCTGTACCGGATTTTTCTAATTCTGCATATGGATCTGCTCGCCCGTCACCGGCGCAAAGCAGCGAAGCGTTTCGCCATCGAGATTCTCGCGGTGCATATCAACCGCAGAAATCTGATGATTGTCATACGTCGTATAATAGTAAATTCCCTGCGTCGCATTGCAGCAGGAAGTATAGAGCGTGATCTCATACTTTCCGTCCGCCACCTCACAGCATCCTCTCTGCTGGTCAACAGAATTTAAAATATGGAAAAACTGGCTGACACTTTCCGTTTCGCTGTTTCCCGAGATCGAGTTCTGCTTTACAAACGCCACGCGTGCAAAGCGGGAAGCAGAAGAGAGGTCGCCCGGCAGTCCGAGGCCACCCATGCCGCGGCTGTACGTAGAAAGATCGAGCTGGTTGGAAAATGTGTTGGCCGGCTGTTTCGGTGACAGATGCAGGTAATTGTTCAGTGAGAACATCTGCATTGGAAACGGCGGATTGTTTGTCAGAACGCCGACCGGATTGTCGTAGACATGCAGACCGTCCGCCGTGGATTCCACGGTGATGGCACCCGATGCATCTGCGATGATCCAGTGAAGCTGTGCGAGCGGAAGATTCTTTTTAAAAGGTGTGCTGATGAGATTGATACGGGAGAGGGATTCTTTTGCTTCCGCAAGCGAAGCACATGTACCGAGAATCCACGGGATCAGCTCGAACTGCGCGATATTGTCTTTCTCCGGTTTCGGATCGAAATAAACGGCATTTCCTACAAAATTAAGGCCGGCGATACCAAGCCCTTTTTCATTGAACGCCTCATAATAGAGCGGGTAATCATCCATCACACACGCCATGCCGATCATTGCATAGTGATGGGAAAGGGACGGCATATGAAGAAAGGAAAACGGGTAATTGCGAGGTGTAACGGTGATCTGGTCGCCATAGGAAAATTCATAATCGAGTGTGCGGCCCATATAAAAGTCGCGTGTTTGATAGGTTGCTGCTGTACACATAGAAAA
Organism: Blautia sp. AF17-9LB; assembly: GCF_003479185.1. Taxonomy (NCBI): domain Bacteria; kingdom Bacillati; phylum Bacillota; class Clostridia; order Lachnospirales; family Lachnospiraceae; genus Blautia; species Blautia sp. AF17-9LB. The sequence goes on from NZ_QUGU01000008.1 coordinate 48,569, forward strand.
ACTCCTTTCGATGGATGATTTGTCATTGCTATAAGGTATCATAGCACAGAAGCGGAGGAACGAACAGGAGAAAAATATGAAAAAAGTATAAAAAAGGATCCTTCAGAGTGGAGACAAAACCCTGCTTTTGCAGGGTTTGCTATGGATGTTTTTTGAGGGATGATTGCTCAGATACGCTCCGGGTCGCTGACCGGTACCTGTTTCGAAGCAGCAGATCAGACATAGATGCTGTGATTTGAAAGGATGCTGCAGGAAGAGGTGGAATTACGCAAGATGCTTCCGGAAGTGTTCTATGACAGCAACGGATTCTGCACTGACAGGTTTCGGAACAGCGGACGGTTTTGCAAGAAAATAGCCCTGCAGGAGATCAACATCCAGTTCCAGTACCTTCAAAAGTTCAGCTGGAGTTTCCAGACCCTCGGCAATGATTTTCATGCCTCTTTGATGTGCATAGGAAACAATATTTTCTACGATCTGCTGCTTGTCCGGATCGGAGTCGATATCGCGGATGATGGAAAGATCCAGCTTGATATACGCCGGTGCAAGCTCCAGAAGCGTTTTTTCATTGCTGTAGCCGCTGCCGTAGTCATCCAGGGCAAATACACCGGAAAATCCCGGCATCTCACGTTTTTTCAACAGAGCTGTAAGATCCTGTGAATCCTCCTCTGTGATCTCGATGACAATCCGATCCTGAAGAAAGCTGTATTGTTCGACGTAAGCCACTGACTCATCGTGATTCATGTATTGGCTTGCAATCGAATTGACAAAGAGAAGCTCATCACCGCGTATCTGATGGGTGGAGAGGAATGTGGCATAGGATTTTGCAGAGAGAAACATAGTCAGACGTTCTATTTCATGCAGGCACTCTTCCTCGTGAGCCAGCTGCAGGATCTGATCCGGACGAGTAAGTGCCGGGAGATTTCCGCGCATCAGCGCCTCGTAGGCGTAGATACTGCCGTCCGCAGCGGAAACAATTGGCTGGAAGTAATACGTAAACAGCTCTTCATTCAACATTTTATGGAACAGGCGGCGCATCTCGGTTTCCTTTGCGTTTTTTGTAAAAAGCTCCAGATCGAATTCGGTAATGTACCCTTTTTCTGCTTTCTTTACCTGGTACATTGCGAAATCCGCATATTTTTTCAGCGTAGACAGATCTGTACTGTTTTCCGGATACCAGGAAACTCCGCCGGAAAGGCGAAGGGGCAGTTTACGACCACTTGGCAGCTCCAGGGCTGTATTTGAAACCGCAAGGGAAAGATTCTGCAGAAGTGCTCGAATTTCTTCCTGCGATTGGTAGCCGTAGAACAGAAGATTAAATTCATCGCCGGAAATACGGGCACAGAGCGTTTTAGCCGGCACAGAGGAGATAAAACACTGTCCTGCCTGCCGGATATAGGCATCGCCCCAGTCGTGGCCGAAGGTGTCGTTGGTGCGTTTTAGATTGTCAAGGTCGATCATCAGAAGGGCAGCGTGACCGAGAACTTCCGAATGCTCAAAAAGAGCTTCACTTTCCCGCTGAAACGCGCGTCGATTGTAGAGACCGGTCAATGCATCGTAATCACGCTCGTGCTCTATGCGCTGCCGTTCCAGCATAACGGAGGTAAAATCTTCGACAAGTCCGATCTGCGCATAGCCCTCGCGGGAGGTCTCCATACGGATGTAGCGGATTGTTCCGTCAGAAAATGAAATTTCATACACCTTAGAATGCCCGACCCATACGGTATGAGAATGTGTCTGGTCAAATTCACGCAGCATCTGCTGGAAATACCGGGTGGAAAGCCCGGAGACATCTTCAGATGGAAGGTTGAGCATGGGAAAAAAGTTCTTTGTGACATAGACCGTGTTGAGATCAAAACGCATCTCATAGCCACCCAGTTCAATACTTGCCATTTCCATGATACGCAGGAATTTTGTGGAGGTTGTCAGAATAATGTGGATACTGCCGTCATCGGAAAAGTCACCTTCTTCCAGGTAATTGGGAAGATAGGCAGCCTTTTCTTTCTCTGTAAGATAAGGGGAAAGATCAACGACCTGTCCCATCTGCTCAAGCGTATAGGCGGTATCGGCGTAGGCGGAAAAAATATTTGGCATGGCAAGGGCACCAACCCTTCCTTTGGCGGCATCGAGAACATTTTTTTCCAGGTCATTGATGCTGCCCTGACTGGAGGCTTCGACCGTAATATGCTCTTTTTTTCCGATCGTTGTATTGAATTCCTCAACAAGACGTTCAAAGGAAGCTAACTGATCTCCGTTGTAATACGTCCATACGGTCAGCGTAACGGGTTTGTCGGAGGCGCGGCATCCGCCAAGAAGCGATACAGCGAGAACAGAACTCAAAAGAAAGGTTGTGACTTGATTTGAAAGAATTATAACATAAAGGAACAGGAGCCGCAATCGAAATTAAGCCGTGGAACAGAAAAGTTGTTACAGTTCACTGGTTCCCAGCGAACTGTAACATTCGCAGCCCTCATTTAAAGTTTTGCTTCGCAAAAGGAGGGCTGCTCACGCCTGAATCACTTTCTTACGCAGCGAAACAGCAAGTGTTTCACTGCTGAGTGAACAGTAACGAAAAGTTACCTGTTGTTTGCCGGGTACCGGTGAAGTGTAATGCAGCAGGAAAGAATCCGGTAAAGGAAAAAAGCTCCGCCGGAAAAAAAGGTGGTATTTCCGGTGGAGCTCTGTGAAAAAAGTGATCAGAATTTTACTGATGATAATAAGAGAGGAAGTCGGTGATCTTTTCAACCGCATCCTTTAAAACTTCAATTCGCGGCAGGTAAACAACGCGGAAGTGATCCGGCTGTCCCCAGTTGAAGCCGCCGCCGTGGACAATCAGAAGTTTCTTGTCGCGCAGCAGATCGAGAGCAAATTTTTCATCGTTTGTAATATTGAACTTTTTGGTGTCAATTTTCGGGAACATATAGAACGCAGCTTTTGGTTTGACTGCGGTAATGCCCGGAATATCGCAGAATGCTTTGTAAACGTATTCACGCTGCTCGTAAATCCGTCCGCCCGGAATGATGTAGTCGTTGACACTCTGGTGGCCGCCAAGAGCGGTCTGGACAACGGACTGTGCCGGAACATTGGAGCAGAGACGCATGTTGGAGAGCATTTTGAGCCCTTCAATATAGTCCTTTGCGATAGCTTTATTTCCACTTAAGATCATCCAGCCGATACGGAAGCCTGCGATCATGTGCGATTTGGAAAGACCACTGAAGGTGACACAGAACAGATCCGGTGCGAGGGATGCAATAGAAACATGCTCGAGACCGTCCATGACGAGCCGGTCATAAATTTCATCGGAAAAGATGATCAGCTGATGTTCTCTGGCAAGCTCGACAATCTGCTGCAGTACCTCTTTCGGATAGAGTGCACCGGTCGGATTATTCGGATTGATGATAACAATCGCTTTTGTGCGGTCGGTGATCTTCTTTCGCATATCATCAATGTCCGGATACCATTCGGACTGTTCATCGCAGATGTAGTGGACGGCTTTTCCACCGGCCAGCGTTGCGCAGGCGGTCCAGAGCGGGTAATCCGGGGATGGGATGAGGATTTCATCCCCGTCATCCAGAAGAGCGGACATGCAGAGGTTGATCAGCTCACTGACGCCGTTTCCGGTGTAGATATCATCGATAGAAACATTTGGCAGTTTCTTTAACTGCGCATACTGCATGATCGCTTTTCGTGCAGAGAAGAGACCCTGGGAAGGAGAGTAACCCTCGCAGTCGGTAAGCTGATGGCTCATGTCGTAGATGACCTCATCAGGAGTACGGAAGCCAAATGGAGCCGGATTTCCAATGTTCAGTTTCAGAACCTGTGTGCCGCACGCTTCCATGCGGTTTGCTTCTTCTACGACAGGTCCGCGGACATCATATAAGACATTGTCGAGTTTCGATGATTTTTTAAATTCTCGCATAGGGGAACCTCCTGTTTTTGTCTGGGAAAGGGAAGCGGCAGATGGATCAGAAAAGGATTCTGCCGGATCGGAAACCGTATCTGCCGTATAGTTTACTGTGGAATCTTTTGCAAGCAGCCAGTCGGGATCGACCTGGAGCACATCGGCCAGAAAGTGAAGAATGTCGGAGCGCGGAACCGTTTTTCCGCTGACATACTGGCTGACATGGCTTTTTCCAAGTTTCACACCGCGCCGCTGGGCCGCTCGGATCAAATCGACCTGCTTGAACTGTTTCGCCTGCATGGCCAGTTTCAGACGGTCGGAAAAGGTTTCATTTGTCATAGAAAATCTCCTTAAGATAGAATACAAAATAAAAAAAAGTTCAAAACTGTGCTTATTGTAGCATGGACAAGAAAAAAGTTCAATAGAAAAACTGAAAATTGTAAAAATGTTGAAAAGTTCAAAATTAAAGCGAAACGAGTTCAATTATAATATTGTCTATTCTGTACAGGTAAAGCGTTAAACCTTGCGCATTTTGCAAATTGACAAACGATGAGATTTCGGTAGAATAAAAAAATAGGATGCTATGCGTTTCTGTTGGGATCCGCCAACAGAAACGAGAGTACATTGGGAGAAAAAGGGAGGAAAATGTATGGGGGAAGGTCATAAAAAACTGAATATTTCCGACTGTATGGGACTTGCGATCGGACAGATCATCGGTTCGGGCATCATGGTACTGACGGGAATCGTCATCGGTCTGACAGGACACGGCATTGCCGCAGCGTTTATTTTAGGTGCCGTGCTTGCCGTTATCACCTGTGTACCGTTCATCATCCTGACGTCCGCAATCCCGTCATCAGGCGCCGGCTTTACTTACATCCGACGATTGATGGGTGAAAAAGCCGGATTTATGTACATTGCGATGTTTGTCTTAAGCCAGGTTCTGATCGCAACGTACGCGAAAGGCTTTGCAAGCTATTTCTGCTCGATTTTTCCGCAGTTTGGCGAGTCGGCTGTCGCAATGGCAGCACTTGTTATCTGCACCGCCATCAATCTCATCGGACTGAAATCGAGCGCACTGGTGCAAAAGGGCATGGTTGTGCTGCTGCTTTTGAGCCTGTTCTTATTTATTGTATTCGGGCTGCCCAAAGTAAGCTGGGATGCCCTGACACCGACGGTATCCAACCTGATGCCGAACGGTCCGAAGAACTTTTTCACAGGCGTGGCACTTTTGAGTTTTGCGTGCGGAGGCGCAAAATTCGTTGCGGAGAACGGAGACGATATTGTGGAGCCGTCCCGCACAATTCCAAAGGTTATCGTGCTTTCCACGAGTATCGTTGCTGTATTCTATGTGCTGATCGGTATCGTGGCAGGCGGCGTGCTTCCGGTCGAAACGGTTGCATTTCAGAATCTGACGCTTGTCGCACAGGAGATTTTTCCAACCTGGCTGTACCTGTTTTTCGTGTTCGGTGGTGCCGTATTTGCGCTGCTTACCACCCTGAACGGAACCTTGAGCTGGGTGACAAGAGGACTGCAGGCTGCCGCAAAACAGGGCTGGCTGCCGGAAAAAACCGCGGAGGAGAATAGAAACGGTGTTCCGGCGATCCTTCTGATGGTCTTTTTCCTGATGGGCGCCATTCCGATCCTTACGGGAATGGATCTGACATTGATTTCCAACATGGGTGTCGGAACCGATATGGTGACGGAATTTATGGTACTCCTGGCCTGCTGGCGTCTGCCGGATATCTTCCCGGAAGAGTATCAGAAGTCTGCGTTTTGTATGAAAAAGCGGACACTTCACATTCTGCTGTTTTTCATCGGCATTCTGATGATCGGAACCTCGTATGTCAATCTGTCGGATCTTACGGTTCCCGCGGCGATCGCATGCGGCATCTATATTCTGGTGATGTTTGTTTACACGCAGGTCCGATATCCGTATGTGAAGGCAAAACAGGAAAAGAAAGAAGACAAATAAAGAAGAGAAATGGAGAAGAAACATGAGGGCAACAACAAAAGAGCAGGGCTTTTACAGCCAGATTTTTAAGCTGGTTCTGCCGATTGTGATTCAGAATCTTTTAAGCGCGGCAGTCAACTCTGCCGATGTCGTGATGTTGAACTACGTGGGACAGTCCGCTATTTCCGCGGTATCCCTGGCATCCAACTATGCAAATGTATTATTTATGGTTTATTACGGACTGGGAACAGGAGCAACACTTCTGTGTGCCCAGTACTTTGGAAAGGGCAATATGCGCGCAATTCAGACTGTCGAGGGAATCGCACTTCGATTCTCCGTCATCATCTCCGTTGTTGTGGCAGGAATTGCTTTTACCATGCCACAGATGATGATGCGTCTGTTTACAGATAATGCGGAACTGATCCGGATCGGTGCTTCGTATCTGCGCGTCATGGGTGTGACCTACCTGTGCTGGGGCATCACGGAGATCTATCTTGCGGTACTTCGAAGCCTCGGCCGTGTGACGATCAGCATGGCGATGAATATGATGGCATTCGCACTGAACGTATTTTTCAACGCATGCTTCATTTTTGGCCTCTTCGGATTTCCGAAGCTTGGAGCAACCGGTGTTGCAATCGCAACGGCGATGTCGCGTGTCATTGAACTGATCGGCTGTGTGATTGTGTCGATCATGAGTAAGGATATCAAGCTCGATCTGCGGTACATGTTCATCCGCAACAAGATGCTGTTTTCCGATTTTGTGAAGCTGTCACTTCCGGCGCTTGGAAATGATCTTTCCTGGGGCGTTGCATTTTCGATGTATTCTGTGATCCTGGGCCATCTGGGAAGCGATGCGGTAGCGGCAAACTCGCTCGTTGTCGTTGTAAGAAATATCGGAACTGTGCTGTGCTTTGGTGTGGCAAGTGCGGGCGGTATTCTGCTTGGAAATGTTATGGGAGAAGGAAATCTGGAAAAGGCGAAGGAATATGCGTCTAAACTGCTGAAGCTGACGGTTGTTACCGGAGCTGTGGGCGGACTGGTTGTACTGGGTATCACGCCGTTTGTACTGAAGTTTGCTTCTTTAAATGAGACCGCGATGCATTATCTGAAATATATGCTGCTGATTAACACCTATTATATTATGGGGACTGCCGTCAATACAACGCTGATTGCCGGAGTATTCCGTGCCGGAGGTGACACAAAGTTCGGACTGGTCTGCGATACGATTGATATGTGGTGCTACGCGGTGCCGCTTGGATTTATTGCAGCGTTTGTCTTCAAGCTTCCTGTCCTTGTGGTTTATTTCCTGTTGTGTACAGATGAGTTTGTAAAATGGCCGTGGGTTCTGAAACGGTATAAGAGCGGACTGTGGGCAAAAAACATTACGCGGGATCATCTGTTTGAGGATGAAGAAAAAGAATAGATGATATAGAAAAAGACATCTGCAGAGGTGAAAAATCACTTCGTTAGATGTCTTTTTTCGTGTTTTTCAAACATGCTCTAGAGAACGGTATATCCTTTGCTCTTTAAGCTTGCTTCTGTCTCGTACACATCCGGTACATGGAACACCATGATCGGGCAGCCGGACTCGCGGTTGAAAGAGAGATAGATATAGTCGATGTCGATATTTGTCTCAAGCAGTGTTTTCAGAAGGGAATTTAAGTTACCCGGCTGATCAACTACCTCGACACCGAGTACATCCGTCTGGCGTGTCATGTAACCGGCAGCCTGAAGCGCCTGCTCTGCTTTATCCGGATCGGAAACGACCATGCGGACAATGCCGTACTCTGCGCTGTCATTGTTGACGGAACCTAAAATGTTGACGTCATTTTCAAACAGAATCTGTGTGATCTGCTGCATCGTGCCTTTTTTATTTTCTGCGAAAATAGAAAGTTGTTTTAACATAATTGGGGCCTCCTAAAATTGATCTGTGATTCCATTATACTGCCAAAATCAAACGCGTCAACGAATTTTGTGAAAGAAGACGAAAAAAGGTGGAAAAAGCGTATCGTTTACAGAAAAATCAATAGAATAAAAGCATCAATATAAAAAATAAAAAAAGAAATCAATGAGCGAAAAAAAGACAGAAAAGTCGGATAATAAGAGAAAATGCACAAAATACAAATAAAATATGAGAAAACGGGTGAAAAAACTTTTGCATAATGACGAAAAATGCGTTACAATAAAAGCGCTATATGTGAATTTGTTATTGGGAGGTATTAGAATTATGGCAACATTTTATGCATCAAAAACAGGAGAAGTATCTGCTAGAGAAAAAGAACATTCCGCGCTGGTACGTGAACTGGCCGGTGAGTGCATGACACTTCTTGAAAACGACGGAACCCTGCCGCTTGCCGGTGCAGGAAAAGTCGCAGTTTATGGTAACGGCGTCCGCCACACGGTAAAAGGGGGTACCGGTTCCGGAGACGTTAACACAAGAACGGTTGTTACGATTGAACAGGGCTTAAAAGAGGCCGGCTTTGAAATTCTGACCGGTAAATGGCTTGACGAATATGACAAAGTGCTTGCAGATGCGCAGGCTGCATATCAGGCAGAGCTGGCAAAAAAAGCAGAGGAGCTTCACATTCCGATTTTTGCTGTCATGTTCTCGGAAGCATTTGCGCAGCCTGATGTACCTGCGATTACCGAAAAAGAGGACACCGATACCGCTATCTACGTTCTGTCAAGAAACTCCGGTGAAGGTGCAGACCGCTATAACAGAGCATGCGATTATCTGCTCGGCGAAAACGAGCTCGCTGACATTGCCTATCTGGCAGAGCATTATGAGAAAACAGTTTTAATTTTGAATATTGCGAACCTTGTAGACACCACAGAGTTAAAGAAAATCAAAGGACTGAATGCAATTCTTCTTGCAGGACAGGCCGGAAATGCAACCGGAAACATCGTTGCAGACGTTGTTCTCGGAAAGAGCATCCCATCAGGAAAGCTGACCGATACATGGGCTGCTTCCTATGAAGACTATCCGTCCTCCGAAAATTTCAGCCACAACAACGGTGACACTAACGATGAGTATTACAGCGATGGCATTTATGTCGGCTACCGTTATTTTGACACCTTCAACGTAACCCCGAACTACTGCTTCGGCTACGGCAAAGGCTATACTGATTTCGAGACGGAAGTAAGGGACGTGAAGGCAGATGATAAGAACGTTACCGTTACCGCATCCGTAAAGAATATTGGTGATACATTCGCCGGAAAAGAAGTCGTACAGGTTTACTATTCCGCACCGGATGGAACGATTGAGAAACCGTATCAGGAGCTTGGCGGCTTCGGAAAATCCGATCTGCTCTCGCCGGGTGAGTCCCAGACGATTACCATTTCCTTCCCGACGAGATCTATGGCTTCCTACGATGAGAAAAAAGCAGCATGGGTACTCGAAGCAGGAACGTATTACATCCGTGTCGGTAACAGCTCCAGAACAACGAAAGTGGCAGCAGCCCTGAATCTCAAAGAGACCGTTGTTACGGTTCAGGGAAAGAATCTCTTCCCGGCAGATGACGCTCCGCAGGAACTCTCCAAAGCAGGCGTAACACCGTACAGCTATGAAGGTGAGGCAGAAGAAAAAGCAGCTGCAAAACAGATTGAGATTTGCAGTAAATGCATCAAGACAGAGACCGTTATTTACAGTGGAACACCGGAAGCATTCCCAGTTTATGAGGGAGAGAAGCTGACTGCGGCAGATGTAAAGAGCGGAAAAGCGACGTTAAAAGATCTCGTATCGCAGCTGACCGTAGAAGAGATGGCTACCGTTTGCAATGGTACGGCAGACGGCCTCGGACAGGAAGGCTTTATCGGATCTTCTTCCGATATGGCGCCTGGAGCAGCGGGAGATACGACTTCCATTCTTCTTGCGGACAGAGGTATTTACAATACGATTCTTGCAGACGGTCCGGCCGGTCTTCGTCTGATTCCGCACTTTGTCGTTGATGCAGACGGAAAGATGGTATCCTCCGGAAATCCTCTGGAAGATGCGTTTAACAAAAATGAAATCGAAGTTCCGGAAGGCGGCACGGAGTATTTCCAGTACTGCACCGCAATCCCGGTAGCAGCGCTTCTTGCACAATCGTGGAACATGGATCTGATTCAGAAATGCGGTGATATCGTCGGAAAAGAGATGGAAGAATTCCACATTTCCGTATGGCTGGCACCTGGCATGAACATTCACAGAAATCCGCTGTGCGGAAGAAACTTCGAGTACTATTCAGAGGATCCGCTTGTGGCAGGTCTGTGTGCAGCAGCCGATACCAGAGGAATCCAGTCCCATGCCGGAATCGGAACCAGTATCAAGCACTTTGCAGCCAACAACCAGGAAGACAACCGTATGTACGTCAATGAGCATATCAGCGAGCGTGCAATGCGTGAAATCTATCTGAAGGGCTTTGAAATCGCAGTCAAGACAGCACAGCCGATGACAATCATGTCCTCGTACAACCTGGTAAACGGTGTACATACTGCCAACAGCCACGACCTTCTGACGGCAGCAGCAAGAGATGAGTGGGGCTTCGCAGGCTATGTCATGACCGACTGGGGAACCTCAGAGGACATGAGCGGATTGTTCGCTTACAAATATAACCTGAAATATGGACATTCCACTTCAAGAGAGTGTGTTCTTGCAGGAAACGATCTGCAGATGCCTGGCCAGCAAGGAAACCGTCAGGAAATTGTAGCATCTGTTGCAGACGGAACTCTGCCGATTGGACAGCTTCAGACCTGTGCATACCGCATTCTGAATGTTGTTCTGCAGTCCCTCGCATATGATGACTGCAAACCATACGGTGATCAGTTCGAACTCGAAGAGGCAGTTACCGTTACAAAAGCATAAAAAATCAAAAAAACATAGAAGCAGCCCCGCAGACCTTTACCATAAGGCTTTGCGGGGCTGCTTTTTGTACGGTCAAAGGAGCAAGGCTGTGACTGCAAGAGATAAGCGATTTCCGCAATCTGCAAGCCAAGCTTGGTGGCATAAAATGTAAAAAGCTCACGAAAGAACTGTAAAACTGGAGAAAAATACAGAATAAAATCGTTAAAAAAATAAAAAATAGTGAAAAATGCACAAAAAGATTGTCCATAGAGCAAATAGTGTGTTATAATGAATGCATCTATTAAAACAGGGGGATAGATTATGGCAAAAGAAATGATAGCAATGCTTCTTGCCGGAGGTCAGGGATCTCGCCTTTATGCGCTGACCGAGAAGCTTGCAAAACCGGCAGTTCCATTTGGTGGAAAATATAGAATCATCGATTTCCCGCTTTCTAACTGCGTAAATTCCGGAATTGATACCGTAGGTATTCTGACACAGTATCAGCCAATGGTGTTAAATGAGTACATAGGAAACGGCCAGCCGTGGGATCTGGACCGCCTCCATGGAGGTGTTCACGTGCTGCCTCCTTATCAGAAAGCCTCAGGTTCTGACTGGTATAAAGGAACTGCGAATGCCATCTACCAGAACATTCCATTCATCGAGAGCTACGATCCGGAGTACGTCATCATCCTTTCCGGAGACCAGATCTGCAAACAGGACTACAGTGATTTCCTACGCTTCCATAAGGAAAAGGGCGCAGAATTCAGCGTTGCGGTTATGGAAGTGCCGTGGGAGGAGGCATCCCGTTTCGGACTTATGGTGGCAGATGAAAATGACAAAATCACCGAGTTCCAGGAAAAACCAAAACAGCCGAAATCCAATCTGGCATCCATGGGCATCTACATTTTCAACTGGGATATCCTGAAAAAATATCTGATTGAGGACGAGGCAGACCCGAATTCTTCGAACGATTTCGGAAACAACATCATCCCGAATCTTTTAAAAGACGGACGCAATATGTACGCTTATCACTTCAGCGGATACTGGAAAGATGTAGGAACCATCTCCTCCTTGTGGGAGGCAAACATGGAAATCCTCGATCCGGAACACAGCGGAATCAACCTCTTTGACAATGACTGGAAGATTTACAGCCGAAACAGCGGAAAAACAGGCCATAAGATCACAGAAACCGCCGTTGTGGAAAACTGTATGATCACCGATGGCTGCCGTATTGCAGGTCATGTCAAACGTTCGATTTTGTTCTCCGGTGTAAAGGTTGCAGAGGGCGCAGAAGTAGAAGATGCCGTTATCATGGGAGGAACCGTGATCGAATCCGGAGCAGTCGTGAAACACTGTATCGTTGCGGAAAACGTTGTGATTGGCCAGAATGCCGTGGTAGGAGAAATGCCGCATGACGGTGAAAAAGGTGTTGCCACCATCGGATCCGGAATCCATATCGGTGAGCGTGCCAAAGTAGGACCAAATGCAATGGTAAATGCAAATGTAAAGGATGGTGAAGAAGAATGGTAAACGCAAATGCAGATGCACTGGGCATCATTTTCCCAAACAGCTATGATGAGCAGGTACCGGATCTGGTAAACGAGCGTCTGATGGCCTCCATTCCTTTTGCCAGCCGTTACCGCATGGTGGACTTTATTTTATCCAGCATGGTAAACTGCGGAATCGGAAATGTATCCATTATCGTCCGCAAAAATTACCATTCGCTGATGGATCATCTCGGCTCCGGACGTGAGTGGGATCTCGCCAGAAAAAAAGGCGGCTTAAACATTGTTCCGCCTTATTCCGAGAAGAAAATTCAGGTGTATTCCGGAAGAGTGGAAGCACTGGCAAATGTTCTCGATTTCCTGAAATGGCAGAAAGAAAAATATGTTGTTATGGCAGACACCAACATTGCCTGCAATTTTGATTTCAAAGAGATGCTGAATCAGCATATCGAAAGCGGCGCAGATGTTACTGCAGCTTATACCAAGCAGCCGATTCCGGAAGGCGTCAGAAGCTCTTACGAGAAAACCAATTATCTGCACTACACCTTCTCCATGGCAGGACAGAAGATCAGCAAGATCTTTGTAAACTCGGAGGAAAACGGAGTACAGAATGTATCGATGAATATCTACGTGATGGAGCGTCAGCTTCTGATCGACGAAATCAAAAAAGGTTTTGTCCTTGGAAATAAATTCTTTGAGCGTGATGTCCTGGCACCCCAAACTGAGAAGCTGAACATTCAGGGATATGAGTTTACCGGCTATCAGGCAAGAATTGATGATATGAAGAGCTATTTCGATGAGAACATGAAGCTTTTAAAAGATGAAAATCTGGATAGCCTCTTCTTGGGAAACCCGATCTATACTAAAGTCCGCGATGACAATCCGACCCGTTATATCAACGGATCAAAAGCGAAAAACGTGATGGTAGCAGACGGCTGTGTGATCGAAGGCGAAATCGAAAACAGCATTTTGTTCCGTGGTGTCAAGGTAGCCAAGGGAGCAAAAGTAAAGAACTGCATTCTGATGCAGGATACTGTGATTGAAGCAGGCGCTGAGATTGAGTACGTTGTTTCTGATAAATACGTTACGGTATCTGAGGGAAAACAGCTCAAAGGAACCGATTCCTTCCCGGTATTTATTGCGAAGGATCAGGTGGTATAAAGAAAAGAATAGAATGAAATAGAAATACCGACTGCCAATGTAGAATATATCAATATTGATGGGCAGTCGGTATTTTTTGGAAAAATTCAGAGAAAAATAGTAGATTGAGTAATGCATATGTGATATGGTAATAAAACAAAACAGTGACAGCCTAAAGAAGGGAAGATTCTTACCATAAAAATTCCCGGTTGTACAGCTGATGGTTACAGTACAGTCTGTTTTTAGGCTTTCAGCGTTGGCAGCTGATACTGTTTTTTCAGCTCTTTATATTCTGTCTCAAATTCTTCTTCTTTCTTTAATGCATGCAGATACTCATGTGTATCGAAGGATCCGCTGTGGATCTGGCTGACGCAGACGGCAATGTTGGAGCAGTGGTCGGAAATCCGTTCGAAGTCGGTCATCACATCGGAAAGGATAAAACCAAGCTCGATCGTGCATTTTCCACTCTGGAGCCGTTCGATGTGGTGGTTCTTCAGGCTGGAATTCAGGCTGTCAATCACCTGCTCGAGTGGTTCCACTTCATTTGCTTTTTTTACATCCTCATTGTTGAAAACGGAGAAGGTCAGGCTGACAATATCTTTGACTGCTTTTCCATAAACAGCAAGCTCTGCGGCTCCGTCAGCGGAGAACTGCAGGTTCTTGTCATGCATCTCTCTTGCAGCTTTCATGATGTTGACGGTGTGATCGGAAATTCGTTCGAAATCGCCGATGCAGTGCAGGATCATGGAAAGTGTCTGGCTGTCCTTTGGGGAAAGCTTTTCACTGGAAAGCTTCACCAGATATGTGCCGAGGGCATCTTCAAAATGATCCACCTTTTTCTCAAGAATATCTACATTTTCCGCATCCGCCTCGTTGTAGGAGGCCATCAGGTCAACAGAAGTAACAAGACCGGTTTCGGTCAGCTCTGCCATTTTTGCGGCTGCGACTTTACACTGCTGCAGAGCAAAAGCCGGGCTGTCGAGGAAACGGGTATCGAGCATCTGAACAGCTTCGTCTGCTTTTTCTTCCGGTCCGTCCGGAATGGTCAGTTTCGCAAGTTTGACCAGTCCGTCTGCAAACGGGAACAGGATTAGTGTTGCAAAAATATTGAAGCCGGAGTGAACGATTGCGATGCCGGCTGCATTTGCGGAGGTTTCCAGGAATGGAAAATGCACAAAGGCATTGATTCCATAGAAGAGAACCAGGAAAAGAACAGTACCGATGATGTTAAAATAAAGGTGAACCATTGCGGTACGGCGTGCATTGCGGCTTGTACCGATGGAGGAGAGCAGTGCGGTAATACATGTACCGATATTCTGTCCCATAATGATCGGAATGGCTACGGCGTAGCTGACGGAACCGGTTGCGCAGAGTGCCTGAAGAATACCGACAGAAGCAGAGGAACTCTGGATCACGGCGGTCAAAATGGTTCCGGCAAGAACACCTAGAACCGGCATGGAGAATTTTACGAGAAGTCCCGTGAATTCCGGTACATCTGCGAGCGGTGATACAGCGCTGCTCATGGTGTGCATACCAAACATCAGAATGGAAAAACCGGTTAACAGGGTACCGACATTTTTCTTTTTATCGCTCTTTGCCAGCATCAGCATAAAAACGCCGATGATTGCAAGAATGGGGGAAAAGGACGACGGGTTCAGCATTTTAATGAATACATTGTCGCCCTGAATGCCGGTAAGACTTAAGATCCAGGAAGTGATGGTGGTACCGATATTGGCGCCCATGATGATGCCGACTGCCTGGTTCAGCTTCATGATGCCGGAGTTTACGAATCCGACAACCATAACAGTAGTTGCAGAAGAGGACTGGATAACTGCGGTAACACCGGCACCTAAAAGAACTGCCATAATCCGCTTTGATGTCAGCTTTTCCAGCAGGTATTCCAGTTTACCGCCGGAAAGTTTGGTCAGGCCATCGCCCATGGCGCTCATGCCGTATAAGAACATGGCAAGGCCACCGACAAAGGATAACACTCCAAAAATGTCCATAATTTCTCCCTTTACGTAATTTTCTTTTTCTTTTCGTGGTTTTAACAATAGATACACGTTTTGCAGGTCTTACTCGAGAAAAAACCTACATTTAGAAGATAACACATCTAAAAACAGTTTTGT
Organism: Blautia sp. AF17-9LB; assembly: GCF_003479185.1. NCBI lineage: Bacteria > Bacillati > Bacillota > Clostridia > Lachnospirales > Lachnospiraceae > Blautia > Blautia sp. AF17-9LB. The sequence goes on from NZ_QUGU01000008.1 coordinate 64,014, forward strand.
GTTAAATGTATGTAAAGTTTGTAAAACGGTCAAAACAACTCAAAATCCGGTGCGGCACTGTTTTGTGCCGGTACCGGATCGTTTCTCGATTCCTTTGCATCCGAAAGAAGCTGCCACTCGCAGGATCTGCAGATGCGGGTAGTTTGGCTGAATATGATTTTCATAAGAAATCTTTTAACTTTTCCATGTTGTATTCTTCAAATTTTCGCAGCTTATCCATCAGATCCCGGATTTTGGGATCCGCGTCCTCATACTGGCGGTACTTCTGGATTGCCTCGACGATGCCCATGCTGCTTCCGGTAATCAGCATGCTGGCAATGTGTGAGACGGACGGATCCGTTATAGTCTGCAGGTTTATCATAAAATACGTGCGTGCTTTTTCCATTATGCCAAGGCCTTTTTCATCGTAGCCGTGTTCATTCAGCAGCTCCTTTGCCGCCTGATGAAATTCCTCATAGCCCTGAAACTGGGTTTTCAGATGTTCTTTTAAGTCTTTGTCCTCAACGACTCCAATGAGCTGCCGGATCGTGTCGACACCCATCTGGGAGTTCTGGTAAATAAAGTTTAAAAGCTCTGCATCTCCACTCATCGTGCATCTTCCTTTCTTACTTTCTTTGGTGGTTTCATGAAAAAGTATTGCCGGAAATCGGGGTAAATATACCTGATTTTAATTGTAATTTTACCTGAAATCCATATTTCGGCAGCGACAGGAAAGACGGCTGGCATCTGCTGACCACAAAAGATATGGTGCATTACGGGCCGGAGACGGCGATTGGGATTCTGGGAGGAACGGGATCTGTCATCTGGGCAGATGGTCTCTTTTGAGAGAGTTATTCATTTGGTAACTTTTGCTTGCAGTTTTGCCGGAGTGTGGTAAAGTAGTAGAGGAGTTATATGAATTTCAGCGGGAGACAGAAAATCGGATCTGTCGTTCCGCGTTCAGAAAGAGGATAGAACATTATGCTGAAAAAAATTGGAAGAAATGATCCCTGCTGGTGCGGCAGCGGGAAGAAGTACAAAGACTGCCATCTGGCGCTGGATGAGAAAATCAATTCTTATAAATTAAAGGGATGGAAAATTCCGCCGAAGAAAATTATCAAAAGACCGGATCAGATCGATGGAATTCGTGAAAGCGGTCTTGTCAATATTGCAGTTCTGGATTATGTGGCCGAAAACATTCATGCAGGCATGAGTACGGAAGATATCGACCGTCTGGTCGCAGAAAAGACAAAAGAACTCGGCGGAATTGCAGCACCGCTGAATTATGAAGGATTTCCGAAGAGCGTGTGTACCTCCATCAACGATGCAGTATGCCATGGAATTCCGAATGAGGAGGAAATTCTGCAGGACGGAGACATCATCAACGTCGATGTTTCTACTATTTATAAGGGATATTTTTCCGACTCTTCCCGTATGTTCTGTATCGGTGAGGTAGACGATGTTTCAAAGAAGCTGGTGGAAGATACGTTAAAAGCCGTACAGCTCGGACTCTCCGAAGTACGTCCGTTTAACCGGCTTGGCAATGTCGGCGCGGTAATCAATGAATTTGCCCAGAGCCAGGGCTATAAAGTTGTCCGTGACATCGGTGGCCATGGCGTCGGTCTGGAGTTTCACGAGGATCCGTTCGTCAGCTATGTCACAAGACGAGATACCGGAATGCTGCTCGTACCGGGCATGGTATTCACCATTGAGCCTATGATCAATCTCGGAACCGATGAAATCTTCATCGACTCCGACAACGACTGGACTGTCTACACCGAAGACGGCGCACCGTCAGCCCAGTGGGAGGTTACGGTTGCGGTAACAGAAGATGGATATGAAATTCTGGCATATTAATTGACGCATAGAAATACAAAAGCTGTGTCTGTGGAAGAAACTATTTTCCGGAGACACGGCTTTTTTCTAAAGAGAAAAGGGAGAAATATTATGCTGGATTTGGAACAGGAGATGAGCCGGTGCCGGGTTTGTCCGCGGAAGTGCGGAGCGGACCGGGAGCATGGAAAGACGGGATATTGTAAGGCGCCCTCCGGGGTTGCGGCGGCGCGGGCTGCACTGCATTTCTGGGAGGAGCCGTGTATTTCCGGGACGACGGGGTCGGGGACGGTTTTCTTTTCCGGATGTAATCTGCGGTGTGTTTACTGTCAGAACCATCATATTGCGGAGATGGAGAGCGGAAAAGTGATTTCGATCGGGCGGCTTTCGGACATTTTTCTGGAGCTGCAGGCACAGAATGCAAACAATATCAATCTTGTGACACCAAGCCACTACGTGCTGCAGATCCGGGAGGCACTTTTTCAGGCAAAGAAAAAGGGACTTACCGTGCCGGTTGTGTATAACTGCGGCGGGTATGAGAGCGTGGAAGCCCTGCAGGCCCTGGATGGGCTGATCGATATTTATCTGACAGATTTTAAGTATATGGACTCCTCCCTTGCAAAAGTGTACTCGCGGGCAGAAGATTACCCGGAAACAGCAAAACGGGCGCTGGCGGAAATGGTGCGTCAGACAGGAGAGGCTGTATTCGATGAGAATGGTCTGATGAAAAAAGGTGTGATTGTGCGCCATTTATTGCTGCCCGGTGCTGTAAAAAATGCAAAAGCTGTGGTAAAATACGTCTATGAGACGTACGGCGATACCGTCTGGCTGAGCCTCATGAGCCAGTACACGCCGCTTCCGCAGGTGGAAAACATAAGTCCGCTGAACCGGAAAACGACAAAGCGGGAGTATGAGCGTCTGCTGGACTATACGTTTTCCCTCGGCGTCACCAACGCCTTTTTACAGGAAGGCCCGGTGGCCGAGGAGAGCTTCATTCCGGAGTTTGACGGAAGAGGAATCTGACGTTATAGTTCACTCGTGCAAAAAGGAGCTGCGCAGCAGCAAAAAGCGCTGGAAGCGCGGTTTTGAGAATGCAAGCAAAACACAGTTGTCTATGATTAGATATGGCTAACTATATTGTTTTAAGGAGGAAAAACTTTTGAGCAACGCAGTTGTAACATTGAAAAAAGGAGAGGGCCGCGCCTTAAAGCAGGGCGGAGCCTGGATTTTTGATAATGAGATCGCTTCGATTTTAGGAGCATATGAAAACGGAGATATCGTGCTGGTGCGCGACTTCGACGGATACCCGATGGGGCGCGGTTTCATCAACGAGCATTCCAAAATCCGTATCCGTATGATGACAAGAAACATCGACCAGGAAATCGATGAAACATTCTTGAAAAAAAGAGTGCAGGATGCCTGGGAGTACCGCAAAAAAGTGACGGACACATCGAGTTGTCGCCTGATCTTTGGCGAGGCAGACTTCCTGCCGGGACTCGTAGTGGATAAATTCTCCGATGTGCTGGTCGTTCAGTCGCTGGCACTTGGTATCGACAAAATGAAAATGACGATTATCCGCCTGTTGGAGGAGGTTCTGGCAGCTGACGGGGTTAAGATCCGCGGCGTGTTTGAGCGAAGCGATGCAAAAGTGCGTGAGCAGGAGGGCATGGAGCGTGTGAAAGGATTTCTCTCCGAGCCGTTTGACACCAGCGTGGAAATCATCGAGAATGGTGTCCACTATCTCGTCGATGTCAAGGACGGCCAGAAAACTGGTTTCTTCCTGGATCAGAAATACAACCGTCTGGCTGTGCAGAAGCTCTGCAAGGACGCGAGAGTGCTCGACTGCTTTACCCATACCGGGTCGTTTGCACTGAATGCGGCATATGCAGGAGCAAAGGAAGTTATCGGCGTTGATGCATCAGAGCTCGGTGTAGAGCAGGCACGGAAAAACGCAGCCTTAAATGGTCTGGAAAACGTAGCATCTTTCGTGTGCGAGGATGTCTTTGAACTGTTGCCGCGTCTTGAAAAAGAGGGAGAAAAATTCGACGTCGTTATCCTTGACCCGCCGGCCTTCACAAAATCAAGAAACTCCATCAAAAACGCAATCAAGGGATATCGTGAAATCAATCTGCGCGGCATGAAACTGGTCAAAGACGGCGGCTATCTGTGCACCTGTTCGTGTTCCCACTTTATGGACTACGAACTCTTCACGAAAACCATCAACCAGGCGGCTCACAACGTCCACAAACGTCTCCGTCAGGTAGAATACCGCACCCAGGCTCCGGATCACCCAATTCTGTGGGCGGCGGATGAGTCCTATTACCTGAAATTTTATATTTTCCAGGTTGTGGATGAAAAATAGAAATTCTTCCTCTGTCGGAAGCGCAGAAACGGAAAAGCGAAGTGTAAGAAATGGGAGGAATTGCCATATGACAGAACCAACACCCCATGCACAAAAGAAAAAGCACTCCCGCCAGATGGCCACAAGCTGTGAGTCGTGCGGCAATTTTGTGTATGATGATGATTATGAGTGCTACACCTGCGAGGTGGATCTCGATGAGGATGAGATGGCACGTTTTCTGCAGGATAAATTTTACAACTGTCCGTACTACCAGCTCGGCGACGAGTATCGGATTGTGCGGAAACAGATGTAGGCAGGCAATGCGTCCGGTATACAAAGCTGCGGCGTTTGCGATAAAAACAAAAAAAGAACAGGAGGATTTTTACCATGAACAACGAAGTATTAAATGCAATCAAAACAAGAAGAAGCATCCGCAAATACAAAGCGGAGCAGATTACCGATGAGCAGCTCGATGCAATTCTGGAGGCCGGAACGTATGCGGCAACCGGCATGGGAAAACAGTCGCCGGTGATTGTTGTGGTACAGAAACCGGAGCTGATTGCAAAACTTTCGAAAATGAATGCGGCTGTTATGGGTACAACATCCGATCCGTTCTACGGCGCACCGACCGTTCTGATCGTGCTTGCTGACCCGGAGCGCGGAACTTATGTGGAGGACGGCTCTCTTGTCATGGGAAATCTGATGCTGGCAGCACATGCCGTTGGTGTGGATTCCTGCTGGATCCATCGTGCAAAAGAAGAGTTCGCGAGCCCGGAGGGAAAAGCCCTCTTAAAAGAGTGGGGACTTTCCGAAAATTATGTTGGAATCGGCCACTGCATCCTCGGCTATCGCGACTGTGAGTACCCAGAGGCAAAAGAAAGAAAATCAGATTATATTGTAAGAGTATAATCATCTGCGAAAACGGCTCCGGGAGCGGCTGTGCGTTGAAAACACCCGCCCGGAGTCCATATTTTTAACCGAATCAAGCAAGTAGCGAAGCGGATTGCGAATATCCGCTTTGCTAGAGACAACAGAGGAACAGCCATGTATCGAATTATGATTGTAGAAGATGATGAAGTCATCGCCCGCGCCGTGCAGCAGAGTCTGGTTTCCTGGGGCATGGATGCGTTCTGCGTACAGGATTTTTCCTGTGTTCTCGCCGAATTTGCCGTGAAAAATCCGCAATTAGTGCTGATGGACATTCATCTTCCCTTTTTTAACGGATTTCACTGGTGCCAGGAGATTCGAAAAGTCTCTAAAGTGCCGGTAATTTTTCTTTCTTCTGCATCGGACAACATGAACATCATTATGGCCGTTAATATGGGCGACGATGACTTTATCGCGAAGCCGTTTGATTTAAGTGTCCTGACCGCCAAAGTCCAGGCGATGCTCCGCCGCACCTACGAATTTGCCGGAGAAACGAATTTCCTCGAGCACCGCGGTGCCATGCTCGATACGGGAAGTGGTGTGCTGAATTACCGGGGAAAGCGGATTGAGCTGACAAAAAATGAGTGGCGCATTCTGCAGTCCCTTCTCGAAAATAAAGGAAAAGCCGTCAGCCGAGATATGCTGATGATGCATCTGTGGGAGTCGGACAGCTTTATAGATGACAACACGCTGACCGTCAACGTCACGCGCCTGCGGAAAAAACTGGAGGAGGCAGGACTTACAGACTTTATCCAGACGAAAAAGGGTGTCGGCTACCTGATCGCATGACGGAAGCAGAACAGGAGAAAAAGGATGGAACAACAGAAAGAGGGAATCCGGCAGGAGTTTATGCTTCTTAACTGGTATTTGAAAGAGCATCTTGCATCGGCCGTGCGGATTGCCGCTTTTATAGGAGTATTTTCACTCCTCTGTTTTCTGCGCAATGTGCCGCAGGATGTCACCGTTTATATGATCGTGCTGATGGCTGCTGTCGGAGCCGCAGGTTTTTGCTTTCATTATGGGAAGTACCGGAAACATCATCTGGTCTTAGCACTCCTTGCCGCCGAACCGCAGGGCAAAACAGAAGCGCTTCCGGAGGCGGACGGGCTTCTGGCGCGGGATTACCAGCAGATCATCGCATCCTACGAGCGGCAGTTTCAGGAAGAACAGATTAAGATGGAGCAGAAATACCGCGATATGATGGAGTATTACACGATGTGGACCCATCAGATCAAAACGCCGATTGCGGCGATGCGGCTGCTTCTGCAGGAGGAGGATACGCCGCTTTCGCGTGAAATGCAGAGCGAACTTTTCCAGACGGAGCAGTATGTGCAGATGGCGCTGCAGTACCTGCGCATGGAAAAAATGACATCGGATCTTGTCTTTGCAAGGTACGATTTGGATGCGCTGATCCGCCAGGCTGTGCGGAAATATGCCCCGCTTTTTATCCGCCGGAAAATTATCCTTTCCTACGAGCCGGTGCACTGCGAGGTGCTGACAGATGAAAAATGGCTCGTCTTTGTGCTGGAGCAGATTCTGTCAAATGCGCTGAAATACACGAAAAGTGGCAGCATTCACATCTATCTGTCACCGGATGCACCAAAAACGCTGGTGATTGAGGATACCGGCATCGGCATTGCGCCGGAGGATCTGCCGCGGATTTTCGAAAAAGGCTACACGGGCTGCAACGGCCGCGCAGACAAGCGGTCAACGGGCATCGGACTGTATCTGTGCCGCCAGATCATGGAGAAACTTTCGCATACCATCCGCATCGAGTCGGAGATGGGAGCGGGAACGAAGGTGTATCTTGGGCTGGATACCGTATCCCTGTAGTACATAGAGAGCTTCGCCGGGAATCTTACAGAAATGTAAGGTTGCCGGTCTTTTTGTAAGATGATCCTAAGGCAGAAGAGGGCGCGGACGGGTATAATAAGCCTTGTCAATTAAGAAAACAGTTCAGACAGAAAGGAAAATGTGACATGGCAATTCTGGAAGTAGAACATCTGAAAAAAACATATACCACGCGCCTTGGCAGCAACCGGGTGGAAGCGTTGAAAGACGTTAATTTTACAGTGGAACGGGGCGAATTTGTTGCAATCATGGGCGAATCGGGAAGCGGAAAAACGACGCTTCTGAACCTGCTCGCAGCACTAGACAAGCCAACCGGCGGACAGGTGCGGTTAAATGGAAAGAATCTCGGCGAATTAAAAGAGAAGGAGATTGCCGGATTCCGCCGCGAAAACTTAGGTTTCGTGTTCCAGGACTTCAACCTGCTCGATACCTTTTCCCTGCGTGACAACATTTATCTGCCGCTCGTGCTGGAAGGAAAAAAATACGAGGAGATGAGTCTTCGGGCAGAGCCGATTGCGAAAAAACTCGGCATCACCCAGGTCCTCAATAAATACCCATATGAGGTGTCCGGCGGACAGAAGCAGCGTGCAGCCGTTGCGCGTGCGCTGATTACCAATCCGGAGCTGGTTCTTGCGGATGAGCCTTCCGGCGCGCTCGATTCCCATGCAGCGGATGGCCTCATGAAACTGTTCGGGGAGATCAACGAGGAGGGCCAGACGATTGTTATGGTAACGCACAGTGTGAAGGCGGCCTGCTCGGCGAAACGTGTGCTGTTCATCAAGGACGGCGAGGTCTTCCACCAGCTGTATCGCGGTTCTTTAGGGCGCGATGAGATGTATCAGAAGATCTCCGATACGCTGACAATTCTTGCGACGGGTGGTGAACGGGATGAATAATCTGCTGTATGCCAGACTGGCAAAAACAAATTTGAGCAAAAATCGTCAGAATATTCTTCCGTATCTGCTGTCATGCATCGGCACGGTGGTGATGTTTTTTATCATGGATACACTGGCGCAGGGAAGTGGCTTTGATTCCATGATCGGAAAAGATACGATCCTGACAGTGATGGGGATGGGAACCTATATCATTGGCCTGTTCGCGGTGATTTTTCTGATCTACAGCAACAGTTTTCTGGCAAAAAGAAGAAAAAAAGAGTTCGGTCTGTTCCAGATTCTCGGCATGGAGAAAAAGCATCTGGCGAAGATCCTCTTTTTTGAGAGTCTGTATCTGTGGGCGGCATCGCTTGGAATCGGTATTCTGCTCGGTGTGTTGCTGTACCGCCTGCTGTTTCTGGTGCTGATGAAGCTGACCGGACTGAACGGAACAATTGGTTTTGCGTTCAGTGCAAAAGCCGTAGGAAGTACGATGCTGCTGTTCGGCCTGACTTTTGTGATCAATTTTCTCTTAAGCCTTCGCCAGATCCACGTCTCACAGCCGGTCGAACTGCTGCACGGCGGCGCGCAGGGTGAGCGGGAACCGAAAACGAAGCTTTTGACGGCGGTTCTTGGATTCATGCTTCTTGGTGTTGGCTATTATCTGGCTCTGACCAGCCAATCCTCGATGGACGCACTTGATAAGTTTTTTAATGCAATCGCCTTGGTTATGGTGGGAACGTACTGCCTGTTTTCTGCTGGAAGTATTGCATTTTTGAAAATTCTGAAGAAAAACAAGAATTACTATTACCAGACACGCCATTTTACAAGCATTTCGGGCATGCTGTACCGCATGAAGCAAAATGCGGTCGGTCTTGCGAATATCTGTATTCTGTCAACGGGTGTGCTTCTGGTTATCTCCATCAGCACATGTTTGTGGACGGGGATTGAGGAGGTTACCTATACGCGGTTTCCACATCAGATTTCGATCGAAGCAAATAGCGGCATTATGAAGACGGTGGAACCGGTCAGTCAGAAGATGATAGAGGAAGTGAAAACTGGGATTGATCAGCATCTGGAAGAAAAGCAGCTCAGAAAAAAGTATGAAAGTGATCAGAGATACTATGTTATGCTTGCTGTTGTAGATAGAAACAAAGTAGAAAAAACACAGTCAGATGATGCTGCGGCGAGCACACTGATAAAAATCATGGAAGAGTCGGAGTACAATCAGGTAACCGGCGAACAGGTAGAGCTGGAACCAGGGCAGGCTCTGGTTTTTCAGGCAAAACAGAAAAATTATGGATATGACACGATTGAACTGGGAAATCAGACGTATGAAGTAAAAAAATGGAATACCGATAAGAAATCGTACATTCTGGATGAGAAGACGCAGGTGTATGAGACAATGACGGTGGTGACGCGGAACAAGGAAGCAAAGGAAGCGTATGCAGCTGTGCAGGGAAAGGAGCCAGAAGGATACAGTTGGGAATATGCTCTGGATCTTATCGGGGATGCTGGCGAACAGATCACAGTTGGAGATGAGATTGAGACGATACTGACGGAGTCATCTTTTAACGGATGGGTGGAAGTGCGCGAAAAAGAGCGCAATACGGTTTACAGTCTGTATGGTTCACTTCTGTTTTTAGGTGTTTTCGTCGGTGCGCTGTTTTTGATGGGTGCCGTTATGATTATCTATTATAAGCAGGTTTCAGAAGGCTTCGATGACCGAAAACGGTTCCAGATTATGCAGAAGGTCGGCATGAGCCGCAAAGAAATCCGTCAGACGATTCAGTCACAGGTGGTAACGGTCTTTTTCCTGCCGCTCGCGGTGGCCGTGGTGCATACAATGGTAGCGTTTCCATTGACCAGGCGTATCATGGCAATGCTGAATTTCCCGGACAGCAATCTGTTCCTGATTGCAACAGCGATTACGATTGCGGCGTTTGCCGTGGTTTACCTGATCGTCTATGTGCTGACGGCGCGGGCGTATTACAAAATTGTGGAATAAGAAGATGTACTTTTTTTAATACATCGAAGCGTCTTTGAAAAAAACTTAACAAAAAAATAATAAGAAAAAGACATCCGGCGCAGACGGAAAATCTGTGGAGGATGTCTTTTTTGCTGTTCTATTTATAAATGCCATTGACGGTAACTTTGAAAAGAGCTTCCTTTCCGTTGAGTTCGTCTTTTCCATAGTCTTCCGGGAAAGTGACGGTTACATCTACGCTGTCGCCCGGGTGATGACCGATGAGCTGTTCTTCAAAGTCATCGATGTAAGTGTGGGAACCGATCACAAGATCAGCGCCGCTGCCGTTTGTGTTTCCTCCCTGGAATTCCACGCCGTCAATGGAGCCGACATAGTCGATATTGACGGTATCACCGTCCTCGATGGTAAGGGAAGTGTCGGTCTGCAAAGAGGCAGAAGCCGAAGTGGAGGCTGATGAGGCGGATGCGGCCGATGAGGCTGTGGAGGTATCCTCCGAGGCACTTTTGACAGAGAGTCGTTTGGAATCGAGTACGCTGGCAATAATAAGGCCGACGATCACAACGATAATCAGAGCCGGTCCGGCCCAGCTCCAGATCTTTTTGTAATGCGCTACTTTCGCTTCGTGCTCCCGCTCTTTGGCACGCCGTTCCTTGGCAGCTTTTCTGTTTTCTTTGTTCATAAAAAGGATCTCCTTTGCGCTTTTACGACTGCAATCGTATTTTATAATATCAAGTATATCATAAAAATATGGTAAAAGTGTGAAAAAAATAACACGATCCAACATTGTCAATGCTCAAAAATGACGATATAATGAGTGCAAGTGAGCCAACGCGGCGAGTAAGGGAGTGAATAAAATGGATGACTGGAGTAGTTTCAGAACGACGACATCCGAACAGCAGCGCCTCCGGGCTGCACTTTCCAGCTTTTGTGAATCGCAGGATCTTCCGGAAGAACAGCGAGCCGCATATACCGCATACCTGCGGAAACGCATTCGTCCCGCTGTCGAAATGCTGATTCGTGAGGATGATTTTTCAAAGCTGGAACGTATTCTGCAGACCGGATGGCTGTCCGATGCAGACCGAAAACGTTTTCTCAACCTTGCCGCCGACCAGCAGAAATGGCAGGCCTTCCACATTCTCCTGAACCGGAACTCACAGGATCCGATGCAGGAGAATACGGAAAGCAGAAAAACAGAAGCTGCGGTTCAGAAAGAAAAGTCCACAAAAGAAAAAGAAGCGCTGGCGCTCCGGCTTTTCGAAGAAGCCCGCAAAAATCTCTGCTGGCTGTACCCGGAACTTGGTGAAGCGATTCTCTTCTTTCGTCATCAGCCGTCCGACAGGACAAAAGCCATCACATCCGACGGTCATACGATATATTTTAACTCCGATTTTGTACTCCGCATGTGTGCCGAAAATTCATCGTTCCTCAAGGAAGGCTATCAGCACCTGCTGCTGGAATGCATCCGCCGGTTTGGGAAAGAAACACCGGAGCCGGAAAAAAAAGAACAGCCCCCGGTTTCATGGCTGATGCCGGAAAAAGAAAAACAGTCTCCGGTTTCATGGCTGGTGCCGGGAAAAGAGCCGGAACTTATCGAGTCTTTTCAATCAGTCTGGGAACGTGCTTCCCGCAAGTTGGCGGAAAACTACGGCACCGGCGGCCTGCGGCGAGGTCAGAACTGCGGTGGAAAAAAAGAAACTCTGTCCGAGATCGAAAAAAGAGCGTACAATTACCGCAGCTTTTTAAAACAATTCACCGTCACCCGTGAGGAGATGGAACTGGATCTCGACAGTTTTGACCCAGTCGCCTACCATTACGGCCTGGAGCACTACGGCAGTCTCCCTTTCATCGAGCCGCCGGAGACGCGGGAAGGAAACCGCCTCGAAGAGCTGGTCATCGCAATCGACACATCCGGCTCGTGCAAAAGAGAAATTGTAGCAAAGTTCCTTGGTGAGACACGCAGCATTCTTGAAGAAAAAGAAAACTTCTTTTCCCGATGGAACGTCTGCCTGATCCAGTGCGACAGCTTCGTGCAGGATGTCACGATGATCCATTCTCCGAAAGAATGGGAAGCTTACCGTGAAACAATTACCATCAAGGGCCGGGGCGGAACCGATTTCCGTCCTGTCTTTCAGAAAGTGGAAGAGTTGCGGAAACAGCATGTATTCCGAAACTTAAAAGCGTTGATCTATTTTACCGACGGAGACGGAATTTATCCCGAACAAAAGCCAGATTACGAGACGGCATTTGTCTTTGTCAGACAGACCGAAAGAATGAATCTTGTCCCCAAATGGGCAAAAAAACTGCTGACAGAAGAATGTACTCTTTGAACACAACTGACAAAAAAGCATCTCGCAAAATCAAACACAGAAAGATTTCGAGAGTACATAAAGAGTGCACAAGATAAGAGAGAACATATGAACATACAAGAAGCAAAAGAGACAATTGAAAAAGCCCTGCGCGCATACTTTGCAAGAGATGAAATTGGTTTTCCGCTGGTTCCCCTCCGGCAGCAGCGTCCCATTCTCCTGATCGGCCCGCCGGGCATCGGAAAAACGGCAATTATGGAGCAGATCGCAGAAGAGTGCGGTGTGGGGCTTGTCGCCTACACGATGACACACCATACGCGTCAGAGTGCCATGGGCCTTCCGGAGATCTGCACACGTGGAATCGAAGGGAAAATGGTACATACAACGGAATACACGATGAGCGAGATCATCGCCTCGATCTATGACTGCATGGAGCAGACCGGAAAGAAGCGAGGTATCCTCTTTCTCGATGAAATTAACTGTGTCTCCGAGACCCTCGCTCCGGTAATGCTGCAGCTTTTGCAGGACAAAAAATTCGGCAATCAGCACATCCCGGATGACTGGCTGATCGTGGCCGCCGGAAATCCGCCGGAATATAATAAATCTGTGCGGGAATTTGATGTGGCAACGCTTGACCGTGTGCGGAAGATCGAGGTGGTTCCCGAGCTTTCCGTGTGGCTTTCCTATGCAGAGAAAAATCAGATCCACGGTGCTGTGACAACGTACCTTATGGCACACAGTGACCATTTTTATTCTGTTTCGCAGGAAGCGGATGAAAAGCGTTTTGTAACGGCACGCGGCTGGGAGGATTTGTCGGCAGTGCTGAAAAGTTATGAAATCCTGAATTTTCCGGTCGACGAAGCACTGATCGGACAATATTTGCAGGAAGAAAAGACGGCGGAGGAATTCAGCTCGTACTACCGGATTTACGAAAAATATGGACAGGATTACGGCGTGGAGGAGATTCTGGCCGGTGCACTTTCCGGAAAAATCAAGGCAGAAAAACAGCAGATGGCGGTAAATGGTTCCGCAGAAGAGCGATCTGTACTGTTGTCTCTGCTTCATGCGGCACTTCGGAAAGAGGCATCCGCCTGTCAGAAGCAGGAGCGCACGGCAAAGGAGCTTTCCGAGTGCTTGCGCCAGTTTACCGGACTTTGCAGGCAGAAAAAAGAAGAAACGTATCGTTCCTGGCTGCGGCAGAAAGAGCAGGGATTTGCAGTGTGCAAACAGCAGGGACTGCTGAAACAGGGCGAGGAAGAAACGAATGCGCGGGTCTTGAAAAAGTTAAAAAAACTCGAGGAGACCGCTAAAAAATGTCGCAAAAACGATCCGGATCAGATGAAAGAGCTTTTTGAAACGGTATGTGAACTGGAACAGGAAAAAGCGGAGAAGGAAGTAAAGGATGTGAAACTGCAGATCCGCCGTGCCGCTGAATTTTTACAGAACAGCTTTCCGGGCGGAGCAGAAGTGGTGCTGTTTGAAGCAAATCTGGCGCGAAGTCCTGCGCTGCGGGTTTTTTTGATTGAGAAAAGCATGGATGCCGAATGATAAGCGGCCACTTTGGAAAGGAGAAAAAGATGAATTATAAAATGATCCTGCAGTACGATGGCACGCGCTATAACGGCTGGCAGAAGCAGGGAAATACGGACAACACGATTCAGGGCAAGCTCGAAACGCTGTTGTCCAGGATTGCAGGAGAGCCGGTGGAGATTCACGGCGCGGGCAGAACCGATGCCGGCGTCCATGCGGCGGGACAGGTCGCAAATGCAAAGTTCCATACCGATCTATCCGATGAAGAACTTCTGCAGACAATCAACCATTATCTGCCGGAAGACATCGAAGTCACCAGCCTCGCGCGGATGCCGGAGCGCTTCCACAGCCGTCTGAATGCGGCGGACAAAACATACGAATACCGTATCGTGATCGATGGCAGAAAGCATGTTTTCGAGCGGAAATACGTGTATTTTCCGGAAGCACCGCTCGATGTGGAAAAAATGAAAGAAGCATCGAAAGCGTTTATCGGAACGTATGATTTCAGGAGCTTCTGTGCCAACAAACGTATGAAAAAATCGACGGTGCGGACGATTACCGGAATTGATTTCTGCGAGAAAGACGGGATTCTTACCATTTCCTATACCGGAACCGGTTTCCTGTACCACATGGTGCGGATCCTGACAGGAACGCTTGTGGAGGCCGGGATGGGAAAACGGGATATCGCATCAATGACGGAGCTTCTCAAAGCAAAAAATCGCGAAAGTGCGGGTTTTCTTGCACCGGCATGCGGACTCCTGTTAAAAGAAGTCCGATATGAATAACCGAAATAATCAGGGCAATGCACCAGCCTTTTTTGCATAAAAAACCGAAAAAAGGCTGTGAATTGATAAATGCAGCATAGAAAAGAGAAAGGATGAGGTGAAAAGCATGTTTCAGAAGAAAAGAAATACTTTTCATGGCGGCGTTCACCCGTACGAGGGAAAAGAGCTCTCCAAGGACAAACCAATTGTCAAAGCGCAGCCGGGCAACTTATTGTATTACGCAGTGTCACAGCACATCGGAGCGCCTGCTGTGCCGATCGTACAAAAGGGCGACCATGTAAAAGCGGGACAGAAAATCGCAGAAGCGGGAGGATTTGTTTCGGCTCCTGTTTACGCATCGGTTTCCGGCACGGTAAAAGGAATTGAGAAAAAAGTTTCCGCAGCCGGTTCCCCGGTAGACAGTATCGTTGTGGAGAACGATGGGTTGTATGAAAAAGAAACATTTGAGGAGTGCCCGCACTGGGAAAAACTCGACGCAGATACGATCCGGAACAAGATCAAAGAGGCCGGAATCGTGGGAATGGGAGGTGCAGGCTTCCCGACACACGTCAAAGTATCCCCGAAAGATCCGTCAGCGATTGACCATATTCTTGTCAACGGTGCCGAGTGCGAACCATATCTGACAAGCGACTACCGCAGAATGCTCGAGGAGCCGGAAAAGGTGATCGGAGGCTTAAAAATCATGCTGCATATGTTCCCGAGGGCAAAGGGAGTCATCTGCATTGAGGACAACAAACCGGACTGTATCGCGAAGTTCCGTGAGCTGGTGCTTCCGGAGGATAACATTGAGGTTCTGGAGCTTAAAACGAAATACCCGCAGGGTGCCGAGCGTATGCTGATCTATGCAGCAACGGGACGAAAGGTAAATTCCTCCATGCTGCCGGCGGACGCGGGCTGTATCGTGGACAACATCGACACCGTAACCGCTATTTACCAGGCAGTCCGCTTCGGTGAACCGCTGATGAGCCGTATCGTTACCGTGACGGGAGATGCAGTACAGAATCCATGCAACTTTGAAGTGCCGGTCGGCATGCTCTTGTCCGAACTTTTAGAGCAGGCAGGCAGTCTGAAACATGAGGCAGCTAAGATCATCTGCGGCGGCCCGATGATGGGAAGAGCATTGTTTACAATGGATGTTCCTGTTACTAAGACAACATCTGCACTGACCTGCCTTACGGAGGATGAAGTATCTGCGCTGGCACCATCTGCCTGCATCAACTGCGGACGCTGCGTTTCCGTCTGTCCGGGTCAGATTCTTCCGGCCCGCCTTTCCGTTTTTGCGGAGCACGGAGAGGAAGAGAAGTTCCTGAAATACGGCGGAATGGAGTGCTGTGAATGTGGCTGTTGTTCCTTTATCTGCCCGGCAAGACGTCCGCTGACGCAGGAAATCAGCTCGATGCGTAAAGTGCTTCTGGCAAAGAGAAAGAAGAAATAGGGGGATCTTACATATGAATGGATTATTACACGTATCATCTTCCCCACACGCGCGGTCCAAGGTGACGACAGACAAAATCATGTTTGCCGTCCTGCTTGCCCTTGCCCCGGCAGCCTGCGTGGGAGTCTGGAATTTCGGCCTTCGGGCACTGCTTTTGATTGCGATTTCGATGGCAGTCTGTCCCCTGACGGAATATCTGTATGAAAAAGGAATGAAGAAACCGGTGACGATTGCCGACGGCAGTGCACTGGTAACCGGCCTTCTGCTGGCCATGAACATGCCGGTGCAGGCGCCTCTTTGGATGCCGGTGATCGGCGGTGTGTTTGCAATTCTCGTCGTAAAACAGCTTTTCGGCGGTCTTGGCCAGAACATTATGAACCCGGCGCTTGCAGGAAGATGCGTCCTTTTGATTTCCTTCCCGGGTCATATGACCAACTTCGCTGCCCCGGCAGCCGCACACCTCGTGGATACCGTATCCGGTGCGACACCGCTCGCCGCAGCAAAAGCAGGAGAGCAGGTGAATCTGCTGTCCATGTTCCTTGGAAATACGGCCGGAACGATCGGTGAGACTTCCGCACTGGCCCTTCTGATTGGCGGCATTTTCCTTGTCTGCATTCATGTGATTGACCTCAATATTCCGCTCATCTACATCGGAACAGAGCTTTTGTTCGCCTTGCTTTTCGGCGGCCACGGTTTTGATATCAACTTCCTTGGCGCGCATCTTTTGGGCGGCGGTCTGATGCTCGGCGCATGGTTCATGGCAACCGATTACGTTACCCGCCCGATCACAAAGAAGGGACAGTATATCTATGCGGTCATTTTAGGTCTTCTGACCGGCGTATTCCGTATCTTTGGAAATTCGGCAGAGGGCGTTTCCTATGCCATCATCTTTACCAACCTTCTGGTTCCGCTCATTGAGCGTGTGACCGTGCCGGTTGGATTCGGAAGAGGAGGCAAGAAAAAAGCATGAACAAAATTATAAAAAACGCACTGATTCTTGCGGCGATCACGCTGATTGCCGGACTGCTTCTCGGGGCGGCACATCAGGTAACCTTAGAGCCGATCCAGAAACAGCAGGAAAAAGAAAAACAGGAATCCTGCCAGAACGTATTCCCTGAGGCAGCTTCCTTTGAAGAAGTAACGATGAGCGATGCAGAACAGGCAGAGCTTACGGCAGCACTGATCGGCCACGGTTTTGAAGCACAGACGATTGACGAACTGCTGCTTGCAAAAGACGCATCCGGCGCAACGATCGGCCTGGTTGAGATCATCTCCACAACCGAAGGCTATGGCGGCGGCATGCAGTTCTCGATGGGAATTGCATCGGACGGAACGACAAAAGGAATCTCTTTCCTGTCACTTTCCGAGACGGCCGGCCTTGGTATGCGTGCCGACACAGACGATTTCAAGAATCAGTTCAAGGATAAAAACGTAGAAGCATTCTCCTACACAAAATCCGGCGCATCCGCGGATGATGAAATCGATGCGCTGAGCGGAGCAACTCTGACAACGAACGCTGTAACAAACGGTGTCAATGCAGGAATCTGCTGTTTTAACTACTGCAACGAATCCGGTCTGCTTTCCGGAGAGGGAGGGAACTCATGAGAAAAGATACGCCGCTGGAACGGCTTTATAATGGTATCATAAAAGAAAACCCGACCTTCGTCATGATGCTGGGTATGTGTCCGACGCTTGCGGTTACCACTTCTGCAAAGAACGGTATCGGCATGGGCCTTGCGACGATGGTCATCCTGACCGCCTCCAACCTGATGATTTCCCTGCTTCGGAAAATCATCCCGGACGGCGTGCGTATGCCAGCATACATCGTTGTTGTGGCATCGTTTGTAACCATCGTGGAATTTTTGATGGAAGGTTTTATTCCGGCACTCTATTCCGCCCTTGGCATCTACATCCCGCTGATCGTTGTAAACTGTATCATCCTGGGACGCGCCGAGGCATATGCTGGAAAACATGGTCCGATCCCGTCTTTATTTGATGGTATCGGCATGGGCCTTGGATTTACCGTCGGCCTGACCCTGATCGGTATGTTCCGTGAGCTGATCGGAGCCGGAACCCTGTTCGGTATCCAGGTAATGCCGAGTGCTTACGAGCCGGTCAACATCTTCATCATGGCGCCGGGTGCATTCCTTGTGCTGGCAATGCTCGTTGCGGTGCAGAACCGCATCAAACGCCAGAAGTCAGAGAAAACCGGAAAACCGGCAGTCCCGGCAGAAGAGACCGGCTGTATGGCGTGCGCCAATAAGGCATACTGCCAGGCTGTGAAAGGAAAGGAGGAAGCGAAATGAAAGAACTGATTTTAATTGCGATCGGTGCGGCGCTGGTGAACAACGTTGTCTTAAGCCAGTTCCTCGGCATCTGTGCTTTCCTCGGTGTTTCCAAAAAGATGGATACGGCGGCCGGCATGGGCGGAGCGGTTATTTTTGTCCTCACGATTTCTTCATTTGTGACAAGTCTGATTTACAAATTTATCCTAGCACCGGCAGAACTTGATTATCTGAAAACGATCGTTTTTATTCTTGTCATCGCGGCGCTGGTACAGCTCGTTGAGATGTTCCTGAAAAAGACGATTCCATCTCTGTACCGAGCGCTCGGCGTTTACCTTCCGCTGATTACAACAAACTGCGCGGTACTCGGTGTGGCACTCATCAACGTACAGAAGGATTACACGATTCTGCAGGGTACGGTTTACGGTCTGGCAACCGCAATTGGCTTTACGATTGCCATGGTGCTGATGGCTGGCCTGCGGGAAAAGATGGAGTACAACGATATCCCGGAGTCATTCAAAGGAATGCCGATCGTTCTTCTTACGGCTATGCTGATGTCAATGGCATTTATGGGATTTTCCGGAATGATCTAGGAGGGATGAAGAGATGAATGGTATTTTAGCAGCCACCCTGATGGTGGGTGGAACCGGCCTTTTGATTGGTATTCTCCTTGGAATTGCCGGAAAGAAGTTTTATGTGGAAGTGGACGAGCGCGAGACGAAGGTCCGTGAAGCGCTGCCGGGCAACAACTGCGGCGGCTGCGGTTACCCGGGCTGTGACGGAGCGGCGGCTGCAGTGGTAAAGGGTGAAGCCCCGGTTTCTGTCTGTCCGGTCGGCGGAGCGCCGGTTGCAGCGGCCGTCGGAGCTATCATGGGACAAAAAGCCGATGTACAGGAGCGCAAAAAAGCAGTGGTACGGTGCGCCGGTACGTGTGACGTGGCAAAGAACAAGTATGAATACACGGGTGCAAGGGACTGCTCCTACGCCGGTTTTGTACCGGGCGGCGGTCCGAAGAGCTGCGGAAACGGATGTCTTGGTTTTGGAAACTGCGTGAAGGCATGTAAGTTTGATGCGATCCATATTGAAAACGGCATTGCCGTTGTGGACGGCGAAGCGTGCAAGGCATGCGGTGCCTGCGTGAAGGCCTGTCCGAGAAATCTGATCGACCTGATTCCGTATGAGCAGAAGATCACGGTGAAATGCCGCTCAACCGAGAAGGGCAAGGCGGTGATGGCAGCGTGTGAGATCGGCTGTATCGGATGTAAGAAGTGCGAGAAGAACTGCCCGTCGGATGCAATTCACGTTGTGGACCAGCGCGCGGAGATCGACCCGGCAAAATGTACAGGCTGCGGCCTCTGCGCGGAGAACTGCCCGCGGAAGTGTATTATGGTAGAAAAATAAAAATGAGAAATTCCATGCTGTGGGAGGGAACTTCTGCGGCGTGGAATTTTTGCTTTTCGGTGATATCGTGTTAGCCAATGCCGGGGGTGGCTGGCTTGACTTGAATTTGGGAAAATGATAAACTGAAAGTCAGAAAATGAGGGGCGAAAAGCTAAAAAAATATAAAATGGCAGAAAGGACGGGGCAAAAGTATGACAATGACAATGGATGAACTGATGAAAGTGCTCGATATGCAGGAGGATATTCTGCAGTTTACGCATTTTACAAATGCAGACGCATGGGAACTGGGAACGATGATCCTGATGGAGGCAAGACGGCGCGGAGCACAGGTTGGCATCATGATCCGCAGAAGCAACGGGGAAGTTGTATTCCAGTATTGCGATAACGGCATTACGCCGCACAATGTGGAGCTGATGAGACGGAAGAGCAATTCGGTGCTTCTGACGGAGCGGAGTTCGCTGCAGCTTTACATGGCAGCGACGAATGCGCCGGAGAGCGTAAAACAGATGGTACTGGACCCGAAGGAATACGCAATGCTGGGCGGAGGTTTTCCGATCTGCGTGGAAGAAGTCGGCGTTGTGGCAACCGTAGCAGTGTCCGGCATGGGACAGGTTTCGGATCATGATGTGATTGTGAAATGCATCAGCAAATATTTGCATATCGATGAAGTACCAAGAATCAGAACTGTATGAAAATGATGATTGAAACTAAATTTTGTGTATGATATAATGTCACCGGCAAAAAGACATGACAGTTCCATCAGGGACAACAAAACCCCCGTGAGCGGCAACTCACGGGGGTTGGTTTATGTCAGCAGGTTTTGCATATCTTCCGGCAGTGGTGCGTGGAAGTTTAAGGGTTCTCCGGTGATCGGATGGACGAAGGAGAGCGATGCAGAGTGAAGTGCCTGGCGGGGGAAAGTGCCGGGAGTTTTGTTATAGAGGGTATCGCCGAGCAGCGGATGGCCGATGTAAGCCATGTGGACGCGGATCTGGTGGGTGCGGCCGGTTTCGAGGTTGAGTTCGAGGTGGGAGAAAACGGAGCAGTGCGCGAGGGTGCGGTAATGGGTTACGGAGCGCTCGCCGGAGGCAAAGTCGACGGTGCGCTGGATGAGGGAGCCGTTGAGGCGGGCGATCGGGGCGTCGATGGTGCCGGATGCAGCGGTTTCGCCGAGGGCGAAGGCCTGATACGTGCGGTGGATTTCGCGGGAGCGCATGGCCTGGGAGAGAACGGCGGCGCTTAAGGCGTGCTTGGCGAGCACGATAAGGCCGGTGGTGTCGCGGTCGAGGCGGTTGATACAGCGGTAGACGAAGGGTTCACCTTTCTGTTCAAAATACCATGCAATGCCGTTTGCCAGCGTATTTTCATAATTTCCAATCGACGGATGAATCGGCGTATCAGCGGGTTTATCCACAACGAGGATGTCGTCATCCTCATACACAACCGAAAACGGAACCGGCCGCGGCAGAATTCCGTCGGAGGGTTCTGTTTCGACAAGGTGCGTTTCGATCACATCCCCGGCGTGCACGGCCTGGCTCGTCCAGGCGCGGACGCCGTTTCGGAAAATGCCGTCCTCTGTGCGTTTTAAGCCCGTAATAATATGGCGCGAATATCCATGCCGGCGGAGAAACCATTCCACAGTCAGATTTTCCCGTTCCTCCTCCGGCGAAACCACATATGTAAACCTGTGTCCCATACACAAAACCTCCGTTTCTATAGCTTTTTTATCGAATGAACCCCGTCATTTCGGGGCAAAATTTCAAAAAGAGACTTTCCCAGTCTTTCGCAAGTATAGCCGAAAACAGATGGAAAAGCAAGAAACTTACCTTTTTATAGCGAAAATATAAAAAAGTATAAAAGTTTCATGAAATGTCAGAATTTGATTGATTTTAGCGAAAGAAAAGTTTATGCTACTAAAAAAGAAAGAAAATCAAGAAACAGGAGGGGATACAGATGAAGCAGGTGCAGAAACCGAAAAAACCCATAATTTTTTATTATGTGGTTGCGCTGATCGTCATTCTGCTGTTAAATCTTCTGCTTTTCCCGAGACTTCTCGAGCCAAAGGTAACAGAAGTTGATTACGGAAAATTTTTGCAGATGGTAGATAACAACGAAATCAGCGAAGTCCAGATCCAGTCAAATGAGATTATTTTCAGCGACAAATCAAGCCCGGCGAATTATTATAAGACGGGTGTGATGAATGATTACAAGCTGGTAGACCGTTTATATGAGGCAGGTATTACCGAATTTGGAACGCCGATCATAGAGCAGATGTCGCCGCTCATGGAATTTCTTTTAACATGGGTAATACCGATCGTTGTGATGGTTGCGCTCGGACAGTGGCTGATGAAACGCATGACGAGTAAGATGATGGGCGGCATGGGAAATGCGATGAGCTTTGGAAAGAGCAACGCCAAGGTTTATGTACAGTCCGAAACCGGCATTAAATTTGCAGATGTTGCCGGAGAGGATGAGGCAAAAGAAATTTTACAGGAGATTGTTGATTTCCTGCATAATCCAAAAAAATATGAAGAAATTGGTGCAAAAATGCCGAAAGGAGCACTGCTTGTCGGCCCTCCAGGAACCGGTAAAACGCTGCTTGCAAAGGCAGTAGCCGGAGAGGCAAATGTTCCGTTCTTCTCCATTTCCGGCTCCGAGTTCGTCGAGATGTTCGTCGGCATGGGAGCTGCAAAGGTGCGTGACCTGTTCCAGCAGGCAAACGAGAAAGCACCGTGTATCGTCTTTATCGATGAGATCGATACCGTCGGCAAAAAACGTGACGGCGGCGGATTCTCCGGAAACGACGAGCGTGAGCAGACCCTGAACCAGCTGCTTGCCGAGATGGATGGATTCGATGGAAAGAAAGGTGTTGTCATTCTGGCAGCGACGAACCGTCCGGATTCCCTGGACCCGGCACTTCTTCGTCCGGGCCGTTTCGACCGCCGTGTGCCGGTTGAACTGCCTGACTTAAAAGGCCGTGAGGAAATCCTGAAAGTCCATGCGAAAAACATCCGCGTGGGCGACAATGTCGATTACAATGCGATCGCACGTATGGCATCCGGTGCTTCTGGTGCAGAACTTGCCAATATGATCAACGAGGCAGCACTCCGTGCCGTCCGTGATGGAAGAAAATTCGTCACCCAGGCGGATCTGGAGGAGAGCGTTGAGGTTGTCATCGCCGGATACCAGAAGAAGAATAAGATCATGACCGACAAAGAGAAACTGATCGTTTCCTACCACGAGGTCGGCCATGCACTCGTCGCAGCACTGCAGAGCCATTCCGCTCCGGTTACGAAGATCACCATTATCCCGCGTACGTCCGGCGCCCTCGGCTATACGATGCAGGTGGATGAAGATGAGCACAACCTGATGAGCCGCGAAGAGCTGGAAAACAAGATTGCAACGCTGACCGGCGGCCGTGTGGCAGAGGATCTGGTGTTCCATTCCATCACGACAGGTGCTTCGAACGATATCGAGCAGGCAACGAAGGTGGCAAGATCCATGATCACCCGCTTCGGTATGAACGAGGAATTTGGTATGGTTGCATTTGAGACGGTAACGAACCAGTACCTCGGCGGTGACACTTCCCTGGCATGCTCCGAATCGACAGCAGCACAGATTGATGAGAAGGTTGTTGCAGCAGTCAGAAAACAGTACGACAAAGCAGAGCAGCTCTTAAAAGATAACATGCCGAAACTCCACGAGCTGGCAAAATATCTGTATGAGAAAGAGACAATCACAGGTGATGAGTTTATGGAAATCCTGAATTTATCCCCGGATCAGCTCACGACAACGAGAATGGAAACAAACTAAAAAGCGATAAAAGCAGATGAGAATCCCGCGTTTCAAGGCGACTTCAGCCTTGCGCGGGATTCTTTCTTGTGCTATAATGCTGTAATGCGAAATTATGACACAAAAAGACAGATTTTTTTAGGATAGACCAAGAGAACATAAGGAGAAACGCAATGAAGAAAAAACAGGCATGGAAAGTGATGGGTGCTGTCCTTGCGGGCACACTGGTATTTTCCGATGCAGTTCCGCTCCGTGCCAGCGCATCGGCAGGAACGGAAAAAAGCGCAGTACAGAACGAAACTGTCTCCGGAACGGAGAACGGTACAGAGACAAAACGGGCAGCCGTTTATGTGAATCTGAAAACCGGCGATGATACGGCAGACGGTACAACGGCAGAGACAGCAGTAAAAACCGTGGAAAAAGCACAGGAGCTTCTTGCGGTTGCAGCGGCAGAACTGCAGGCGGACGGGAAAACAACCGAAAAAAACACTGCTGCAGATACCAGCAAAACGGCAGCGGAGGAAGCAGCAGAAAAATATCTGGTATTCGTCGGAATGGATGAAAAAGAGCTGGAAACGTATCGAAAGAAACAGCAGAAAACAGACTTCAGGGGAAGAGTAACAGATACCGTTTTTGCGGCAGATGAAATCGTGGTGACAGAAGCCGGATATGAGGCTGTTCTGGCAGCAGAAAAAGCAAAAGAAACGGTTTCGGAAACACCAACGCTTGCGCCAGGCGAGTCTCCGGCACCGGATGCGGCAGAAGATACCGTAACACCAACTCCGGGTCCGACGGAAACGCCGGATGCAGAGCCAACCGCAGAACCAACGGTGACCCCGGACGCAGAACCGACGGAAACGCCGGACGCAGAGCCGACCGTAACGCCGGCGGAGGAACCAACGGCAACTCCGACACCGGATGCGGACAACGGAGAAGATACAGGGGATACACCAACGGCAGCGCCGACACCGGATGCGGAACCGACCGTAACGCCGGAAGTAACTCCGACGACAGCACCGGGCGAGAATACCGATGACAGTGAAAATCCGGAGAATCCGGAAACTCCGGCAGAAGATCCAACCGTGACACCTGCCCCGGATGATACAGCAAAAGACGATCCTGCAGCAGATGATACAAACCAGGACGATACAAACCAGGATAACCAGAACGGAACGGGAAATGATGCATCATCGGACCAGTGGAAACAGGATGAAAATCTGGATGACCTTGTAAAAGATGAAATTCAGAAAGAAAACGAAACCGTAAAAAATTTCGATGAAATTTCCAATCCATCCGGTACGGACAGCACAGAAGACGGCTATCTGATCTCCAATGTCTCTCTTTTGATCCAGCCGGTGGCAGTAAGTCTGTCCAGAAGCCTTGTATCAGAGGAGCAGACGGAAACAGCAGAAGCTGAGACGGCGGACGAAGGCGAGCATGAACTGCTTGCAGCTGCAGAGCAGAAATCCAACCTGAGTGCAGGTGAAATGACAGCAAGTGCAGCCGATGACGTAAGTACGCTGCGTGCCGCAGGAACGATCCTTGTAGGACCGGACAACTACGGAACGAATAAGACATCCACTCCGACTCCGACAGCCACACCGTCGAAGAGCAGCAGTAACAACAGCTCTTCCAATTCCAATACCGGAAGCACAAAGATTCCGCAGAAGAAGACACAGACCACTGTAAGCATCCGCAGCATCCCGGTCAACACCGGCGATGAGACGATGGTGCTTCCGCTGGCGATCAGCTCCGCACTTTCTGCAGCCGTTATGTTCTGCATGGCATTCCTTCAGATGCAGGCGAAACGCGCAAAGAGCATGGCCGCATGGCTGGAATTCAAAAAGAATCATCCGTTTGACGAAAAATAAAGAAACAGGCATATCCGGAAAAGCCATTCCATACATTTACAGTATGGGAGGGCTTTTTCTTATGGAAGAAAAGAAAACATGGGCGGTGGGTGCGGGCAGCGGGATCAGCTGGCTGAAGGCTCTTCTCGTTTCCTATCTGATCTCGGTGCTTCTTCTTTTGCTGCTGTCTTTCCTGCTCTGGAAATTTTCCTGGAAGGAAAGCTGGGTGCAGGCGGGCATTGTGGTGATCTATCTGGCATCAAGCTTTTCCGGCGGAAGAATGGCAGGAAACATGGCGGGAAAACGGCGGTTTCTCTGGGGCATCTGCTTTGGAATCGTGTATTTTGCCATTCTGATCATCGTCTCCGCAGTCTTCCTGCCGGGCGGATTTGCCGGAGCCGGAAGACTTCTGTGGGCGGCAGCAGTCTGTGCCGTCGGCGGAATGGCAGGCGGAATGACGGCACACGGCAGATAAAAGCGGACAAAACAGAACATTTTTTCAAAAAACAGACTTTTAAATTTGAAAAACCTATGCTATAATGGGAAGAGCTAATGGCCGAAGACTATAAAAAAGTCGCGCGTCAACTACAATGAAGGAGGAATGTGCCATGAAACACATCAAAACTTTAAATACAAAAAGCTTACAGAACACTGTAAAAAAAGGTGGATGCGGTGAGTGCCAGACATCCTGCCAGTCCGCATGTAAGACTTCTTGCACCGTAGGCAACCAGAGCTGCGAGCATAAGTAAAAGTAATCCATAAGGACGAGTAAAAGGTGTTCCCAGAACCGGTTTCGCCGGATTTGGGAACATTCTTTTTGCCAGGCACATCAAAAAAAGAGAGAGTTATAGAAAGGAATACCACAGTGATACATTTATATAAAAGCAATGGCTTCAACATGGTGCTGGACGTCAACAGCGGCTCCGTCCATGTTGTGGATGACTGCGTATACGATGTCCTTTCCTGCATGAACGAAGGAAAAAATGCAGAAGAGGCAGCAGAGGCGCTTAGCAGTAAATATGCCGAGCAGGACATCACCGAAGCCAGAGAAGAAATTCAGGAACTTACAGACAACGGCATGCTCTTTACAAAAGACATTTACGAAAACGCAATTGATCAGTTTTCCAACCGTCCGACCGTCGTAAAAGCACTCTGCCTCCACATTGCACACGACTGCAACCTTGCCTGTCGTTACTGCTTCGCAGAAGAGGGCGAGTATCACGGAAGACGTGCACTGATGTCCCTGGAAGTCGGCAAAAAAGCGCTTGATTTCCTGATCGCAAACTCCGGCAGCAGAAGAAACCTCGAGGTAGATTTCTTCGGCGGTGAACCGCTGATGAACTGGGATGTTGTAAAACAGCTCGTAGCCTACGGAAGGGAACAGGAGAAGTTACATAACAAGAACTTCCGTTTCACCCTGACCACCAACGGTGTTCTCTTAAACGACGAGGTCATGGAGTTCTGCAATAAAGAGATGGGCAACGTCGTATTAAGTATCGACGGAAGAAAAGAAGTTCACGATCACATGCGTCCGTTCCGCAAAGGTGCCGGAAGCTACGATCTGATCGTGCCGAAATTCCAGAAATTCGCTGAGCTTCGTCATCAGGATAAATACTATGTGCGCGGAACCTTCACGCATTACAACACAGACTTTGCAGCTGATGTTCTCCATCTGGCAGACCTCGGCTTCAAGCAGATCTCGGTTGAGCCTGTTGTAGCGCCTCCGACCGAGGACTATGCGATCCGTGAGGAAGACCTTCCGGTGATCTTCGAACAGTACGACATTCTGGCAAGAGAGATGATCAAGAGAGAAAAAGAAGGAAGAGGCTTCAATTTCTTCCACTTTATGATCGATCTGACCGGCGGACCATGTGTTTATAAACGTCTTTCCGGCTGCGGTTCCGGAACCGAGTACCTTGCGGTAACACCGTGGGGCGATTTCTATCCGTGCCACCAGTTCGTAGGACAGGAAGATTTCTGCCTCGGAAATGTTTACGAAGGCGTGAAAAAGACAGAAACTGTCAACGAATTCAAAAAATGCAACGTTTATTCCAAGAAGGAGTGCAGCCAGTGCTTTGCACGGTTCTACTGCAGCGGCGGATGCGCGGCAAACTCCTACAATTTCACAGGTAAGATCAACGATGTTTACGAGATCGGATGCAAGATGCAGCAGAAACGGATCGAGTGTGCATTGATGATAAAGGCAGCTCTGGCCGAAGATTAAAGAAAAGAGGAAAATCGCGACATGATGAAGAAGAAACAGAGTATCATCGCACTCGTCCTGGCAGCCATTGTAACAGTGCTTCTTGGATGGACGATGATCAAAGGATGGGGTCCTACCGGAACCGGTTCGATGAAGAACATCAACCTGGGTCTGGATCTGTCCGGCGGTGTCAGCATTACCTATCAGGCCGTAAAGGACAACCCGACAGACGAAGAAATGTCAGATACCCGCTACAAGCTGGAACAGCGTGCGCAGCAGTACAGCGAAGAGGCACAGGTATATCTGCAGGGCGACAACCGTATCACCATTGAAATCCCGGGTGCAACCGATGCAACCACCATTCTGGAAGAGATGGGTAAACCGGGAAGCCTGTATTTCATCAAACAGACCAACGATGACGGAACAGAAAACTACACCTACGACAGCACGACCGGCGAGTACGTTCTGAACGGAAAAACTATCGAAGAGCTCGAGGAGGACGGCTCCGTCGTTCTGACCGGTAAAGATGTGGAGAGCGCAGAAGCCATGCATCAGCAGAACTCCACCACAAAAGCAACCGAGAGCGTCGTTCAGCTGAAAATGACCGACGAAGGAAAACAGAAATTTGCAGACGCAACCCAGGAAGCCTACAGCGCAGGAAAGAGCATCGGTATCTACTATGATGAAAAATTCGTCAGTGTACCGAGTGTAAACGCTGTGATTTCCGATGGTACTGCAGTCATCTCCGGCGGAAACATGGACTGGGATGAAGCAACCAGCCTGGCATCCACCCTCCGTATCGGTTCCCTTTCCCTGAAACTTGAGGAGATCAACTCCAGCGTCGTTGGAGCACAGCTTGGATCTGCAGCTGTTTCCACCAGCGTAAAAGCGGGAGCGATCGGCATTGTACTGATTATCCTTTTCCTTGCAATCGTATATCGCCTGCCTGGTATTGCTGCCGGATGGGCACTGCTCATCTATGTTGAGCTGAATCTGATTGCTTTAAATGCATTTGACCTGACATTGACCCTGCCTGGTATCGCAGGTGTTATCCTGTCGATCGGTATGGCGGTCGATGCGAACGTTATCATCTACGCCCGTATCGAGGAGGAGATCGGTGCCGGAAAGACGGTTCATGCGGCAATCCGCGACGGATTCAAGAAGGCAGCTTCTGCCATCCTGGACGGAAACGTGACGACCCTGATTGCAGCAGCTGTTCTGTATGCGCTTGCGAGCGGAAGTGTCCGCGGATTCGCCATGACACTTGCTCTTGGTATTGTTCTTTCCATGTTCAGCGCCATGGTTGTTTCCAGACTGCTGGTCAACAGCCTGTACGGTATGGGACTGAAGGATGCGAAATACTACGGAACCAAGAAAGAGCGCAAGGGATTTCCATTTGTGGAAAAGAGAAAGATCTTCTTCACGATCTCCTGCATTCTGCTGCTTGCCGTTCCGGCCAGCATGATTTTCATGCATCAGACAAAGGGAAGCGCACTGAACTTCGGCCTTGACTTCAAGGGCGGTACTTCCATCAACGTTCCGTTCAACGAGGATTACTCCATCGAAGAGCTGGACAAAGAGGTAGAGCCGGTTGTGGAAGGCGTGACAAAAGATTCCAATATTCAGATGACAAAGGTTGTCGGAGGCAACAATGTCATCATCAAAACACGTTCTCTGACTCTGGAAGAGCGTGAGCAGGTTTACCAGGCAATGGCAGACAATTTCGGTGTCGATACTTCTGAAATCACTTTCGACAACATTTCTTCTACTGTAAGTAAAGAAATGAGCCAGAATGCGATGAAAGCAGTTATCATCGCTGTAGTCTGCATGCTGCTGTACATCTGGATCCGTTTCCGCGACATCCGTTTCGCATCGAGTGCCATCCTTGCACTGATGCACGATATCGCCATTGTATTCGGATTCTATGTGGTATCCCGTATTTCGGTCGGCAGCACCTTTATCGCGTGTATGCTGACGATCCTCGGCTATTCCATCAACAGTACGATCGTCATCTTCGACCGTATCCGTGAGAATCTGCCGGAGTTAAAGAGAGAGCCGATCGAGTCCCTGGTTGACCGCTGCATCACGGACACCCTGACCCGAAGCATTTACAGTTCCCTCACCACCTTTATCACCATCTTTGTTCTGTTCGTGATGGGAGTTTCTTCCATCCGCGACTTTGCAGCACCTCTGATGGTTGGTATCGTATGCGGAGCTTACACTTCTGTCTGCATCACAGGTGCCCTGTGGTATGTGATGAAGCACGTTGGAAAAAACAAATATGTGCCGTCCAAAGCAGTACAGAATAAGACAAAAAATAAATAAAAGCAGCAAAAACCATAAAAAGAGAAACGCCGGACCGGAAAAGTCCGGCGTTTCCTGCTAACAGGAAAGAGGAGAACATATGAAGAAAGAACGCTGGGTAGTTTCGGCAAAACGCGCTGATTTCCAGGCAATTGCGGACCGGTTCGGCATCGATCCCGTCATCGCCCGCCTGATCCGGAACCGGGATGTGACCGGGGAGAAAGAGATCGAAGAGTATCTCTTCGGTGATCTGGAGCAGCTCCACGATCCGCTGCTGATGAAGGATATGGAGCGCGCGGCAGATCTGATCGCAGAAAAAATCCGGGAGAAAAAGCCGATCCGCATCATCGGGGACTACGACATCGACGGTGTTACGGCAACGTATATTCTGCTGACCGGATTAAAAGATCTCGGTGCCGATGCGGATGTGCGTATCCCGGACCGGATTGCAGACGGATACGGCTTAAATGAGCATCTTGTGCAGTTTGCCGCGGATGAGGGGCGGGACACGATCGTCACCTGTGACAACGGCATCGCGGCGGGCAGTCAGATCCGTCTGGCAAAAGAACTTGGCATGACGGTTGTTGTGACGGACCACCACGAGGTTCCGTTTGAGGAGGATGAAAACGGAGAACGCCGCTACATCCTGCCGCCGGCGGACGCGGTTGTCAATCCGAAACAGAAAGACTGTTCCTATCCGTTTCCGGGCCTCTGCGGTGCGGCCGTCGCATGGAAACTGATCCAGACGATGGAGGCAAAAGCAGGTATTCCAAAGGAGCACAGCTTCCGCTTTCTGGAATTTGTCGCCATTGCGACGATCGGTGATGTGATGGATCTGCAGGGAGAAAACCGGATTTTTGTAAAAGCCGGCCTTCGGGCGCTCCATAAAACGCAGAACCTCGGCCTGCAGGAGCTGATCCGTGTGCAGGGCATCGAGGCGGAAAACGTGACACCGTATCACATCGGCTTCGTTCTCGGCCCGTGCATCAACGCATCGGGACGGCTTGACACGGCGGAGCATTCGTTAAAACTGCTCTGCGCAAAGACACGTGAGGAGGCCGCAAAGCTTGCCGGGGACTTGAAAGACCTGAATGAAAGCCGCAAAGAGCTGACGCGCCAGGGTGAGGCGAAAGCAATCGAGCTCGTGGAAACCTCCCCGCTGCAGAACGACAAAGTCCTCGTCGTCTATCTGCCGGACTGCCACGAGAGCCTTGCCGGAATCATCGCAGGTCGCCTGCGGGAGCACTTCCACAAACCATCCTTCGTACTCACCAGAAGTGAGGAGGGCGTCAAGGGCTCCGGCCGCTCGATCGAAGCGTATTCGATGTATGAGGAGCTCTGCAAATGCAAAGAACTGATGACGAAATTCGGCGGCCACCCGATGGCTGCGGGCCTTTCCCTCGCAGGAGAGGAGATGATCGAACCGTTCCGCCGGGCACTGAACGATAATTCCACGCTGACGGAAGAGGATTTCGTCGAAAAAGTTGTGATCGATGTGCCGATGCCGATCACCTACATCACCAAAAATCTGATCCGCCAGTTAAGTCTCTTGGAGCCGTTCGGAAAAGGCAACACGAAACCGCTGTTCGCACAGAAAGGACTGACTGTATTAAATTACCGCATTTTTGGAAAGAATAGAAACGTGGTGAAAGTACAGCTTGCCGATGCGGGCGGATACCAGATGGATGGTGTCTATTTCGGCGAGGGAGAAGCGTTCGCCGCATACGTGGATGCACATCCGACCCTCTCGGTAGCGTACTATCCGTCGATCGATACGTGGAACGGACGCGACAAATTACAGATCAATATCCAGAGTTATTTTTAAAGATGCAGAAAAGCCGCAAATACCTGATTTTTCTGCCCTGTTTTCTATCGGAAACAAAATTGACGCAGAAGAATATTGATGCTATACTGTAAGGTGAATTGTCAAACCTTGACGAAACGGAGGAATATTTTATGAAAAAAGTAGAGGATTACGTAAGAAGTATTCCGGATTTCCCGGAACCGGGTATTATTTTCAGAGATGTAACGAGTATCCTGCAGGACGCAGACGGACTGCAGCTTGCCATAGATGAGATGCAGCATTTTGTAGAAGAAGTAGACTGTGACGTAATCTGCGGAACCGAGTCCCGCGGCTTCATTTTCGGTATGCCGATTGCTTACAATCTGCACAAACCGTTCGTGCCGATCCGTAAAAAAGGAAAACTTCCTCTGGAGACCATCGAGGAGAGCTATGACCTAGAGTACGGCAGCGCAACGATCGAGATGCACAAAGACTCCATCAAACCGGGCCAGAAGGTAGTCATCATCGACGACCTGATTGCAACCGGCGGTACCGTGGAGGCTTGTGCAAAAATGATCGAGCGCCTCGGCGGCGAAGTAACCAGAATCGTGTTCCTGATGGAGCTTGCCGGCTTAAAAGGACGCGAAAAACTGGCAAAATATGATGTAAAATCTGTCATCCGTTACGATGGCAAATAACGTATCCAACGAAACGCAGGGGTTAATCATGAGAGCGGAGGATACATATGGAAGAAGAGAAAAGAATCAGTGAAGAAGAATTAAAGAAGGATGTGGCGGCGGCAGAAGCCAGAATCCGCAAGACGGACGATTTTACAAGTCCGGAGGAATTATACGGGGAATTGATCGCTTCTGTGAAAAAATATCATCCATCGGACGATATTTCCCTGATCGAAAAAGCATACCGCGTGGCAGCGGATGCACATAAGGACCAGAAAAGAAAGAGCGGGGAACCGTACATCATCCATCCGCTCTGTGTGGCAATTATCCTGGCAGATCTGGAGCTCGACAAGGAGTCGATCGCGGCAGGCCTTCTGCACGACGTTGTCGAAGATACCGTCATGACCGAAGAAGAGCTGACCGAGGAGTTCGGCCCGGAGGTGTCCCTGATTGTAAGCGGTGTCACGAAGCTGGCACAGCTGAAATATTCTGCGGATAAGGTCGAGGAGCAGGCAGAAAACCTGAGAAAGATGTTCCTTGCGATGGCAAAGGATATCCGTGTTATTCTGGTAAAACTGGCGGACCGTCTGCACAACATGCGGACCGCACAGTACTGGTCGCCGGAGACGCAGAAGAAAAAAGCGCGTGAGACGATGGATATTTATGCCCCGATCGCACAGCGCCTCGGTATTTCCAAGATCAAGGTCGAACTCGATGACCTTTCTCTGAAATATCTGGAGCCGGATGCGTACTATGAACTGGTGCAGAAGGTCAGCATGAAGCGGGAGCAGCGGCAGGAGTTTGTCGATGCGATCGTAAAAGAGGTGACCCGTCATATCCACCAGGCCGGCATTGAGGCAGATGTCAACGGACGAATCAAGCACTTTTTCAGCATCTACAAAAAGATGGTCAACCAGCATAAGACGCTGGATCAGATCTATGACCTCTTTGCGGTCCGCATCATCGTGGAATCCGTCAAAGACTGCTATGCAGCGCTCGGTGTCATCCATGAAATGTACACGCCGATCCCGGGCCGTTTCAAAGATTACATTGCGATGCCGAAGCCAAACCGTTACCAGTCCCTGCATACAACCCTGATCGGACCGAACGGACAGCCGTTTGAGATTCAGATCCGTACTTATGAGATGCACCGGATTGCAGAATACGGTATCGCTGCACACTGGAAATACAAAGAGGCCTCCGACGGCAAGAAACCGGGACCGGAGCAGGAAGAGGAAAAACTGACCTGGCTGCGCCAGATTCTGGAGTGGCAGCAGGACATGGCGGACAACCATGAGTTCATGAACCTCTTAAAGAGCGATCTCGACCTGTTTGCCGACAATGTTTACTGTTTCAGCCCGGCGGGCGATGTCAAAACGCTTCCGGTCGGCTCCTGTGCCATCGACTTTGCTTATTCCGTCCACAGTGCGGTCGGCAACAAGATGGTCGGAGCGAGGGTCAACGGAAAACTCGTGCCGATCGAGACGGAACTTCACAACGGAGACCGCGTCGAGATCATCACCTCGCAGAACTCCAAGGGACCGAGCCGCGACTGGCTGAAAATTGCGAAGAGTTCCCAGGCAAAGAGCCGCATCAACCAGTGGTTCCGCCAGCAGAACAAGACGGACAACATCGTCAAAGGCAAGGAAATGCTCACCAGCTATGCAAAGCTGAAGGGCAAAAATCTTGGAATCTATACAAAACCGATGTACGAAGAGGCTGTCATGAGAAAGTACGGCTTCCGCGACTGGGATTCCGTTCTTGCGGCCATCGGCCACGGCGGCTTAAAAGAGGGCCAGGTCCTCAACAAGCTGATTGAGACGTATGAAAAGCAGCATAAAAAAGAGATCACCGACGAGCAGGTGCTCGAGGCGGCATCCGGAGAGAAAGTTCTGCCGGTTGGAAAGAGCAAGGGCGGCATCGTCGTGCGCGGTATCCACGATGTGGCAGTTCGCTTCTCCAAATGCTGCAATCCGATCCCGGGCGATGAGATCGTGGGCTTTGTCACAAGAGGACGCGGCGTGACCATTCACCGCACCGACTGTGTCAATGTCCTGAATCTGCCGGAATCTGAGCGGGCGCGCCTCATTGATGCTGAATGGCAGGCAGAGGACAACGGCGGCTCTCTCTATACCGTGGAGATCAGCGTTTACGCAAACAACCGTACCGGTCTTCTGGTGGATATCTCCAAGATCTTTACCGAGCGGAAGATCGACCTTGCGGCGATGAACGTGAGAACGAGCAAGCAGGGAACGGCTTCCATCGATGTGACGTTCGACGTGCACAACAACGAAGAGCTGAACAGCATCATCGAGAAGGTGCGCCAGGTGGAGAGCGTGATCGATATTCAGAGATCGAGAGGATAAAAAGGAGAAAAGCGTATGATAAAGGTAAATTACCGGGCACTTGGAATGCTCTCGACAAACTGCTACGTTGTGGAAAATCCGGACAGCCAGAAGGTGCTGATCGTGGACCCGGGCGATTCGCCGCTGGAGATTGAACGCCAGATCGACGAGATCGACGGCGACCCGGAGGCCATTCTGCTGACCCATGGCCATTTCGACCATATGCTGGCAGCGGATGCGTTGCGGAAAAAATACCATA
The DNA here is from genome assembly GCF_003479185.1 of Blautia sp. AF17-9LB. NCBI lineage: Bacteria > Bacillati > Bacillota > Clostridia > Lachnospirales > Lachnospiraceae > Blautia > Blautia sp. AF17-9LB. The sequence continues at coordinate 98,759 of NZ_QUGU01000008.1, forward strand.
TTCCGGTCTATGTCCATGAAAAGGAGCAGCACCTTCTGGGGGATGCAAGGGAAAATCTTTCCGGCCTCTGGAGCGCGCCGTACACGATGCAGGCAGACAAAACGGTAAAAGAGGGCGATATTCTGCATCTGGCGGATTTTAAAATCCATGTGCTTGCAACACCAGGCCATACGGCAGGAGGCGTCTGCTATTATATTCCGGCAGAAAAAGCACTTTTTTCCGGCGATACGCTGTTTTGCGAATCATATGGAAGATACGATTTCCCGACATCCTCCGGAAGAGATCTGATTGCATCGGTCAAACGCCTGTTAAAAGAGCTTCCCGGGGATGTGACTGTGTATCCGGGCCACAACGATGAAACTACGATTGAACATGAAAAGAGGTACAATCCCCTTGCTTAATATCAGCCTTTGTTTTAACAGAAAAGATTTTGAATACGATGTGTATTCCCTGATCAAGGCATTCTATCCCGGCTGCGAGATCACCTCGTGGTACGAAGAGGATGGGGCGCCGGACGGGGAATTTGCATATTATGATAAGATCCTGTACGCGGCAGACCAGATCTGCTTTTCCATAGAAAATGAGAAGCACGAAGAGCTTTCTGCCGCGTGTGAGGCGGTGGAATATGAAAAAGACCGCCACGAAACGAAAAATGTCCTGAAACGGATGGTCTATCGCACGCTCTCGAAAGTGAGCGGAAAAGAACTTCCGTGGGGCGATCTCACCGGCATCCGTCCGACGAAAATTCCGATGAAGATGCTTGAAGAGGGTAAAAAAAATGTAGAGATTGCGAAATACATGCGCGAAACTTACTACACCAGCCCGGAAAAGACGGCACTTGCGATCACGATTGCCAACCGGGAAAAGGACATTTTAAAGACGATCGACTACGAACACGGTTACAGCCTGTACATCGGCATCCCGTTCTGTCCGAGCATCTGCCTGTACTGTTCCTTCGGCTCCCATGTGTTAAGCCGCTGGGAGCATATGGTAGATCCGTATCTCGATGCACTGATCAAAGAACTGATCTTTATCAGTGAGAACATGAAGGATTACACCCTTGATACGATCTACATCGGAGGCGGTACGCCGACCACGCTGAATGCGGCACAGATGGAGCGCCTGCTCACGAAAGTGACAGAGCTTTTCCCGATGGAGCAGGTGCAGGAGTTCACCGTGGAGGCAGGACGGCCGGATACGATCAATGAGGAGGTCTTAAAAGCCATCCGCAAATTCCCGGTCACCCGTATTTCGATCAATCCACAGACCATGAACCAGGAAACGCTGGATCTGATCGGACGCCACCATACCGTGGAGGAGATCGAGGAGAAGTTCCGTATGGCGCGTTCCCTTGGATTTGACAACATCAACATGGATCTGATCGTCGGTCTGCCGGGCGAGGACAAGGAAAAAGTGGCGCATACGTTGGAAAAAGTGGAAGCGCTGAATCCGGATTCCCTGACCGTCCATTCCCTTGCGTTAAAGCGTGCAACGAGACTCAACCTGTTCAAAGACAAATATCAGGAAATCTCGTTTGAAAACTCTGCCGAGATCATGAAAATGACGATGGACAGCGCACACCGCATGGAGATGGGACCGTATTACATGTACCGCCAGAAAAATATGGCGGGTAACTTTGAGAATGTCGGCTACTCCCGCGAAGGAAAAGCAGGTATCTACAACATCCTCATTATGGAGGAAAAACAGTCCATTCTGGCCGCGGGAGCCGGAGCGTCCACGAAATTCGTGTTTGAACACGGAGAGCGCATTGAGCGGGTGGAGAACGTGAAGGATCTGAAAAACTACGTGGAGCGTATCGATGAAATGATCGAGAGAAAACGTATCGGAATGGAGAAGTATCTGCCAAAATGAAAGAAAATTCCAGTCAGCAGCTTCACATGCTGCGCTATACCCTGACCGAGCAGCTCATCCATGGCATGGAAGTGAGCAATTTAGCTTACGATCTTGCGCGGGAACTTGGGTATGAGAAAGAAATCTGCTATGAGCTTGCAAAAGCGGGCGTTCTCCACGATATCGGAAAGATTGTACTGGAGAATTACGTAGAAGAACAGGATACACTCGTCGTCGAGGAGATGCGCTTTGTGCGGACCCATTCCACACTGGGCTATGAACTCCTGCAGGGACGCGGCTACTCCGATTTTGTGCTGGAGAGTATTCTGTATCACCATGAAAATTATGACGGAACCGGGTATCCGGCCAATCTGGCGGGAGAAAAGATTCCGTTTGGGGCGCGTATCTTACGCATCTGTGATGTGTACTGCGCGCTGACCTCCGACCGCCCGTACCGGAGTGCGTTTACGCGGAAACAGGCGATGGAGCTTATGACAGAAGAAGTCAAAAATTTCGATCTGAAAATGTTCCTGGCATTTCAGAGAGTGATCCACAGCGGCAGCCGGAAAGCGATCGAGCTTTCTGATGTCGATGAATTGATCCGGGAAATCATAAAGGAGAAAACAGAAAATGGCATTAAAAAAGAAACCGGTTACCGGAATGAAAGATATTTTACCGAAAGAAATGGCAATCCGTGACTATGTGATCCGTCTGATCAAGGAAACTTACGGAACCTTCGGCTTTACCTCCATGGAGACCCCATGCGTGGAGCACATCGAAAACCTGAACAGCAAACAGGGCGGCGAGAATGAGAAACTGATTTTCAAGATCTTAAAAAGAGGAGAGAAGCTGAAACTCGAGACCGCTGAGAAAGAAAACGATCTCGTAGACAGCGGCCTGCGTTATGACCTGACCGTTCCGCTCTGCCGTTACTATTCCAACAACGCAAACGAGCTTCCGTCCCCGTTCAAAGCACTTCAGATGGGAAATGTATGGCGTGCAGACCGTCCGCAGAGAGGAAGATACCGCCAGTTCATGCAGTGCGATATCGATATCCTCGGCGAGCCGACCAACCTTGCAGAGATTGAGCTGATCCTTGCTACCACCACACTGCTTGGAAAACTGGACTTCAAGAACTTTACGATCCGTATCAATGACCGCCGCATCTTAAAAGCAATGGCAGCCTACAGCGGATTCCCGGAGGAGTCCTATGACACCGTATTTATTATCCTCGATAAGATGGATAAAATCGGTTTTGAGGGCGTTGCCAAAGAGCTCGAGGAAGCCGGCTTTGCAAAAGAGTCCGTAGAGAAATACCTGAAAATGTTCGAGGAGATCACCCCGGATACCGCAGGCGTAGAGTATTGCCGTGAGAAACTCGAGGGATTCCTTGACAAAGAGTACGCAGACGGCCTGAAGACCATCATCGACAGTGTCAATGCCGTGAAGACCGCAGAATTCAAGATCGCTTTCGATCCGACTCTGGTGCGCGGAATGTCCTACTACACAGGACCGATCTTCGAGATCGCTATGGATGAGTACGGCGGATCTGTCGGAGGCGGCGGACGCTACGATGAAATGATCGGAAAATTCACCGGAAACCAGACCTGCGCATGCGGATTCTCCATCGGATTTGAGCGTATCGTTATGCTGCTGCTCGAGAGAGATTACCAGATTCCGGGTGCTCAGAAGAAAAAAGCATATCTGATTGAGAAAAACATGCCGGCAGAAGGAATGCAGAAGATCATTCAGCAGGCGACAAAAGAGAGAAGTGAAGGCACGGCCATCAACATCGCCGTGATGAAGAAGAACAAGAAATTCCAGAAAGAGCAGCTTGCCAGCGAGGGCTACACTGAGATCGAAGAATTTTTTGTTGACAAAATGTAAGGAATATCCAATAATAGTAATCGCATGAAAAAACGATGTGCTGCGGATGCAGATTCTTTGTGTCCGCAGTTCCAAATAGGAGGAACAAGAAAATGGCTGAATCCATGAAAGGCCTGAAGAGAACCTGCCGCTGTGCGGAAGTCACAAAAGCAGATATCGGAAAAAAAGTAACCCTGATGGGCTGGGTACAGAAGAGCCGTAATAAAGGCGGAATTATTTTCGTCGATCTGCGCGACAGAAGCGGTATTATGCAGATCATCTTTGAGAACGGCCCGATCAGTGAGGAAGGTTTTGAGAAAGCAGCAAAACTGCGCAGCGAGTTCGTCATTGCCGTAGAAGGTGAAGTTATGGCCCGCTCCGGTGCTGTCAATGAAAATCTGGCAACAGGAGAGCTCGAAGTAAAGGCTGAGTCCTTACGCATTCTTTCCGAGGCAGAAACCCCGCCGTTCCCGATCGAGGAGGATTCCAAGACGAGAGAAGAGCTCCGTCTGAAATACCGTTACCTGGATCTGCGCCGCCCGGACATCCAGAGAAACCTGATCATGAGAAGCAAAGTGGCAATGCTCACCCGTGAGTTCATGTCCAAAGAAGGCTTCCTTGAGATCGAAACCCCGATGCTGACGAAATCCACACCGGAAGGCGCCAGAGATTACTTGGTACCGAGCCGTGTTCATCCAGGCAGCTTCTACGCACTGCCGCAGTCTCCGCAGCTGTTCAAACAGCTTCTGATGTGCTCCGGCTATGACCGTTATATCCAGATCGTAAAATGTTTCCGTGACGAGGACCTGCGTGCCGACCGTCAGCCGGAGTTCACCCAGATCGATATGGAGCTTGCTTTCGTTGATGTAGACGATGTTATCGATGTCAATGAGAGACTGCTGGCACACCTGTTCAAAGAGGTGCTCGGCGTTGAGGTACAGCTCCCGATCCAGAGAATGACCTGGAAAGAGGCTATGAACCGTTTCGGTTCCGACAAACCGGACCTGCGTTTCGGTATGGAGCTGGTTGATGTTTCCGAGACCGTAAAAGATACCGAGTTTGTTGTATTTAAGGGCGCGCTTGAAAACGGCGGTTCTGTCCGCGGTATTAACGCAAAGGGACAGGGCGCAATGCCGAGAAAGAAAATCGACAAGCTCGTTGAGTTTGCGAAAGGTTACGGTGCAAAAGGTCTTGCATACATTGCAATCCATGAGGATGGAAGCTGGAAATCTTCCTTCTCCAAATTTATGACAGAGGAGCAGATGGAAGCCCTCATCAAAGCCATGGACGGACAGGCTGGAGACCTTCTTCTCTTCGCAGCAGACCGCAACAAGATTGTTTGGAACGTTCTTGGCGCACTTCGTCTGGAACTGGCAGAGCAGATGGGACTGCTCGACAAGAACGAGTACCGTTTCGTATGGATTACCGAGTTCCCGCTTCTGGAGTGGTCCGATGAGGAGAACCGTTTCACCGCAATGCATCACCCGTTCACCATGCCGATGGACGAGGATCTGCCGCTTCTGGACACCGATCCGGGCGCAGTTCGTGCAAAAGCTTACGATATCGTCCTGAACGGCACTGAGATCGGAGGAGGAAGCGTTCGTATTCACCAGAACGATGTGCAGGAGAAGATGTTTGAGATGCTTGGTTTCACAAAGGAACAGGCACATGAGCGATTTGGTTTCCTTCTGGATGCTTTCAAATACGGAGTTCCGCCTCACGCCGGACTGGCTTACGGACTGGACCGTCTCGTTATGCTGATGGCAAAAGAGGACAGCATCCGCGACGTCATCGCATTCCCGAAGGTAAAAGATGCTTCCTGTCTGATGACCGAGGCTCCGTCACCGGTTGACGCAGTACAGCTGGAAGAGCTTGGTCTTGAGGTTGAGCCGCAGGCTGAGGAAGAGACAATAGAAGAGTAAAGAAAATTTTGTAATTTACAGGACAGACAATTTTGCAGAAGTGCAGCGTTGTCTGTCCTTTTTTAGGTTTCACTCGATCGGTGTAAAGAAAAACTTAAGAAATTCTTCCACGTCTTCCCCGTTGTTTTGCTGGAAAAAAGTGCTACAATATGGTTTGTAAGAAAGATACGGAAACATCCACAGCAAGTGGAACACATAGAGAAAAAGACAAGGAGGGATCACGATGTTAGTTACATTAGTCATGCTGGCAACCTGTTTTGGTCTGCTCTGCGGAATTGGAATTTTATTTGGGATCGTCGGACTGCTGCTGAAATTTGGAGGAAAAGTCCTCGGCGCATGCGCCACTATTCTTCTCCCGATCGGCGTGATCTGGCTTGGATTTAAAATCGTGTTCGCCGTCGTTCCGCTTCTGTTCAAACTGGTCTGTGCAGCGCTGATCTGTTATCTCGTATACCGCATTCTGCGGGAGATGAAACTTGTAGCATAAAAAATAAAATCTAACAGATTCGAAAGAAAACCTGCTTTCCGTCATAAACACGGAGGCAGGTTTTTAATGACAAAAACAAAAATCTATTTTCAGAAAAAGCCAGTATTTGCTAAAAAAAGAGTAAGGAAAAAGTAAGAAAACAAAAAACAAAATGTGATACGATAGAACTAACTTGGGAAAGCAGAAAATTAATTTGTAAAATAGAAAAGTGGGAGGAAGCATATGAAGAAAAAAGTAATCGCGATTGTGTGTGCAGTCGCAGTGCTTGCGGCAGCCGGAGGGGGAGTGACATGGCATTTCCTTGGAAACGGTACAAAAGAGGACGATAACGTCGTCTATGTCAATACTGTAAAAGCCCTGACCAATCTGGGAACCGGAAATGGAATGGAAAACCGCTATGCCGGTGTTGTGGAGTCGGAAAATACCTGGAAGGTAGAGAAAAACAGCGAGAAAAAGGTAAAGGAAGTTTATGTGGAAGTCGGTCAGGAGGTTCAGGTCGGAACACCGCTGTTCTCCTACGATACCGAGAAATTCCAGAGTGACCTCGAGCAGGCGCAGCTGGATCTGGAACGCATAAACAATGAACTTTCAAGTATGAATACCAATATCAACCAGCTTTACAAAGACAAAAAGCAGGCATCAAAAGACCAGCAGGCAAGCATCACACTGGAAATTCAGGAAGCGGAGCTGGATTTAAAGAAAAAAGAATATGAAGGAAAATCAAAACAGGCGGAGATTGATAAATTAAACGATAACATCACCAATGCGACCGTGATCAGCGAAATCGCCGGTGTTGTAAAATCAATCAACAACGATGACAGCAGCGCCGGCGCTTACTCCGGTGACAACTCCGACAATTCCTTCCTGACCGTTCTTGCAACGGGAGATTTCCGTGTAAAAGGCCAGATCAATGAACAGAATATGAGCGACGGTTCGATTACTGAAGGAAGCCAGGTGATCGTGCATTCTCGTGTAGATGAGAATCAGACCTGGACTGGAACTGTGACAAAGATTGATCGGGAAAATGCACGGACAGGAAGCAATAACGTTTACAGCAGTTCAGGAGACGGTATGACGCAGTCAAGCAACTATCCGTTTTATGTGCAGCTCGACGGAACGAACGGCCTGATGCTCGGCCAGCACGTTTACGTAGAGCCGGATATCGGCCAGCAGGAAGTCAAAACAGGAATCTGGCTGTCCGATTACTTTATCAACGATGTCGACAGCAACCCTTACGTCTGGGCCGATGATGGAAACGGCAAACTGGAAAAACGAAGCGTAACGCTGGGAACATACGATGAAAATATGATGGAATATCAGATCACTGATGGTCTCAAAGAGGAGGATGCCATCACCTTCCCGGAGGATGGACTGGAAGAGGGCATGAAGACCGTCGTTAGTACCGATGGTTCGCTGGGACAGAGCAATCCGGCCGGCGGCGAGGATGACGGTATGCTTGACAACGACGATGGAATGGTCGACGACGGTATGACGCAGGATGAAAACGGCATGGTCGACAATACCATGGACGGCGCAGAGTACAGCGGTGAGGAAGATACAACGAACGTGATCGGCGGCGCCGACAATGGTGAGGCAGAACCGGCAGACACACAGGAAGCCGGATCAGCAGATGACGGGGAGGTGCAGCCGTGATTCTGGAATTAGAGAATATCTGTAAAGAATATATGCAGGGCAAAATCCCGGTTCCGGTTCTGAAAAACATCAACTTCTCCATGGAAGAAGGCGAGTACGTTGCGATCATGGGTCCTTCCGGTTCCGGAAAAACAACACTGATGAATATTGTCGGCTGCCTCGACCAGGCGACGAGCGGACGGTTGATCCTCGACGGACAGGACATCAGCAAATGCAGTGACAATCAGATGTCGGACATCCGCCTGCAGAAAATCGGCTTTGTCTTCCAGAACTTCCAACTCCTTGCAAGACAGAGCGCAATGGAAAATGTATGCCTGCCGTTGACGTACGCGGGCGTGCCGAAAAAAGAGAGAAGAGAGCGGGCAGCGATTGCCCTCGAGCGGGTGGGGCTCGGCGACCGTATGAGTTTCAAACCGACCCAGCTCTCCGGCGGACAGAAACAGCGTGTGGCGATTGCAAGAGCGATTGTCAACCATCCGAAAATTCTGCTGGCTGATGAGCCGACCGGAGCACTCGACTCCCATTCCGGCGAGCAGGTCATGGAGCTGTTCCAGAGCCTGAACGACGAGGGCGTCAGCATCTTGATGATTACACATGACGCGGAGATCGCATCGATGGCACAGCGCACCGTGGAGATCCGCGACGGAATGATGAAATCGAAGGAGGTGGCTGAAACATGAAAAAAGGAAAAGCAGCAAAGAAAGCCGCGATTGCAGTTGTGACCGCAGTTGCCGTGGGCGGTGTCAGTGTCGGCGGTTATTACGGCATCCGCCAGGCGCAGAAGACGACCGTAAAAGTGTATCCGGTCAGTGACTTTACGAGTGGTTACTGGGGAGACAGCATGAACATGGAAGGCCAGATCACCTCGACGGCTTCCCAGAACATCTATCTTTCCGACAGCCAGACCATTTCCCAGGTTCTCGTCAAAGAGGGCGATGTGGTAAATGCCGGAGACACGCTGATGACATACGATACCAGCATGATCAAGCTGGATCTGGAAACGCAGCAGTTACAGCTTGCACAGACAAAGCTGAAAATCCAGCAGAGTGAAAAAGAACTGGAAAAGCTGAAAAAGACAAAACCGGTATCGGATACGCCGCTGAATCCGGTGGAGCCGGATTTCCCGGATTTCCCGGATTTTCCAGATGAACCCATCGATCCGGATTTCCCGGACGAACCGATTCCGACCCCAGAACCGGAGCCGACGTACGAGGATGCTGTTCTGTACAGCAGTACGAATAAGCTTGTATTTGGTTCCAAACCATACAAAGGAGAAGGAACGCAGGAAGACCCATACACCTATCTCTGCGCACCGGGAACAGTCCTAACAGGCGGATTCCTGAATCAGATGGCAGGATACGCGGATGAAAAGGGAACGAAAAAAGAAGAGGACAGCGAAGGATACTGGTTTCGCCTGGAGATTCATGAGGAAAACAAAGCCGCAGAGGCGCTGGAAACCGTGTGGGAGCAGGATGGAACGAAGATTGCGAAAGCATACGAGACTTCGTATGAAGCAGTCCTGAGTCTGAAAGAATCCGAATCGGCGGATGCACCGGAAATAAAAATCACCACGCCGCTTGCCAACACAGAGGTGGCAGAGGGCGGCGAGCTGAAGCTGAAAATCGGAATCAATGAGAAGAAAGATACCGAAGAGAAGCCGGATGAGAAAGCCGACGATAAAACGGATGATAGAACCGAGAGTCCGTCCGAGGACGATGTGACACAGCCGGGTGAAGCCGGAAATGGAAGCGGTGAGGCAGACGATTCCACGGAAAACACCGAAACGGATGTCACTTACACATACGTCTGGAAACACAACGGAAAGACAATCGACGGAGATTTTAAGGATACTTACACAAAAGAAAACATCACAAAAGAGGATGCCGGAATCTATACAGTAGAAGTGACAGCGAAAAATGACAAGGGTACTTCCATGGCAGTCAGCACTGCAAATGTGGCGGTAAAAGAAGGAACGATTACCCCGACACCAAGTGTAACTCCGACCCCGAGCGTTACGCCGGGACCGAGTGTAACTCCAGAGCCGACCGTCAGCCCGGAACCAAGTACAACACCGATTCCGACCACAGAGCCGGTTCCAACAGAAACTCCGGTGCCGAGCGAGACCCCAGTTCCGACGGAAACGCCGACGCCGACCGAAGCCCCGGCAGAACCGGAAGCGGAACCGCAGAGCGAAGATGCGCCGGAAGCAGTGCAGACGACAGCAAAAACCGTATTCTACGGTGAAAAAGCATCGGTACAGTCCCTCTTTACATCATCCACAGGAAGCAGCGCAAATAACAATACTTCTTCCGGTGATGATACCCAGATGACCTACACAAAAGATGAATTGAAAAAAGCCATCAGCGAAAAAGAAAGCCAGATCCGTAATCTGAAGCTGGATCAGAAGGAAGAGGAACTCAAAGTCAAAAATACGCAGAAATCCCTGGATTCCCAGACCGTAAAAGCGACGATCAGCGGTGTGGTAAAGAAGGTTGGAAATGCAGAAAACCCGTCCAACGACGGAAGCGCCTTTATCCAGGTCAGTGGAAACGAAGGTCTGTACGTGCGCGGCTACTTAAGCGAGACGTATCTCGATCAGGTAAAAGTCGGCGATGAACTCAACGTGACTTCTTGGTCTTCGGGTGCTTTTGCAGCGGCAACCGTAACCGAGATTTCTCCGTACCCGACAACAAGCTACATGTCGTACAGCGAGACACCAGCCTCCTTCTATCCGTTCACAGCCGTTATCCCGGAAGGCGGAGAAGGTTTTGAAAACGGTGACTGGATCGAGATTGCAATCACTGTCGGAAACGATGTAGAAAACGGCAACGGCCTGTACGTCAGCAAAGAATTCATCCGCGAGGAAAACGGACAGAAATTCGTTTATATCCGGGATGAAAATGATAAATTAAAGAAACAGAATGTGGTAACCGGAAAACTTCTGTGGGGCAGTTATTACGAAGTGAAGAGCGGTCTTTCCGAAGAGGATTACATTGCATTTCCGTACGGCAAAACCGTGGTGGAAGGCGCAGACACGAAGGAATCCAGTTCATCGGATTATTACAACAGTTAAGGAGGCGCATTATGTTAGAAAATGTAAGACTTTCCTTTCAGGGAATCTGGTCACACAAAATGCGTTCCTTCCTGACGATGCTGGGTATTATCATCGGAATTGCGTCGATCATCTCAATTGTCTCCACGATCAAGGGAACGAATGAGCAGATCAAACAGAACCTGATCGGAGCTGGAAACAACAACGTGACCGTCAGCTTAAAGCAGGGCGACGGTGATTACTGGATGGACAACGGACTGCCAAGCGGCGTGTCGAAACTGTCCGGTGATCAGAAAAAGCGGATCCGCGAGCAGGATCAGGTGGAAAATGCATCGTTTTACACCGAAAGAACGTATGTGAGCGGCATCGCAAAAGGAAACACAACACTGGACAGTGCGAAGGCGCTTGGAGTGGATGAAAATTATCTGTCGACGTGCGGATATCAGATTTATCAGGGACGCGGCTTTGTGGAGAGCGATTTCTCGAAGACCCACAAAGTTGTCCTCCTCGACGATACCGCAGTGCTGACACTCTTCCCGGATGAGTCGCCGGTCGGCAAAACGATCGAGATCATGGGAGAGCCGTTCACGGTGATCGGCGTGATCAAAAAAGCCGATTCGTTCCAGCCGGTCATCAATTCCAGAGATGACTACTATACGTACAATCAGGAATCCTATCCGCTGGTGCTGATGCCGGATGTCTGCTGGCCGATCGTATTCCAGTATGATGAACCGGAAAATGCCGTTGTGATGGCAAAAACGACCGAGGATATGAGCACGGTGGGAAAGACAACAGCGGATATCATGAACGAATCCGTGACCAATACAACTGATTCTCTTTCCTATCAGGCAGAGGATCTGCTGGAGAAAGCAAAGAGTCTGCAGGAGTTAGGCCAGAGCACGAACCAGCAGCTGATCTGGATCGCGAGCATTTCGCTTCTGGTCGGCGGTATCGGTGTTATGAATATTATGCTGGTATCTGTAACGGAACGTACAAGCGAGATCGGCCTGAAAAAGGCGATCGGAGCAAGAAAACGCAGAATTCTGTTCCAGTTCCTGACCGAGGCGGCGGTGCTCACCAGCATCGGCGGACTGCTCGGCGTGCTGGGCGGCATTATCATGGCACAGGTGATTTCGAGGGTATCGCAGACGCCTGTGGCGATCAGTATTCCGGCAATCATTTTCTCCGTGGTCTTCTCCATGGTGATCGGTATCGTATTCGGACTGCTGCCGTCGGTAAAAGCAGCGAACCTGAATCCGATCGATGCGCTGCGAAGAGAATAGAACAAAAAAGAGTTGAAAAATCCGTGCGGGTACAGCGTAGGTGCTGGATCCGTGCGGATTTTTTGTGCGGCGTGTGCGGATGAAACTTAAGATCTTTACTTTTTGCGGAAAGTCGGTTATACTGGAAAATAAGCGCAATTTGCGGCGCAGCAAAGAGGCATTCGAGTTTCGGATTCGGTATGTTTATGAAAATATAAGAAAGATTCAAAGACATTTCACATTCGTTTATGGTATAATCAAACAAGAGTATGACCAACGAAAAGGAGTATACGCGAATGAATATTTTGTTTTTTATCACACCGAAAAGTGAAACGGCTTATCTGTATGACGACTGCTCACTTCGGCAGGCCATCGAGAAGATCGAATATCATAAATACACGGCGGTTCCGGTACTGAACAAAAAGGGCTGCTACGTGGGAACACTGACAGAAGGAGATCTGCTCCGCATCATAAAAGAACGGTATCTGCTGAATTACCATGAAGCAGAGGATATCCCGCTCTGGCAGGTTCCGAAACGGTGGAATTATGAGTCCGTCAACATCAACAGCAACATCGAGGACCTGATCGAGATGTCCATGCGGCAGAATTTCGTTCCAGTTGTGGATGACGAGGGAATCTTCATCGGCATCATCCGAAGAAGAGATATCATCCAGTACTGTTATCAGAAAAGCGGCATCAAAGAAGAGGAAGAAGCCCGGCGCAGCGCGCGGAAACAAAACGCAGAACAGATGATTCTGCAGTAAAGAAGAAAATGAGGGAAACATTATGAAAAAACTGATCGATCTTATCCAGGAAGAGCTGGTAAAAGCCTTTACCGCTGCGGAGATGGACCCGTCCTATGCAAGGGTTTCCGTTTCCAACCGCCCGGATCTGTGCGAATACCAGTGCAACGGCGCAATGGCAGCTGCAAAAGCATACCACAAAGCACCGATCCAGCTGGCTGAAGCAGTTGTAGAAAAAGTGACCGATCACAGCGTGATCGGTGAAATTGAAGCCGTAAAACCGGGATTCATCAACCTGAAAATCAACCCGGAATTTCTGGCAGATTATCTTTCCAAAATGCAGAACGACGAAGATCTTTCTGTAGAGAAAGCAAAAAATCCGAAAACCATCATCGTAGATTACGGCGGAGCAAACGTGGCAAAACCGCTTCACGTCGGCCATCTCCGTTCCGCGATCATCGGCGAGAGCATCAAGCGTATGGGACGCTTCATGGGCCACAACATGATCGGTGACGTTCATCTTGGAGACTGGGGTCTGCAGATGGGACTGATCATCACCGAGCTGCAGGAGCGCCATCCGGAGCTTGTTTATTTTGATGAGTCCTTTACGGGAGAGTACCCGGAGGAAGCACCGTTTACGATCAGCGAGCTCGAGGAGATTTATCCTTGCGCAAGCGGCAAATCGAAAGAGGACGAGGACTATAAGAAACGTGCACTCGAGGCAACGAGAGAGCTGCAGCAGGGCAGAAGAGGATATCGTGCGATCTGGAAACACATTATGAACGTTTCTGTTGCCGATCTGAAAAAGAACTATGGAAATCTCGACGTTCATTTCGATCTGTGGATGGGTGAGTCCGATGCACAGGAGTACATTCCGGACATGGTAGATTACCTGAAAGACAATGGTTATGCACATTATGACCAGGGCGCACTCGTTGTTGATGTCAAAGAAGAGACAGACACAAAAGAGATCCCGCCGTGCATGATCTTAAAATCCGATGGAGCAGCTCTGTATGATACGACAGACCTGGCAACCATCATCCAGCGTATGAAACTGTACAAGCCGGACGAGATCTGCTATCTGGCAGACAAACGTCAGGAGCTTCACTTCGTACAGTGTTTCCGCTGTGCAAGAAAAGCAAAACTGGTGAATGATGATACCGTTCTTTCCTTTATCGGCTTTGGTACCATGAACGGAAAAGACGGAAAACCGTTCAAGACCCGTGAGGGCGGCGTTATGCGTCTGGAGCGTCTGATCGGCGAGATCAACGATGAGATGTATCAGAAGATCGTGGAGAACCGCAGCGTAAAAGATACGGATGCAAGAGGAACGGCACAGATTGTCGGACTGTCTGCTATTAAATACGGTGACCTGTCCAACCAGGCATCGAAAGATTATGTATTCGATGTTGAGAGATTTACTTCCTTCGAGGGAAACACCGGTCCGTACATCCTGTACACGATCGTTCGTACAAAATCCATCCTCGGAAAATATAAAGAAGAGGGAAATGAACTGAAGAAAGGCGCACTTCTGGCACCGAAGAGCGACAGCGAGAAAGCTCTGATGCTTTCCGTATCCCGTTTCAACGGCGTTGTGGAGAACGCATTCGAGGAGAAAGCACCGCATAAGATCTGTGCTTATATCTACGAGCTTGCAAACGAGTTCAACCATTTCTACCACGAGACCAAGATCTTAAGTGAGCAGGATGAGGCAAGAAAAGCATCTTACCTGGCACTGCTGGATCTTGTCCGCGAGGTACTTGAGACCTGCATCGACCTGCTGGGATTCTCGGCACCGGAACGGATGTAAGATTCGTCAAGAGGGAAAAAATAGATAAAAAACAGGCGATTTTTTTGGCAGCCGTCGGCTTCTGTAGTTCTTGCGGAAACGGCGGCTGTTGTGTTATACTTACATCACGATTTTTCATCCGCTTGGACATTCGTCCTGAAAAATCGATTCTATATTACTCTATCGAAGAGCCATTCGGCTCAATTTATATCCATGTACAAAAACAGAATATCGGACTGACAAACACTTTGACGTAAAAAGAGGAGGCGGGATCATTGGAAAAGTAGAACTTCCGGGAGGGAAGTATCGCCTGCTGTCAGTGCTCGGAAGAGGGGCAACGTCTGTCGTTTATCTTGCAGAGAAAACTGGATCCGGAAAGCGGTATGCAGTCAAGGTAAGTATATGTGACAGGGAAAAACTGCGCCGGGAAGCGTTTCTTTTACAGAAGTTTTCATATCCCGGGATTCCCTGTGCGGTGGAACTTCTGGAAAGTGGGACAAAAAGCTTTCTGGTGATGGAAGCTGTAAACGGAAAATCTATCGGACAGCGTATGCGTAAGGGAGAACGGTTTTCCAGCCGGGAAATTCTGAAAACGGGAATTGCCCTGAGCGGGATTCTCTGTTATCTCCATGCACAGAACCCGCCGGTTTTCTACCGGGATCTGAAGCCGGACAACGTGATGATAACAGAGCGTGGTGAAATATACCTTGTGGATTTCGGTGCAGCCGGAACAGAAGAAACGGGTGTGGAAGTCCGTTATGGAACCCGCGGTTATGCAGCGCCGGAGCAGTATGACGGGAAGTGTGACGCCCGTTCCGATCTTTATGCACTCGGCGCACTGCTTGCGGCAATGGCGAAGCATGCGAAAAAGCGGCAGAAAAGAGGACTCTGGCGGGTGATGGAAAAGTGTATGCAGAAAAAGCCGGAGGAGCGGTATGCGTCTGCCGGAGAAGTCAAAAAGGCACTGCGGCGGCTGGAAAGAAAGCAAAAAGGCAGGAAGACTCTGCGTATCTTTGCAGTTTTTGCTTTTCTGACAGGAGGAGCGGCTGCGGTTGCCAGCAGGATGCCATGGGGGCAGTTTCCGGCGGCAGACGAATGGGAGGAGCAGGGAGATCTCTGGTTCTGCGGAAATCCGGTGGAAGAAGGCAGTCTGCCGAACTACCAGAAAGCGCGGGAAGCGTTCTTAAAGGCAGACCATCTCAGTCAGGCGGGGCGTGTGGAGCAGGAACTTGTGGAATACTGTCTGGCGGATGATGCGGCAAGGGAAAAAATGCAGATGGAGCCATTGCTGGCTGAATTTTATGATGACACGCAGCAGGAGCCGGAAAAGGAAAAACGCTGCCGCAGATATCTTGCTGTTGCAGGAATGTATTTCAGTTTTTCCGAAGAACTGGCGCGTGAAAATGACACAGACGCCATGCGGAAAGGAATCGAAGTGCTGGAAAAGGCCGCAGGCGAGAATATGGAGGGGCAGTGGGAGGCGGTTATCTGGCAGAGACTGGCGGATGCGTGCTATCTTGGCGGAAAATCCGGGGATGGGGAAAGAGAACAGGACTGGTGCCAGGAGAGTTTTCTCTATTACGAACGGCTTCTGTGCAGCAGACAGGATGGAAACCGGCGGAAAAATCTGCTCAGGGCCGCAGAGCTGGCACTTCAGTTCGACATGCAGGAAAAAGCAGAACAGTACCTCAACGAGGCCGCAGAAATTCCGGGAATGGAGGAGGATATTTTTTATCAGCAGATCAGAAAAAGATGGGAGGAAGCAGGATGAGAAAAAAGACCATATGCGCAATGATGACAGGATTCCTGGCAGTCCAGGGAATCGAAGTCCACGCGGAGACACAGCAGACGACAGGCGAGGCCGCAAGTGCGGTGGAAAGCGTGGAATTAGAAGCTGAAATCATCGAGAACAGTGATGTGACAGATGCAGACGGGAAAGCCGGACCGGAGGAACTGCTGCCGGACGAAAAGTCAGAAGAAGAACCGCCTATAGAAGAGAAACCAGAGCAGGAACCAGAGCCGCCGGAAGAGAAAACAGATCCGGCAGAGACCGGAAAGAAAGAGAAAGAAGGAGAAGAAAAAATGCTTCCCCCGACGGTAATTCCGGATCCGGAGAAAGAACCAGCGGAAAGGTGGGAAGAAGAGGAGAAAGAAATTTCGGAAGATTCAGAATCGGGGAAGCCAGGAGAATTGCCGGAGGCAGGAGATATGGGTTCCGGGGAATCGGAATCAGAGGAAGGATGTGAAGAAACAGATACAAAAGAATCAGAGACAGAAGAGTCAGATTCGGAGAGAACGGATTTTGGAGAAATGGACACAGAAAAACCAGATTATGAAGATACAGGTTCAGAAAAATCCGGAACGGAAAATTTGATGCCAGAAGATCCGGAACCGGAAAAGCCTGATATGGAAGAAACGAAGCAGGAATCTCCGTCAACCGAAAAAGAGTCAGAAAATCAAACCTCGGAAACAAAAGCACCAGAAAAAGAGGAGCCTACCGTAATGCCAGATGCCGGAAAGTCAAACACAGAAAAGCAGGAACAAACGGGGCCCGGGCAATCGTCTCCGGAGAAAGAAGAACTCAAAACAGACGAACAGCTGCCCGTTGCTGCAGCCACGCCCGAGGAGGTGACCCAAGATCCAGATGATATTCCGCTACAAACAGAAGAAAGCAGTCCTCCGCCTGCCGAAACTCCATCTAAGAGTGCCGGGGAGGAGCCATCTCAAATACGGCCGCAGATCATCGCCGATTTCGTATTATCACAGATAGCAGACGAAGATTTCGAAGCGCCGAACCCCCTGATTATCCGCCCGGCCGACACCAGCGTCGAAATAGATCCCGGTTATACCCCGGAAATTCTGCTCGAGGGAGCCGCCGACACGGCTGAAATTCTTTCCTGCATGGTAAATGGCTCCGAAGCCGAATATGAATGGAAAGAAAACAAAATCTGTCTGAAAGCCGAGAGCCTTTCCGAAGGCTACAACCGCATCACTGTAAAAGTGCGTGGCGCAGACGGCATTGTCCGAACCATGAAACCGTGGGAAGTCAACGTGAAACCAAAAACTTGCACACTTGTCAGCCAAAGAACCAGCCAGAAACCAAAAGGAACCCGCCTCTTGCAGTCCTTAAGGCGCCTCTGGAACCTGATTCGTACCATTGCCGAAATTCAGAATCAGACCACCCGCTATCTGCGTGCACTCTGCAGAAAATAGCCTGATCCGGTTTTGTTTGTATTTCTAATTTCGATATGCTAGAATAAAAGACATGTCATACGATAAAAAAGTAAAAGAGGAAATAAGAGTATGTCAGATATGATATTATTTGATCTGGACGGAACCCTGACCGATTCCGGTCCTGGAATTACAAGATGCGTACAGTATGCGCTGGCATCCTTTGGCATCGAAGAGCCGGATCTGGAAAAACTGAACTGTTACGTGGGACCGCCGCTTCTGGAATCTTTCATGAATTTTGCAGGCCTTGGCTGCGAAGAAGCACAGCAGGCCATCACAAAATACCGGGAGCGGTACGAGGCAGAGGGCATTTTTGAAAATGAAGTATACGAGGGAATCCCGGAGGTTCTGGCGTATCTGAAAGAGAAGGGAAAAATTCTGGCGGTAGCATCGTCCAAACCGGAAAAATACGTGGAGCAGATCCTGGAGCATTTCGAAATCAGAAAGTATTTTACCGTAGTAACCGGTTCAGAAATGAACGAAACCAGAACCGACAAAGGAGAAGTCATCGCAGAGACGCTGCGCCGACTCGGAGCAGAAGACAGCCGTTCCGACGTGGTGATGGTTGGTGACAGAAGCTATGACGTAATCGGGGCAAGAGAAAACGGACTGCTCTGTGTCGGCGTATCGTATGGGTACGGCGGAAGAGAAGAACTCGAGGCAGCAGGTGCCGCAAAGGTATGTGATACACCGGAAGAACTGAAACTGCTGGCGGAGGATCCGAAAGAAGAGAAGAAAAGACGCGACCGCATCAAAAAAATGAAGCCGGAGCGTATCCCGTGGCTGACAAGAGGAGAAAGTGGAACAGGAATCTTTGCGCCGAAAGAGAAAAAAGCAGAGAATATAAAAGAAAAAAGGACAGCGAAAACAGAGCCAAAAACGGAGGAAATCGTAATTCCTATCCAGCGGAAGCTATGGCGTCTTTTAAAACCGCTTCTGACGTACGAACTGTTTCTGATCGGAGCAACCGTACTTCTGGCGCTGATCCTGATGACGTTTACGACCGGCGGTTATCTGGAAGAGCGTATGCACGCGACATCCGTTCTTGCATCAGCAATCGGCAGTCTGGCGGCGATCCCGGTTCTCTGGAAACAGTACAAAAAAGATGAAGGCATGTTCCCGAAACCGGAAAAACGGTGGAGTGCGGCAGAGGCAGCCGCCTGTATTCTGCTGGTTATGACCTTCGGCCATCTCCTGAATACTGTAATGAACGTGACCGGCTTTACCAGAATCTTTTCCGGCTATCAGGACATGGCATCAAAGATTTATGAAGGACAGAACCCGCTGCTTCTGATCCTGTCCGTCGGTGTGCTGAGCGCGGCCGCAGAGGAAATTGTTTTCCGCGGCATGATTTACCGCAGGGCAAAAGATTTCTGGGGAACCGGCTGGGGCATCGCAGCATCATGTCTGCTGTTCGGTGCATATCACGGCAATGTGACGCAGTTTGTCTATGCAGCCGTGGTAAGTGTGCTTTTGATCCTTATTTATGAGCGGTGCGGAACACTCCTTGCCCCGGTTCTTGCGCACATGGCAGAAAATATCTGGGGACTTTACCGGAGCCAGTTCGTATCCTGGATGACCCAAAAAGCGCCGGCAGGTGCATGGATGTTCATCTTTTTGGAAGCGGTAATCTGCGCCGGAACGTTCTGGTATCTGTTTTTAAAGGATAAACAGGGAAAAACACAAAAATAACAGAAAAAAACCGCAGAATCCGCGAAAAAAATGCTTGTCATGAAAAAAACTCTGTGATACAATCTTACTGTTGCACAATAAGCACCCATGCGGTACCAAGGATGGTGCCTGTTTTTTGAAAAACAGGTTCCAAGGTGAAAAAACATGGGGAAGAATAAAACCATAAGGAGATAAAACAATGAGCGTAATTTCAATGAAACAGTTACTGGAAGCCGGTGTTCATTTCGGACATCAGACAAGAAGATGGAATCCTAAAATGGCTCCGTACATCTACACAGAGCGTAATGGTATCTACATCATCGACCTGCAGAAATCTGTAGGAATGGTAGATGACGCATACAAAGCTGTTGCAGACATCGCAGCAGACGGCGGCACAATCCTTTTCGTAGGAACCAAAAAACAGGCTCAGGACGCTATCGCTGTTGAGGCAGAGCGCTGCGGAATGTACTATGTAAACGAGAGATGGCTCGGCGGTATGCTGACCAACTTCAAAACCATCCAGAGCCGTATTGCAAGACTGAAAGCAATCGAGACCATGGAGCAGGATGGCACCTTCGAAGTTCTTCCGAAAAAAGAAGTCATTGAGTTAAAGAAAGAGCTTGCAAAACTGCAGAAAAACCTTGGCGGTATCAAAGAAATGAAGAGACTGCCGGACGCTATCTTCGTAGTAGATCCGAAAAAAGAGAGAATCTGCGTACAGGAAGCTCATACACTGGGAATTCCGCTGATCGGTATCTGCGATACCAACTGCGATCCGGAAGAGCTTGACTATGTAATTCCGGGTAATGACGACGCTATCCGTGCCGTAAAACTGATCGTTTCCAAAATGGCAGACGCAGTTATCGAGGCAAAACAGGGCGAGGCTGAGGAAGCTGCATACGAAGAAGCAGCAGAGACAGACGCTGAATAATTTACGCGAAGTAATGAACTGGGGGGAACTTGAAATTCAGGTTCCCTTCGGCGAATCTCACAATAGCAGACCGGCATGAAGATGCAGTCTGCTGAATCACGTATACGGAGGAATAAAACAATGGCTATTACAGCAGCAATGGTAAAAGAGTTAAGAGAAGTAAGCGGTGCTGGTATGATGGACTGCAAGAAAGCTCTTACAGCTACCGAAGGTGATATGGACAAAGCAATGGAGTTCCTGAGAGAAAAAGGACTTGCTACTGCTCAGAAAAAAGCTGGCAGAATCGCAGCTGAGGGTATCGTTATGCTGAACGTATCCGAGGATGGAAAGAAAGCTGTCGCTGTAGAAGTAAACGCTGAGACAGACTTCGTTGCAAAGAACGAGAAATTCCGTGGCTATGTAGCACAGGTTGCAGAGCAGGCTATGGATACAACTGCAGCAGACGTAGAAGGATTCCTGGCAGAGCCTTGGAAATTCGATACCAACGAGACCGTTGGCGAAGAGCTGGCTCATCAGATCGCTACCATCGGCGAGAACATGAACATCCGTCGTTTCCAGCAGGTAAAAGAGGAGAACGGTTTCGTTGCTTCTTATACTCATATGGGCGGTAAAATCGGTGTTCTGGTTGACGTTGAGACAGATGTTGTAAACGATGACCTCAAAGAGATGGCTAAAAACGTTGCAATGCAGATTGCAGCTCTTCGTCCGCAGTACACAAACCGCGACGAAGTAAGCGCTGATTACATCGCACATGAGAAAGAAATCCTCATGGCTCAGATTCAGAACGACCCGAAAGAGTCTCAGAAACCGGAAAAAGTTATCCAGGGAATGATCCAAGGCCGTATCAACAAAGAGCTCAAAGAGATCTGCCTGCTTGACCAGGTATACGTAAAAGCAGAAGACGGAAAACAGTCCGTAGCTCAGTACGTAGCACAGGTTGCTAAAGCAAACAACGCAACCGTAGCAGTAAAAGGTTTCGTTCGTTTCGAGACCGGTGAAGGAATCGAGAAGAAAGAAGAGAACTTTGCTGAGGAAGTTGCTAAACAGATGAACGCATAATTCAACTGTGAATTTGTAAAAATAACGCAAAAATATAAAACCCTCATAAATGTGCAGAAAATACACGATTTATGAGGGTTTTTTACTGTCACAGGCAGTATCCATCGGAAATGCAGTAAGTGCCCTGAAGGATACCGTCCCCGGAGATTTCCCGGCAATGAATCTTTCGGAGATTTGTGAATTAATCCAGGAACATAAATCGAATGGTCCGGTAATGGAGATGAAACGTTAAACATAAGAAAAGAGGAACAAATTTGAAAAAACAAGACAAAAGAAACTGGCCGAAAGCAGTGATTCAGATCCTTTCTTTCCTGCTGATCCCGGGCTTGTTTGAGGCGCAGTTTTCTGCGGTTGGGACGATTATTTCCGCAGTTTATCAGGGGACGGTTTCGTGGGAACGGATCAGGTATTCGGTATGGATGGTGCTGGCGACGGTTCCGGCGGTGATTATTGTGGGACGGTTTTTCTGCGGATATTTCTGCAGCTTCGGGGCTGTGCAGGATTTTCTGTGGTTTGCAGGAAATAAGCTGAAAAAGCGGTTTCGAAAAGCAGGTGCGAAAAACCTGCATTCAAATTCAAAGAAGAGTGGAAGAAATGTTCCAACAGGCTGGATCAAATATGGTGTGCTCCTGTTCTGGGCAGTCTTCGTATGGAGCGGTATGATAAAATGGAACATCGCAGGGCCGTGGCAGGTATTTGGACAGTACAGTTCCATCGGACACTGGCCGGGTGTGAAGCCGATGTTTTCGATTGGCGGTGCGCTGATTCTGGTGATTTTCGTCGGATCCGTCTTAATCCAGCGCTTTTTCTGCCGGTATCTCTGTCCCATGGGAGCCATCTACAGCCTGATTTCCAGATGTACTCTGTTAAAAATTGTAAAACCGCGGAGCAAATGCGGAAACTGCCGTCTCTGTACTGCAAAATGTACCATGGGAATTGATCTGACAGAAAAAGAGCAGACGGCAGGCGGCGAGTGTATTGGATGCGGGGGATGTATAAACGGATGTCTGAAGAACAATGCACACTGGAAGTACCGATACAGCGTGTGGATCGGTGTCGGGGTGACCTGCCTTACGATTGCAGCGTCACAGTTCCTGATCCGGAGCGAGAGCGGTTCCGTTGGTAAGACAGCAGGTGATGCGGCCATTGATACGGCAGAACAAAATCTGGACAGCAGATTCCAGGACGGCACTTATTCCGGAAGTGGAGAAGGCTACCGCGGAACCGTGACCGTTTCCGTAAAAGTGGAACAGGGAACGATAACCGGACTGACGATAGAGAACGCCGAGGATGATCAGACATATCTGGACAGAGCAAAGTCAGGAATCTTTTCGGAAATCATGAAAAAACAGAGTGCCGAGGAGATAGATACCGTTTCCGGCGCCACCTACAGCAGTAAAGGGTTGATTGAGGCCACTCAAAATGCGTTAAAAGAAGCCGCCGGAGATGAGAATACTGTACAGGAAAATACAGCATCTGAATCGACGGATACAACGGAAGAAAAACAGGCATTCCTGGACGCCGGCCGTTTCCACGACCTGAAAGACGGCATCTGCACGGGTACCGCCGATGCCTTCCGCGGGGATGTCGAAGTGCAGGTAACGGTAGAAAACCAGAAAGTGACCGACATCTCCATCCTTTCCTACTGCGACACCGAGGAATACTTTTTCCGTGCAGCGCCTTACGTGATAGGGCAGATGAAAGAAGAACAGAGCCTTAACATCGACGCCTTGAGCGGTGCCACCTACAGCAGCAACGGTATCATTCACGCCACCGCCAATGCACTCGAAATCCCGGAAGACGAATATGCACCGCGTCCTGGCCGGGATCTGGCACATAAGCAGAAAGAGCACGGTCATATTGTAAAACATACGATCGAGAGCCAGGAGCAGTATGAAGAAAAAGTAAAAGAATACGAAGACGCACAGAATTAAAAAACAAAAATAATCTCAAAATAAGCACTGTAAATACATCCATCTGTATTTGCAGTGCTTTTCTGCTGTAACAGAACCCCGCCTGACTGCATCAAAAATATAAAAAATTTAACAATCATTTGATATAGACCTTATAGGAACAGGATAGCAGTTAAAATACAAATGTGCTACGATCGTGATTGTAGTAAAAAATATTCTGAAAGAAATGGCAGGAACAGCAAAAATACAGCGGTTAGGCTGGAGTCTGGAATGGATGCAGCGCATATCTGAAAAAGGAAACGAAAACCTGGGACAGCTGGGATATACGGATCATTCGCAGAAACACTGTATGCAGGTTGCCCATCAGGCAGAGTACGGTGCACTTCTTGCAAATGAACTTTTAAAAGAAACGGATATGACGTTGGAAGACAGAGTAACCATCGTTCCTCGGTTCTGCAGTTATTGCAGCTGTAAAACTGGCAGGCGGAACGATCAACGTGGCGGTTGCATGCCTGGCGATTTTATTTGCACTGGGATTTGTTTTCCTGAAAATTGCAGATCGGCAGCCGATGGCGGGGGAGAGATAAAACAGAACATAGCATAAAAAATCTCAAAGCAGGAGAGAAATCCGCTTTGAGATTTTTTGCGTTTCACTCCGGGGTTCCGCAATGAGAGGTTTTGTGGTACAATAAGCAGTGAGTCGGGCCGCAGGGGATGAGGGGGCCTGAAAAATATGAATCATACAGACAGGATGAAACAAAATGGAAAAAACCAAAAAACTGGCGGTAGGCATTTTAGCGCATGTCGATGCGGGAAAGACGACGCTGGCAGAGGGAATTTTATATAAAACAGGCCAGATCCGGAAAGCCGGAAGAGTGGATCACAAGGACGCCTTTCTGGACACGGAGGAACTGGAAAAAGCAAGGGGCATCACGATCTTTTCCAAACAGGCCGTGCTGAAGCTGAACGAGACGGAGGTCACACTCCTTGACACGCCGGGCCATGTGGATTTCTCGGCGGAGATGGAGCGCACTTTACAGGTCATGGACTATGCGGTTCTTCTGATCAGCGGTGCGGACGGCGTGCAGGGGCATGTGGAAACCCTGTGGCGGCTGCTCGCGCGGTATGAGATCCCGGTCTTTCTCTTTATCAACAAGATGGATCAGCCAGGCACGGATGCGGAAAAACTGCTGGAAGAACTGCAGAGCCGTCTCTCAGAGCACTGCCTGAATTTCTCGCAGGATCTCCAGAACGCAGAATTGCTGGAAGAACTCGCCATGTGTGATGAGGACGTGCTGGAGCAGTATCTGGAAACGGGAAGCGTGGAAGAAGACCAGATCCGCACGATGATCGCAGAGCGGAAGGTTTTTCCGTGCTGCTTTGGCTCTGCACTCAAGATGGAGGGCGTGACGGAATTTCTGAAAATTCTGGACCGGTTTACAAAAACGCCGGAGTACGGCGGGGATTTTGGCGCGCGCGTTTTTAAGATTTCAAGGGACACGGCAGGAAACCGTCTGACGCATCTGAAAATCACGGGCGGCGTGCTGAAGGTGAAGCAGATGCTCGGCGAAGAAAAGGCAGACCAGATCCGTATTTATTCCGGTGCGGGCTATACGATGGTACAGGAAGCACCGGCGGGGACGATCTGTGCCGTAACGGGACTGAACAGCACTTTCTCCGGTCAGGGCATCGGCAACGAAACCGAGGCGGAAAAACCGGTGCTGGAGCCGGTGCTGACGTACCGCATCGAGCTTCCGCCGGACTGCGATGTCCATCAGATGCTTGGAAAACTGCGCCAGTTAGAAGAAGAAATCCCGGAGCTCCACATTGTCTGGAATGAGCGCCTCGCGGAAATCCATGCGCAGGTCATGGGTGAGGTGCAGATCGAGATCTTAAAGAGTCTGATCCACGAGCGTTTCGGCGAATGGGTGGAATTCGGAGCCGGAAATATTGTATACAAAGAGACGATCCGCAGTACCGTGGAGGGTGTCGGCCATTTCGAGCCGCTGCGCCATTATGCGGAAGTTCATTTGCTACTGGAGCCGGCAGAACCGGGCAGCGGACTGCAGATTGGAACCGTCTGCAGCGAGGACACCCTGGACCGCAACTGGCAGCGTCTGATCCTCACACATCTGCTGGAGCGGAAGCATCCCGGCGTGCTGACCGGGTCGGAGATTACTGATATGAAAATCACGCTGGTCAAGGGCCGTGCGCACATTAAGCACACCGAGGGCGGCGACTTCCGCCAGGCGACGTACCGTGCGGTGCGGCAGGGGCTGAAAAAAGCAGAATCCGTTCTGCTGGAGCCGGTCTATGCGTTCCGTCTGGAAATTCCGTCGGAATCGACGGGACGGGCGCTGAACGATATCCAGCGGATGTACGGCAGCTTTGAACCGCCGGAAATGGAAGGCGATATGACAGTGATTACCGGAACCGCACCGGTTGTGACGATGCGGGATTATCAGAAAGAAGTAACTGCTTACAGCCGGGGACGCGGAAGAGTGTTCTGTACCTTAAAAGGATATGAGCCGTGTCACAACGAGGAGGAAGTGATTGCCTCCATCGGCTACGATTCCGAGGCGGATGTGGAAAATCCGACGGGTTCTGTGTTCTGTGCCAACGGGGCAGGCTTTGTCGTTCCATGGAATGAAGTGGAAGACCATATGCATCTGGAATACACGCTGGAAAATCCGGAAGAAGAAAGCGATTCAGCCGAATCTGCGGCAGACCGGAGCGGCGGAGTATCCTCTGTGCAGAAAGCAAAAAAAGCATCCGACCGCGTGCCGATGGCAGCTTCCCTGCAGGAGGCAAAGGAGCTGGAAGAAATCTTTACGAGGACATACGGCAAAGTGGAGCGGAAGCGCGCCGGTTTCGAGCGGCGGACACGTCCGGTCACCTCGTCATCCGGCATCGGGGATCCCAAATATGCAAAATCAAACCGCCCGAAGGAGCCGCAGGAGGAATATCTGCTGGTGGACGGCTATAACGTTATTTTTGCATGGGATGATTTAAATGAGCTGGCGAGGTATAATATTGA
Organism: Blautia sp. AF17-9LB; assembly: GCF_003479185.1. NCBI lineage: Bacteria > Bacillati > Bacillota > Clostridia > Lachnospirales > Lachnospiraceae > Blautia > Blautia sp. AF17-9LB. The sequence continues at coordinate 125,226 of NZ_QUGU01000008.1, forward strand.
GAGCGCCAGAGGAAAGCTGATGGACATCCTGTCAAATTATCAGGGATATAAAAAAATGACGCTGATTCTTGTCTTTGATGCCTACAAAGTAAAAGGCAACCAGGGTGAGGTCGGCATGTACCATAATATTCATGTCGTTTATACGAAAGAGGCGGAGACGGCTGACCAGTACATCGAGAAAACGGTTCACAGGATCGGCCACAACGGCAACGTAACGGTGGCTTCCTCGGACGGTCTCGAGCAGATCATCATTATGGGAGCGGGCGCGCATCGTCTCTCCGCACGGGATCTGCGCACCGAGATTGAACATACAAACGGCCAGATCCGGGAAAACTATCTGGAGAAAGAACAGAAAACGAAGTCGTACCTGCTGGAGAACGCCTCTGGAGAACTGGGAGACTTTTTAAAAGAGCTGGAAGAAGAGCGAAAAAAAGAGAGTAAAAAGAGCAAAGGAAAGGCTTAAGATGAATTACGCAATCATATTATCGGGGGGAATCGGAACGAGAATGCAGATGGGGGATTTTCCGAAGCAGTATTTGGAAGTGGAAAAGAAACCGATTCTGCTGTATACGCTGGAGCAGTTTCAGAAAAGCAGTGCCGTTGAGAAAATCGTCATCGTGGCGGCAGATGCCTGGAGAGAGAAGATCCGCGGATGGATGGAAGAAGACGGGATTACGAAATTTCTCGCCTTTGCGGATGCCGGGGATACGCGGCAGGAATCCATTCATAATGGCCTTACCGTCTGCATGGAGGATTCCGTATCGGAGAACGACGGTGTGATCATCCACGACGGCGTGCGGCCTCTGGTGAGCGAACAGCTGATTGGCGACTGCCTTGCGGCGCTTGCCGATCATGAGGGCTGTATGCCGGTGCTGCCGATGAAGGACACGATCTATCAGAGCAGCGACGGAACGAAAATTGACCATCTGCTGGAGCGCAGCACGCTGTTTGCCGGTCAGGCGCCGGAAGCCTTCCGGCTGCATCCGTACGCGAAGATCAACCGGGAAGCATCGAAAGAGGAGCTGTCCCTCACAAGGGGAACGAGTGAAATTGCCTACCGCCATGGAATGGATGTGGCGATGATCCCAGGGGATGAGCGGAACTTTAAGATTACAACAAGGAGCGACCTGGAGCGTTTCTGTACGATTGTGGAAGGAGAAACGAAATGAGAGCATACGAGCTGCATGGAGTCAATGATTTAAGAAGGGAAGACATCGAAAAACCGGAAATCCCATCCGGCTGGGTTCTGGTGCAGGTAAAGGCATCAGGAATCTGCAGCTCCGATATTCCGCGGATTTTCACAAACGGAACATACCATTTTCCAACGATTCCGGGTCACGAGTTTTCAGGCGTGGTTGCCGCATACGGCGAGGGTGTGCCGGAAGAGCGAGTTGGAAAACGGGTCGGCATTTTCCCGCTGATCCCATGCCGCACCTGCCCGCAGTGCCGGCAGAAAAAATATGAGATGTGCGAACACTACGATTACCTCGGCTCGCGCCGGGACGGCGGCTTTGCGGAATACGTGGCCGTGCCGGACTGGAACCTGATGGAGCTGCCGGAAAACGTCAGCTTCCGCGAGGCAGCAATGCTGGAGCCGCTCTCTGTGGCGCTTCATGCGGTGAAACGAAGCGGTGTGAAGCCGGGCGATACCGCAGCAGTGATCGGAACGGGCATGATCGGTTTTGCAGCGGCAGCGTGGGCGAAAGCGCTCGGCGCCGAAACCGTTTTTGTGATTGGACGGGGCGAAGCAAAACGTGCGATCGCAGAACAGATCCCGGGCATCTCATATGTGACGGAAGAGGAGAGTAAAGCGATTCAGGCGGATGTTGTAGTAGAAGCGGTCGGAACGCCGCAGGCCGTTTCCGGTGCAGTTCTTCTTGCAAGACCGGGCGGAAGCATCGTGCTGATGGGAAATCCATCGGGCGATCTTGCGATGGAAAAGAACGTGTACTGGCGCATCCTGCGCAAACAGCTGAACCTGATGGGAACGTGGAATTCTTCTTATGAAAAAGATGAAGCCTGCGACTGGACGGAGGCACTCGATGCGCTTTCGAAGAAGAAAATCCCGGCACAGGCGCTGATCACGCACTGTTTCCCGTCCGAAAAGCTGATGGACGGACTGGAACTGATGAAAAATCATAAAGAGCCATACTGCAAAGTAATGGTTTCATGGGAGTAGAAAAATATGAGAAAAAGTCAGATATCGGCATCCATGATGTGCTCAAACCTTGTGGATCTGCAGGCGACGATCGATGTATTTGAAAAAGAAAAAGTCGAATATCTCCATATTGATGTGATGGACGGCGAGTTCGTTCCGAACTTCGGCCTTGGCGTCGACTACATCCGCGGACTGCGGGAACTGACGAGTATTCCGCTCGATCTTCATCTGATGATTAAAGACCCGGAGTACAAGCTGCCGTGGATCGGCATTTACAAAGAGGACATCGTGACGATTCATTATGAGAGCACTTTCCAGGTGCAGCGCGCGCTCGATTACCTCGTGCCGTACGGCTGCAAGCGGTTCCTCGCGATCAACCCGGCGACACCGATCGGGCAGATCGAGGAAGTGCTTGATTATATCGACGGCGTCAATCTTCTGATGGTGAATCCGGGCTTTGCCGGACAGAAAATTGTGCCGAGTACGCTGCGCAAGGCGGAAAAGCTGCAGAAATTTCTGCAGGAGATGCACCGGGAGGACATCATTTTAGAAGTGGACGGAAACATTACGAAGGAGCACGGCGCGACGCTGCGTTCCTTTGGAGCCAGCATTTTTGTGGCGGGAACTTCGAGCATTTTCTGCACCAATGTATCGCACTTCGGAGAAAAAATCCGGGAATTCCGGAAAGCAGTGGAATAAGAAAAAGAACTGCCTTCCCGGGATGCACGGTTTGAAAAACAGACGAATACTGTAAAGTGAGAAATGACGGAGCGTGTCATATGGTAGAATTGCTTCTGCTTGCTGCGGCGCTCTCAGCCGATAACTTTGCAGTAAGCATCGGATATGGAAGCAGCAATACGAGAATTTCACCCGGCATGACGGCGCTGCTGAATCTGTTTTGCAGTGCTGCCCTGGTTGCTTCCGCGCAGTTTGGAAAAAGATTTCTGCAGTCCGCAGGACCGGAATGGGGAACCAGAGTGGGTGCGGGCTGCTTTTTTCTTATGGGAACGCTGAAAATTTTCGAAGAACTGAGAAAACGCAGAAGAAAAAAGCAGGGAAAACCAGAAGCAAGACTGGAACATCTGGAAAAACAGCTCCACCCACTGGAATTTGGCCTGCTGGCGGTTTCGATGTCGGTGGATGGAATTGTCTCCGGCGTCTTTGCCGCGGATCTTCCGGTGACAGGAGGACAGATCTTTTTTGCCTCCTTCGCGGTCGGAATGGCGGCGATGTATGCCGGAACTGCCATCGGAAAAAAGACGGGGCAGAAAAACGGCGGAAACGGAGCACTGTTCGGAGGAATTCTGTTCTATTTACTGGCGTTTTTAAAGCTCACATAGAATTACATGTAAGAAAGAAAAACCAGCAGATCCCGGCGTAAAATTGACAAGCCCGTGCAGATATGCTATAAAAGTAGGAGGTTTGCTGCTGGAAAATTTAAAAAACAGATGCAGCAGACAAAGTAAGAGAGGAAAATACATGATTTCAGTAGTAATCCCTTCGTACAACGGTGCAGAAACACTGTTTCAGGCAATCGACTCAGTCCTTTGCCAGACAACAAAAACCCCGCTGGAAATCCTGGTGATCGACGACCATTCCACGGACGATACGATGGAAAAGATGGGGCGTTACGGAGAAAATGACCGGGTACGGTATATCCGGAATGAGACAAACAAAGGAGCATCCGCATCCAGAAACCGCGGTGTACAGCTCGCAAAGGGCGATTACATTGCCTTTCTGGACGCGGATGATTACTGGGATCCCGAAAAACTGGAAAAGCAGGAAAAAGCCCTTGCAAAGACCGGTGATGTGCTCTGCTGTACGGGTCGGGAGCTGATTTACGATCAGGAACCGGAAAAGCAGAAGATTTTTTCTGTCCCGGAGCGGATCACCTACAAAATGCTACTGCGCGGCAACGTGATCGGCTGCTCGTCGGTACTGGCCAAAAGAAGCGTTCTGCTGGAATTCCCGATGGAAAAGGACGAGTGCCACGAGGATTATCTGGACTGGCTGCGGATCCTGAAAAAATACGGGACAGCCTGCGGTGTGGATGAGCCTTTGCTGAAATACCGGCTGTCCAGCACAGGAAAATCGGGGAATAAACTGCATTCTGCAGGAATGACTTACCGTGTTTACCGCGAGCTGGGAATGGGAACGTTCCGCTCCCTGTACTGTTTTGCGTGCTATGCCGTAAACGGTGTGCGGAAGTATTACGGTAAGGGCAAAAAGAGAGGAAGAGATTGATGAACTATAAAAACAGGGAACAGTACAAACATCTGATGCGTGTCCTGGCGGTCGCGGCGATTGTGCTTCTGGAATGCGCTGTTTTTTCTGTGTTCTGGGACAGATACTATGCGAGCCACCTGTGGCTGGAGCCGTTCTGGGATAAGGGAAATCAGATTATCGTCGTGATCTACGGCATTTTTCTTCTGGTTTTCATGTACATTTACGGCGGCATGAAGATCGGCTACATGAAGGGAAGCAGCATCATCTATTCCCAGATGATGACGGCATTCTGTGCCAATGCGCTGATGTATCTGCAGATTATCCTGCTGTGGCGCCACCTGCCGTACATTCTGCCGATGGTCGGCATGACACTCGTGGACTTTGCGCTGGCAGGCATTGTATCCTGGCTTTTTGAGAAGACGTTTGCGCGTCTCTTTCCGCCAAGAGAGGTGCTTCTGATTTACGGTGAATACCCGATGGAAAGCCTGGAGCTGAAGATGAACCAGCGGCCGGACAAGTATATTGTAGCACATAAGGTGAGCGTGGAAGTGGGAGAGAAAGAGCTCTGCCGCCAGATTGACGCATACGGTCAGGAGGGCGTGATCCTGGGCGATCTTCATTCGGAGCTGCGCAACCGTCTGCTGAAATATTGCTATGCGAAAGAAATCCGTGTCTATCTGACGCCGAAGCTGTCGGATATTATGGTACGGAAAGCGGAAGCGCTCCATATTTTCGATACACCGCTTCTGCTCGCGCGAAACAGTGGTCTTTCGTTTGATCAGAGATTCTGCAAGCGCCTGCTGGATCTGCTCGTATCGACGATTCTTCTTGTGATCACGTCGCCGATTATGCTGATCGCAGCGCTCTGCATCAAGCTGTATGACCATGGCCCAGTGTTCTTTAAACAGAAACGTCTCACGATCGGCGGAAAAAAATTCTATGTCTACAAATTCCGAAGCATGATCGTGGATGCCGAAAAAGACGGCGTAGCCCGTCTGGCAACGAAGAACGACAGCCGCATTACGCCGGTCGGAAAGGTGATCCGCGCGACGAGAATTGATGAGCTGCCGCAGCTTCTGAACATTTTCAAGGGCGATATGAGCGTCGTCGGACCGCGCCCGGAGCGGCCGGAGATTGCAAAGGAATATGAGGAATCGATTCCGGAGTTTGCTTACCGTCTGAAAGTAAAGGCAGGCCTTACCGGCTACGCCCAGATTTACGGAAAGTACAACACGACCGCATACGACAAGTTGAAGCTGGATCTGATGTACATAGAGAGCTATTCGATTTTAGAGGATCTGAAGCTGATTCTTGCAACCTTTAAGATTGTCTTCACAAAGGAGAGCACAGAAGGGCTCGAGGAAGGACAGACGATCAGCCTGAACGCGAAGGAAGAGGAGAAAAAAGATGTTTAATACCGAGGACGAAATTCTGCGCCGGCTGCAGGAAAAAAATCTGGAAATGGCCGTTATGTTTTACCACTGGTGCCAGAGAAATCATCTGACCTGTTATCTCTGCGGCGGCGGCTGTATCGGTGCAATCCGCCACGGCGGCTTTATTCCGTGGGACGATGATCTCGACTTTTTCATGCCGCGGAAAGATTACGAGAAGTTCCTGAAAATCTGGGATACGCAGGAGGAGAGTAAAATCTACAAGCTCGAGTACCCGAAAGAGGGCTTCTGCAATGCGCACACGTTTGCGAACATCCGCGACAGCCGCACCACGCAGGTGAAAAAGGAGCAGGTCGATATGGATCTCTGCCACGGCGTTGCGCTTGATATTCTCCCGATCGAGGGCTATGCACCGGGAAACCTTGCGCGGAAATGGCAGGTGATCGAGGGAAAGATTTTCCAGCTCTTCTGCACGCAGGTTATTCCGACCAAAGAACGCCACGGCGCGTTTATGCATTACCTGGGAACGATTCTGCTGGCGCTGGCTCCGACGCAGAAGATGCGGTACCGGATCTGGAAGCAGGCAGAGAACTATATTACAAAATTTGATATCGACAGCCCACGGGTGGACGGCATCACCGAGATGTGCGCACCGCAGGCGATTCTCCGGAAATATCCGAAAAAGATTTTTGCATCGGCGATTGAGGTTCCGTTCGAGAATGAGTGCCTGCCGATTCCGGTCGGATATGACACATATCTGCGCATGGCGTTCGGCAATTATATGAAACTGCCGCCGAAAGAACAGCAGAAAGGGCACCACGATGCGGCGTTTCTGGATCTCGATCATCCGTATGAGCAGTATAAGGGGATACACTACTGCTGTAAGAAATAAAGAAAGAGGATAAAACAATGCCGGAAATTTCAATCATTACCCCGGTGTATCAGGCAGAAAAATTTTTAAAAAAATGTGTGGATTCCATTCTCTCCCAGTCTTTTACGGACTGGGAGCTGCTTCTTGTAGATGATGGAAGCACCGACAAGAGCAGTGAAATCTGCCGGACATACGCAGAACAGGATGCGCGGATCCGTTATCACCAAAAAGAGAACGGCGGCGTCAGTTCGGCGCGGAATGCGGGCGTTGCGCTTGCAGAGGGGCGTTATATCACGTTTGTGGACAGCGACGATTTCGCAGCGGAGGATCTTCTGGAAACACTGTATCGTCTGGCGGAAAAATATGATGCCGAAATGAGTATCTGCCGCGGATACGATCTCTATGAAGGAAGGCCGGTGCCGGATCTGAAACAGGAGGGAATCGAATCTGTGACCGACAGCGAGGAGGGACTGCGCCAGGTGATGAAGGCGCGCGTGTTCGGCGTGATGCCGTGGGGCAAGCTGTATCGGAGAGAGATTTTCGAGGGCGTTGTCTATCCGGAGAAAACAATCGCCGAGGATGCATACGTCATCGTTCCGTTAATGGAGCACTGCCGGAAGGTGGCCTTTTCCACAGCACAGAAATACTATTATGTGCACCGGCGCGAAAGCCTCACGACAAGCGGTTTTCGCTGGTCAGATCTGGGTTCGGTGGAAGTATGGGATCATAATCAGAATGTCGTGGAAGAACGCCACCCGGCGCTGAAAAAAGAAGCAGGTGTGCGCTGCTGCTGGGCGCGGTTTTTCGTGCTGGACAAGCTGATGCTGTTGGAAACCATGGACGCGGAGAAAAAGGCGCTTGCGAAGAGGCTGGCAAAAGAGCTTAAAAAGCATCCGCTTCTGGTACTGGAAGGCGATCACTTCACGAATGGGCGGAAAATCGCCTATCTGACCCTGTTTCTGGGAACCGGAATTTACCGGCAGTGCGTTCGTGCACTGTTCCGGAAAAGAAATTTATAAAAAATGCGGCAGAAACGAATGAGATTTTCGTTTCTGCCGCATTTTTATATGGATTTTTCTAGCTTTCTTTTTCGGAAAGCAGAACACCGTTTTTATCAAACACATACGTTGTTCCGTCAATTTTTTTCGTCCCGGTGACGCATCCGCCCCAGCTCTGGAAATAATATGTTTTTCCGTCAATTTCTGCCCAGCCGGTCTGCATGGAAGCATCATCGTTGAAGTAATACCAGTTGTTTTTATAATAGAACCACTGCGATTTTCTCGCACCGCCCCAGCTGTAGGTAAAGTACCAGACACCGTCCCGGATCACCCATTGGTTTGCCGGCATGACGCCGTTTTCATCAACAAAATAAAGATTGTTATCATACGTAAAGGCTTCATCCGTTTTCCGTGTACAGTCCTCATTAATATAATAGTATTTATTCTGAAGCAGCAGCCAGCCTTCGTGTGCGGCACCGCCCCAGCTTCTGAGATAATAATAGTTTCCATCCCATTTCAGCCACTGGTTCTGATACATTTTTCCGCTCTTATTTACAAAGTAGAGATTGTTGTCATACAGGAAACTTTCGTTCTGCTTTAGGGAACCGTCCGCATTCATAAAATACCAGGCGCCATCGATCTGATACCAGCCATTGGTTACGCAGGAATATTTCTGTACATAATACCAGGCACCGTCATGGTACAGCCAGGTGCTGCCGGAAATACCGCCCCAGGAAAGAAATTTGACGCGGTAACCGTTTAAGGTAAGTGTCGTATTGCGTGCGGCACCTCCCCATGTGTAAAAATAGTACATCGTTTTGGTCTCCGGATCAGCGTGCCATCCGGACGAATACATAATACCGGTATCCTTGGCGAGATAGTACCAGTTGTTGCTGATAAACTGCCATCCGGTCTGCATCTCACCGCTGCCGGAAAAATAATAGTAATCTCCATCAAGCAGAAGCCAGCCTGTTGCCATAACGCCGTCCGCGCCGAGGTAATACGTTTTGTGGTCGAGGGTGAGCCAGCCGGTATACGGTGTTTCATCATCGTTGTAGTAATACCATTTTCCATCCCGTTTTATCCAGCCGATGACGTGGCGTTCGTTTGTGATCACGCCGTTTTCATCGGAGGTATATTCGATGCCCGTTTCTGTGTCGCGCCAGGAAGTGGAGCATACGAGAAGATGGCTGCTGTCTGCATAATATTTCTGTCCGCCGCGGGTGAAAAATCCGCTGTACGGGATGCCGTCATGATAAGCAACGAGCTTGGAAGAACGGCCGCGGTAAATTTCATAGGTATCATCCACGTTGGAAGTGACCGCGGAACCGGAAAAGTCAGCAATGACTGCCGGAAGATCGCCGGAATATTCTGTCGTGGAAAATACGCGCAGCCCCAGAGAGGTCAGGGTCTCGACGGTATCGTTATCCATAATACGGAAGTCACCGGTCTGGATAAAATATTCCGGGTTGACGGCAGCAAGATAGTCTGCATCGACAGCATTCGGATATCCGTGATGATTGGAAGTCATCAGATCAATGCTGTACAGCCCGTAGTTCGAAACAATCCGGCTGGCATCGCCCTCGACGTCGTCGATATCGCTCGTCAGAAAAGCGCGGTGGTCGTTTGCGGAGGCAATTACACCAAGACAGAACTGGTTGGCGTCCTCTTTTGGACTTGTGAGATAATCTTCCTCGTAGTTGACAATCTGGATCTGGAAATTTCCAAAAGCAAAATCAGGAGATCCTTCTTCTGCGGAGGCGGCACCGGGATTCAGATGCTGGATCAGGGTCACACCTTCAGTCTCTTCTACAGCAGTAAGAAGCTGGTCGTAGACATAAAGATTGTCCCAGAGACGCGCAGTATTATAGATATAACTGTCATCATACGGGAGCAGATAAACCCGGTCGGGGGAATACAGCCGCACGATGGTATCGCCGGTTCCAATATGGTCGCTGTGCGGATGTGTTGCAACATAAAACTGCAGATTATCGGAGGTGACACCGAGGGAGTCCAGGTAGGAGAGTACCTCATCGTCGTAGCCGGTCGACGTTGTGATGCCGCTGCGCAGCGGATAACGCGGATCAGATCCGTCAGGGTAATCCCAGTCCTCGCCGGAGTCTACCATGCCGAAAATTTTCTGGCCATTATCGTCTACACTTTCCAGAACGATGGCATTGGAGCCGCTGTCGAGTGTCAGAATGTGAATTTTTGCTGTAGTATCAGCCGCATGTGTGTTTTCCGGGGTGAGAAAAAGAAAAGCAGCGGCAAGGGATGCCGCGCCAATGGAAAACATGGATCTGCGGGTATGCCGGGAAAAAGGCATATCAATGGCTCCTTTCGTAACATATATCATTAAAACAAAAAGTAAAACAGCCGGGTGGAAAATAAGCGCTCAACATCACAATTATACAAAATTTCAGGGAAAAGTCAATGTTTATTAGAATTTCGATTACTTGACGCAGACAGGGCATCATGTTAGAATGAGTGGGATTGGGAATGTAAGGAAAAGAAAGGAACCAAACATGATTACCTTATTAAAAATGCCGGCACTGTTTCTGGGAATGCTCGCAGTGTTCTGCTGCCTGGGTTCTTTTTTTATCAGAGAAAACAGGTATGAGAGCGGACATCTGGGTGAAACTGTGCTGTTTGGCTTTATTGCATATTACTTCTTATTTGAACTGATTTCTGTGCCGATGATGGTGCTCGGTGCAAAGCTGCATCTGCTCGCATGGGTATGGGCTGCTGTTGTGGCTGTCCTTGTAATTGCTTCCATCTGTCTTCATCTGGGAATGTGGAGAGAGTGGGGAAAAAGAAGCGGCGGTTTCTGGAGAGGAAAGACGGCGGCTTTTTATGTGATGCTGGTGCTGATTGGAATCCAGCTGTATTTTGTTGCTGCACTGCAGGAAAACGGCAGTGCGGATGCAGCGTATTATGTGGGAAGTGTGACAACGAACCTTGCGACAGATTCCATCAGTAGCTTTGACCCATATACAGGAAAAGCACTGGATTTTTTTAACATCCGTTATGTGTTCAGCATGTATCCGGCAGCAAATGCAGTACTGTGCCGTTTAACGGGCCTTCATCCGCTCGTAGTGACGAAGGTGATTCTCTGTATGATGACGGTAGTTTTAAGTTATCTCGTCTATGCACAGATCGGAAAGGCGCTGTTAAAAGAAAAACAGATGGTATGGGTGCTCCTGTGCTTTATTAGTGTTGTGAATCTGAATTTTCATACGATCTTTTCAAATGCGTCGTTCCTACTGACGAGGGGATACGAGGGAAAGGCCGTATTGTGCAATATCATCCTCCCGTTTCTGTTTTATCTTGGCCTGCGCATGTATCAGGAGAAAAACGGAAAGAGAGTCTGGCTGCTGTTTTTCATGACAGGCGTCGCTGCGATTGACCTTACGATGTCATCCATGATGACCGTACCGGTGGCCATGAGTGCTGTGATTCTGCCGAATCTTGTGCGGAAAAAACGCTGGGGAAAGAGCGGGCTCTATCTGCTTGCTGTGCTGCCGTGTGTGCTGGTGCTTGGGGTCTATCTCCTTGGTGTGCGCGGTATCCTGCAGATTCCGGTTGTGCGGTAGAAAGGAGAAAATGTGGGCGGAATAAATCTGAATGAGAGCGGCCTCGATTTTGTGAGACAGGTCTTTGTGACGTTTGGAGGAAACACAACCGTACTGACGCTGTTTCTGCTGTCGGTGCTGTATCTCGCTTTAAAAGGAAAAAAGGAAGAGCGGTATGTGTTCGTAACAACCGCTGTTTTTCTGGCCTTTACGGTATACAATCCATTTGCGGTGAAATATATCCTGGGAAAACTTGGAATGGTCAATGTCTATTACCGGTTTTTCTGGATTCTGCCGATGGTACTGACCATCGGATATGCCTGCACGAAAGTTGTGGGCGGGCAGAAAAAAGGCTGGAGACGGTATCTGACCGCGGCTGCGCTGGCAGCGGTCATCTGTTTTGGCGGAAATTCCGTACTGGCTGGCGGACTGCCGAAGGTACCGGATAACCAGTACAAGATGCCAGATGATCTTCTGGCCGTCTGTACGGTGCTGCACGAAGAAGCGGGAGAGGGAACCGTAAGAGTTGTCTTTGAACCGGATTTCAACCTGATCGTGCGGCAGTATGATGCTTCGTTTGAACTGGTTCTGGATCGCGATATGGTTCTGACCTATCAGGGCTCCAATACGGTATCAACCGATGCACTGACCGAGCAGGAAATTGAAGACGAAACAAAGATCCTTCAGATTATCACACAGATGGATCTGTCGCTGGATCAGAAAGAATTTTACAGAAGTCTTAGGGAAATGAATGCAGAGTATATTGTACTTTCGAGCAGTTCAGCGGCAGTATCCTATGTGGAAACAGCGGGGTGCATCCCGGTAAGAGAAGTAGAAGGGCATATCATTTTCCGCGTGGAAGAAAAGTAAGAAGGAGGACTTGTTTTTGAATAAGGCAAAAGATTATATTCAGCTGCACCTGAATATCCTGCTGTTTTCTCTGACGAGTGTGTTCTCAAAAGCAGCATCGGTTCAGCTGAACCGGGGAGGAATCAAAAATCCTCTATTATATGTATTTTTATTTCTGATGGTTGCAAACTGTGGCATTTACGCTATTGCATGGCAGAAGGTAATCAAAAAATTCTCTTTGTCAACCGCATATGCAAACCGCAGCGTCTATCTGATCTGGTCCCAGATCTGGGCCGTGCTCATTTTTCATGAAAATCTGACGGTAAAAAATATCATCGGCCTTCTGATTGTGCTGGTGGGAGTTATGGTGGTGCAGCGATATGAATAAATATATGATTTTAATGCTGATCTGTACAATGTTTTCAGCAGTATCACAGATTCTGCTGAAACAGAGCGCCAACGAGGAGCATGCATCTGCACTTCGCGAGTATCTGAACTGGCGCGTGATTGTGGCGTATCTGATTTTTGGCAGTGTACTTCTTTTAAATACGTATGCCTACACACAGGTAGATTTGAAATACGGTCCGGTGTTGGATACCTTTACGTACGTCTTTGTCCTGCTGCTTTCCTTTGGCGTTTTGAAAGAAAAGGTATCAAAAGGAAAGCTGATTGGGAATCTGATTATTATCCTGGGAGTACTGGTGTATACATTGCCGTAAAACGTTCCGATGATGGAAAGAAAGCGATATCAGCTAAGCAGTCCTTGTCCTTTGAAATAGGGGGTCTGCGTACAACAAACGAACGGCTTTTGATTATGAATAAGAAAAAAATAGATTATCGTTTTAAGATATTATATGCTGTGGCGATTCTGATGGTTGTTGCGGGACATTGTGATGGTGGTGGAATTTCTTTGGACTTTGCGCAATGGTTTCCGTATGAGGGAATCCATCTGGCGCTGTTTACTTTTTGTTCAGGATATTTTTTTAAAGATGCAGCACTGAAACGACCGGGGAGATATGTCTGTAAAAAGCTTCGTACCCTGATACTTCCAATGTATGGGTATATGATTGCGTATGGGCTGCTTGTCAGGTTATTACATCGGTGGGGCTTTCAAATCGGTGGAAAATTTAATTTGCACAATATTCTGATTTCACCTTTAAACGATGGGCATCAGTTTGTCCTTAATATGGCCGGCTGGTATATTGTGCCCTTGTTTATGGTAGAAATATTAAATTGTATGATTCGGGCATTTTTTAAGCGAAAAGGATGGCAGATACCGGAATGGATATTTTTTGCAGGGGCAGTACTTATTGGAATGGGCGGCAATTTTTTGGCGATTATGGAATATCGCACCAGCTGGTGGCTGACAGTGGTCAGAATTCTGTATTTTGCTCCGTTTTATGCAATGGGTATTTTTTATAAAAAGATACTGGAGAAATATGTGGACAGGATTCCATCTGTAGTGTATTTTGCGATTGTGTTTGCTGCAAAACTTATGATTTTTCTTCATTATAAAACTAGGTTGGCTTATACGCCAGCGTGGTGCAATGACTTTAATCAAGGACCGGTCATGCCAATTATTATTGGTTTTTTGGGAATTGCACTTTGGATGCGGATTGCAACGATAATGGAACCAGTATTTGGAAGAAAAAAGTGGATTAATCTTCTTGCAGACAACACATTTTCGATTATGGAAAATCAGTTTTTGGGTTTTTTACTTGTAAAAGTTGCTTTCGGAACAATTGCGAATGGCACAAAGCTGTTTTTGAAGTTTGACTGGTCAAGATGTAAAAGTGATATTTGGTGGTATTATATGCCGAAGGACGTAGAACAGACAAAAATTCTGTATTTATTAGCAGCGATTTTTGCTGCCTTACTGATCCAGTGGATCCTTACACAGGTGAAAAAAATGGGAAAAAACATATTTTTGTACGTAAGACAATAGTTAAGCGTATACTGCTTTAAATATTTTGCAAGATAAAAATCCCGCAGAAAAAGAAATGAAAACTTTTTCTGCGGGATTTTATTTTATATTGCATAGATCTGAATCGTTATCAAATTTTTATTGATAATCGATAGGAGACAGGTCGTGAGGATCATCTTCCGCAGAAGAGCCTAGATGTCTGATGGTTTTGGAATTATCCTCATTTTCAGAGAAATCGTCCTCATCTATTCCAGAAGAAGAACTTTCGACTGTGGAATCCAAATCGTTTTCTGTAAAAGAAGAAGCGGAGGAAATGTCATTTACCGAAGTGGAGTCGGGTGTTTCCTCTTCCAATTCAGGATTTGTATCGCAAGGACCCTCGATGAGATGGTAATCCGACTCGGAAAAATGATACCATTTCCCATCCTCAAGCTTTTGCCAGCCGGAAACCGCGTGGCCGTCCTTATCAATAAAATAAGACTGCTTACCGTCAGCCCAGAGCTGATGTGGATTGTAAGTTACCCATTCGTTATTGGCAAATCGATCTTCTTCCTTAATATAAAATTTCTGATATTCGCCATCGCCGACCCAGACGGGGGTAAGATCAGCATCAAGTTCATCGAAGAATCGGGAGCCCATAGAGAGCTGGCGATTCAGTTCATCGAAGCCAAGTTCTTCGGCAAGTGTAGGCTTGTCTGAAAAAAGATTCGTACCAAGTCCAAGACGGTCACCGTCAATGACAGCTCCAAGGCTTGCGAGAGTAGTTGGGAACATATCCATCGTGGTGAAAATCCGATTTTTTTCATGAACCGGAAGAATGGGTGAATTTAAAATAGCGTTATAAGTAGAACGTTGATAATCTTCAGCGATGTTTTCACAAAAATCAGAGTCCATGGTCAGATGATCACCGGAAAGAATTATAGTCGTGTTTTCATAAAAAGGCTGTTCCTTGATCCAGTCTATAAACTCACTGACACGGGAACTGGAGCAGTCAATCACCATACCGTAGTGGTCATCTCCGTACTGCTTTTCATCACACTCGTCACATTTGTAGCCGTCCTCGAAGTGGGTGGCAACAGTCAGCATACTGAAGTTGAACGGTTCGTCATTCTTGGAAATCTCCGTCAGTTTATCTTTTGCATACTCAAACAGTTTGGCATCTTCATAGCCCCACCACTGGTAGTAGCCTTCCGGGATCAGTCCCTCGCTGATCGCCCAGTAGTAATCGTCAATTTCATAATCACCGTGCGAAGTGAAGTAATTCTTCCGTCCGCCGAATGCGGCATCGGAACCCATCATAAAGTACTGTTTGTAGCCGGCTTCATTGAGAACGTCGCCAAGTGTTGAAAGCTGCGGAAAAAAGCTGTCCTGATAAGCCATCTCATTGCCTTGAATCGAAAGCTTCAGCGGAAGACCGGAAGTCTGTGCAAAGAGACCGCCCATGGTCCAGGTGGTTCCGGTTGTCGGATAAGCGCCGCCCAGCTTGTCGGAGTTGGAAAAATTGATATTGTCCAGGGCAAGATTAGTCAGGGCGGGAATAAAATTGTGGTCGTAAGCACCGCCGTCTTTTTTATCAGAATAGGTGCTTTCCATTGATTCCAGATAAATATAGATCAGATTCCGTTTCTTTTCCGGGAATGTAATCGTTGTCTGGGACGGATTGACGTAATTATCTTCGATCAAAGTGCTGTAGCTGTTCTGAATGTGCAGGTAAGTATCGATATCCAGCGTCGTCCAGACATTATAAAGAGAATAGGAAGAAAGAGCGATTCCCAGGGCAATGCAGATGCAACCGAGAATGATTTCCACTTTCTTCCGATGGCGCAGGATAATAAAAAGCGCGATCAGAATAGCAAGAACGGCAAAAGAGATCATGCCGCAGGACCAGACGTAACTCCAGAGCACATCCTTGCTGGTACCCTCAAGGGGTGCCTTTAAGTGATAAACAAGTTCTTCCATATCAAGATGCGCCCAGGTCGCGAGCATCCAGCGGGAAGACGTAAAAAGAAGGATCCCAAGGAATCCTAACAGAACGGAAAGAATGGAAAAAAGTATCTTTCCAACATGCTGTACTTTTTTGCGAGACACAGTAAATAACCTCCAGTTTTCTTTAGTGTTTTATAATAGGTAACAAACAGGTAGCGTTAGGTATAAAATATAACTGGGAACTTACGATATTATAACAGAAACTTTACGAAAAAAATAGTATTTTCTTAAAAAATACGAGTGGAAAATGAAAATCCGGGAATTTACATAAAAAGCGGCGGGGCGGGCGTGAAAATGGGTTCTTGAGTTTCTCAGAAAAGAATGGTATAATAGCAAAGATTGTAGACACAAAAGAGGTCAAAAAAAGATCTGTTCACATTTTTGTGGAGAAGAGAAAGGAAAGAAAAATGGGAAAAATTAAAGTAGAATCTTGTGAAATTGAAGGATTAAAAGTAATTACCCCGACCGTATTCGGCGATGAGCGCGGATATTTTATGGAGACATACAATTACAATGATTTTAAAGAAGCCGGCATTGATGTCCAGTTCGTACAGGACAACCAGTCTGCATCCAAAAAAGGTGTCCTGCGTGGACTTCACTTCCAGATCAATTACCCGCAGGACAAACTGGTACGCGTGGTAAACGGAGAAGTATTCGATGTTGCGGTTGACCTTCGCGAGGGATCCAAAACCTACGGAAAATGGTTCGGCGTCCTGCTTTCGGCAGAAAATAAGAAACAGTTCTTTATTCCGAAGAACTTTGCACATGGATTTATCGTACTCTCTGATTATGCAGAGTTTGCTTATAAATGTACCGATTTCTATCATCCAAACGATGAGGGCGGTCTGTACTTTGACGATCCGGAGATCGGCGTGGAGTGGCCGATGCCGGAAGGAATGACAAAAGAAGATCTGATTATTTCGGAAAAAGATCATAAATGGGGCGGAATTAAGGATTTAAAGAAATAAGGAGTAAAAAACATTTATGAACGTATTCAAAGAACTTTATCAGAACCGGAAACTGATCTGGAAACTGTCGAAAAATGATTTCCGCAACAAATTTGCCGGAGCGTATTTTGGCATCGTATGGGCATTCATTCAGCCGATGGTGACGGTTGCTGTTTATTTTGTCGTGTTTCAGCTCGGACTGCGTGTACAGCCAGCTGCCACTGGATATCCGTATATCTGCTGGCTGGTTTCCGGTATTATTCCGTGGTTCTTCTTTTCTGATGCACTGCCAAGTGCGTCAAATTGTCTGCTGGAATACAGTTACCTGGTAAAGAAGGTTGTATTTAAGATCAGTGTGCTTCCAATTGTGAAGGTGATTTCTTCCCTGTTTGTACATCTGTTCTTTATTGTGTTTGCTATTTTGATTTTTGCACTGATGGGAAAACTTCCGCCGGTTCAGATTATCCAGATCGGGTACTATACCTTTGCGGTGATCTGTCTCGTCGTTGTACTTTCCTATCTGACCTGTTCCATCACACCGTTTTTCCGCGATTTCGGCCAGATTATCAATGTAATTCTGAATGTCGGCATGTGGGCAACCCCGATTCTGTGGGATACCACAACAATTCCGAATATTCCGAACTGGCTGAACAGCCTTCTGAAGCTGAATCCTCTGTACTATATTGTCCAGGGATATCGTGACAGCTTTATGAATGGACTCTGGTTCTTCGAGCATCCATGGCACACCCTTTACTTCTGGGCTTTTGTGCTTATGGCAGGACTAATCAGTTCCAAAGTGTTCAAGCGCCTCCGGGTTCATTTCTCAGATGTATTATAGGAGGATGGAATGAGCACAGAAAATACAGAAACAGTAATTTCAATTAACCATGTCAGCAAGGTCTACAAGCTGTTTGAAAAGCCGATGGACCGTCTGAAAGAATCGCTTTCACTGACACATAAAAACTATCACACCGATCATTTTGCGCTGGAGGATATCTCGCTCGAGGTGCATAAGGGCGAGTGTGTCGGTATCATTGGAACGAACGGTTCCGGAAAATCCACACTGCTGAAAATCGTCACAGGTGTCTTAAACCCGACGAGCGGAAACGTGGAGTTAAAGGGAAGAGTCAGTGCCATTCTGGAACTGGGTGCAGGCTTTAACATGGAGTATACCGGTATTGAGAACATTTTCCTGAACGGAACGATGCTTGGCTATACCGAGGAGGAGATGAAGGCAAAGCTCGACGATATCATTGCGTTTGCAGAGATCGGTGACTTTATCAATCAGCCGGTTAAGACGTATTCCAGCGGTATGTTTGCCCGCCTTGCCTTCGCGGTTGCGATCAATGTGGATCCGGATATTCTGATTGTCGATGAGGCCTTAAGCGTCGGAGACATTTTCTTCCAGTCCAAGTGTTACCGGAAATTTAACGATCTGAAAGAAGCAGGAAAAACGATCCTTTTCGTTTCCCACGATATGGGCAGCGTCATCAAGTACTGTGAGAGATGTCTTCTGATTAACAAAGGAAAACAGGTGATGGTTGGAAAATCGTCGGAGGCAGTCGATGTCTACAAGAAGATTCTTGCCAACCAGTACGATGACGAGACAAAAGAAGAGGAAGAGACCGAAGAGAGTGCAGAACAGACCGAAGAGAGAACCGAAGCAGATGCATCCGGTGCCGTATCGGCAGAAAAGCCGAAAAAAGGCCTCTGGAGAGAACGCCTGATTGCGAATGCGCAGCTGGTAGAGTATGGAGACAAGGCTGCGGAGATCGTGGACTTTGCGATTATCGACCACAAAGGTATGATTACATCTTCTGTGGATAAAAACCAGAGATTCCGCATCAAGATGAAAATCAAGTTCCATGAAACGATGGAGCATCCGATTTTTGCCTTTTCGATCAAAGACCGGAAGGGAACGGAGATTACCGGAACGAATACGGCGCTGGAGGATTACACAAAAGACGTGGTGGAAGCAGGAAAGACCGTCACGGTATGCTTTGACCAGATCATGCCGCTGCAGAGCGGACAGTATCTGATGTCGTTTGGATGTACCAGCTACCATCTGGAAGAGCTGGTGATCCACCACAGACTGTACGATGCTTGCTTCCTGGAAGTCTTCTCCATGAAAGACACCGTAGGATTTTTTGATATGAACTCTACCGTGACCTACGAGTAGGATGCGGAGGATAAACGACGGGGGTTATATGAAAGAAACAATAGGAAATGTTCTTTTGAACCTGGATTATTATGACGGCGAAGATGCTTACAGCGACGGCAGCATTGAGGACCGGCTGCTGGAGATCGTCAAGACGACGCCGAAAGAGGATTACCAGAAGGTAATCCTCACAGAAAAAAGCTGGCCGATTTTTTATCATCTCTCTCCGGAACGGGAAAATATTCTGGACTGGTATGAGTGGAAAGACGATGCTTCCGTATTTGAAGTCGGAGCCGGCTGCGGAGCCATTTCCGGCGTGCTCTGCAGAAATGCAAAGCGGGTAGTGGCAAACGATCTGTCGAAGCGGCGCAGTACGATCAATGCCTACAAAAATCAGGATGCGTCCAACCTGGAGGTTATGGTTGGAAACTTTAATGTTGTTGCAGAAAAAATGGAAGAACGCTTCGATTACGTGACACTGATCGGTGTTCTGGAGTATGCAAAAAGCTATATTGGAAAGGATAATCCGTATCCGGAATATCTGGAAAAGATCAATCGTCTCTTAAAACCGGGCGGAAAAATCCTGATTGCGATTGAGAACCGTCTGGGACTGAAGTATTTTGCCGGCTGCAGGGAAGACCATGTGGGCCGGGAATTTGTCGGAATTGAAGGATATCCGGGGATCGATTTTGTCGAGACATTCAGCAAACCGGAGCTGGAGCAGATGCTGCAGGAAAACGGTTTTTCGAAGTTTAAGTTTTATTATCCCTATCCGGATTACAAATTTCCGGCGGTCATTTATTCGGATGAATATCTGCCGAAGCCGGGTGAATTGAGAAAAAATCAGCGGAATTTTGATGCTGACAGGATCACACTTTTTGACGAAGGCAAAGCATTTGACGGAATCCTGAAGTCCGGTCTGTTTCCGGTTTTTTCTAATTCCTTTCTGATTGAAGTGGAGAAAAAGGAGTAAACGTATGAGGAAAGTTCTGTATACGAAATTTTCGAGAGAACGTCGGAACGAATTTCAGATTATGACCCGGATTACAGAAGAGGATGGGATCCGGCGTGTGTGGAAGCTTTCGCTGCAGAAAGAGGGAGAACTCCACATCCGGCATATGTATGAAAACTATAGAAAGCTGGAGCATCTGTACACCTATGCGGGCGTACAGATCTGCCCATGCGAACTGGATGAAGAAAAATGCGCGCTTGCATTTCCTTTTGTAGAAGGGGAAAGTCTGGAAACGCGCATTTCCCGTCATGGAAAAGAAAAAGATTTTGCATCGCTGAAAAAGGATTATGAACTGCTGTATCAGATCATTGCATCGGCAAAAGGGCAGAAATCCTTTGTGGAAACCGATGCGTTCTGTGAGGTGTTCGGCCATCCGGCATTGAAAGAAGGACTTGCCGCAGCGGAGATTTCCAATATTGACATGATTCCGGGCAACCTTCTTCTGGATGGAGAAAAGGTCTGGGTGGCAGACTACGAGTGGGTATTCCCGTTTGCCGTACCGATTGCATTTATCTATGCGCGGAGCGTCTTTTTACAGGAGGCGGCGAGTGCACTGACGAAGGAAGAGCAGGAAGAACTGTACGCCATTGGCGGTATTTCCATGGAAGAGATTCCGGTATACTACCATATGGAAGAGTGCTTCCAGGAATTCGCGGCCGGAAAGGGTGAGCCAAATGCGCTCGCCACGTTCTATGGAAAACTGCACCGGCACAATTATCCGCTTTCTATCTGGGAAAAAGAAAAAATGATGTACCCGGTTGTGCTCACCGAAACAGCACCGGAGGAGAGAGAACTCTATTATGAGGACTGCTTCGGCTTGGATGAGCAGAAGGTGATGATGCTTGAAAAGGCAGACGCGGACGGAGAGCTTTCCCTTCAGCTGATGCAAGAGGGGGCTGTCATTAAAATCCGTTCTCTCGCGGGCGTATGCAGCGATGGAAAGACGGAACGTATCGCTTTTTCGCACAACGCCGAGCTTGAGATTATCGACGACTATTATTTCCTTGGAACGCCGGTTCTGAAATTCCGGAATGCCGGTTATGAACAGATCCGGATTGATTACCGGATTTACTACAAAGGCGATGGCGTTACGTCCCAGTTTATTCAATATATCCGTCAGAATAAAGATCTGAGGGATGAACTGAACGGGGAGATTTATCGGAAAGGCCAGCTGCAGGCAGAAATCGAAGCAGAAAAAGCGGCACTTGCACACAGGGAAGAAGAACTCCAGGAAACGAGAAAACAGAAGCAGTTTCTGGAGGAAGAGCTGGAGCGGATGCGCCAGCGTAAGGTTGTGCGTATGGCAGATAAAGTGCAGCATGTGATAAAAAGGAGTAAATAACTATGGATGTATCCATTGTCATTCCTACCAAAAATGGTGGGCATCTGTTTGAAAAAGTGCTGGATGCCGTTTTCAAACAGAAGACAGAGTATGAATATGAAGTAATTTGCGTGGATTCCGGGTCAAAGGACGGAACTCTCGATGTGATCCGCAAATATCCATGCCGTTTGTTTCAGATTGAGCCGTCCGAATTTGGACATGGAAAAACGAGAAACTATGGTGCTTCCAAAGGAAACGGAACGTATATCATCTTTATTACGCAGGATGCGCTTCCGGCGACCGATACCTGGCTGCAGAATTTCATTGATGCCATGAAGATGGACCCGGAAATCGTGGGAGGATTCGGGATTCATTATCCGTATCCGGACTGCAATCTGCTTGACAAGCGTGATCTGGACGGCCATTTTAAAGGATTTGGAGAAACTAATACGATTTTCCACCTTGATGATCCGGAACGCTACGAAAGAGAAGAAGGATATCGTCATTATCTGGCGTTTTTCTCCGACAATAACTCCTGTATCCGAAGAGATATTTTTGAAAAATATCCGTATGAGGATGTCAACTTTGCCGAGGATCAGATCTGGGCGAGAAAGATGATTGAACTCGGATTCAAAAAAGTATACTGCCCGTATGCACCGGTATATCATTCCCACAATTTCAAACTCAGAACGTATTTCAAACGGTATTATGATGAGCAGAAGGGATTATATGAAGTTCATCAGTATATGATTGCACAGAAATGGACGCAGCTTCCGGGCATGCTGTACCGTCAGGTGAGAGGGGACTGCGTGTATATCCGTCAGCAGCCGCTCAGTAAAAAAGAGAAAATCCACTGGGCATTTTATTCCCTGTTTCGCAATTTTGACCGCTTTGTGGGCGGCTATCTCGGCGGAAAATACCATCTGTATTCCAAACGGAAACAACAGTTCCTGGATCGTCACATTTCGCAGCAGTACGATCAGAGACATGCATAGAAGAAAGGAAAAAGAAACGTGAAAAAACCAAATGTAGCATACCGTGCGTTACGGTATCTGAAGAATCATGGATTAAAAGAAACGATTGAGCGCGCAAAACAGGGCAATGAGCCGGCTGTACCGCCGAAGAACAACGTCATCGGATTTTACAGATTTGTCGTAGACAACGATCCGATCCCGTTCAATCAAAAAGAGTATGAGAAACATAAAAACGACAAGAAAAAGATCCTGAATTGGGTTGTACCGGAAATGGGACCTGGTTCCGGCGGTCATACCACCATTTTCCGTTTTATTTCCAACCTGGAGCGCCTCGGTTTCCACAGTAGAGTTTATCTCTACATGTCCCCGAATTTTCAGGATAATGCGTCCATCCGCAAATTCCTAAAAGAGTACTTCCCGCTTCTTGTGCCGGAAGTAGAAGTTTACTGCGATGTATCCCAGATGAAATTTGCACATGCAACCGTAGCAACCTCCTGGACCACCGCTTACTACGTAAGAAAATTCCAGAATACGATTTCGAAGTTTTACTTCGTACAGGATTTCGAGCCGCATTTCTATGCACACGGTTCGGAGTATGAGTTTGCAGAGAACACGTACAAGATGGGATTCCGAGGAATCACAGCAGGAGACTGGCTGCGGGATATCATGAGAAATGAATACGGCATGCAGGCAGACAGCTTCCATTTCTCCTACGATGACAAGGTATATCAGCCGAAGGAAAAGCAGGACAACGAGAAGAGAGTTTTCTTCTATGCCCGCCCGGTTACCCCGAGACGTGATTTTGAGCTCGGTATGCTGGCACTCAATGAGCTGTGCCGCAGAATGCCGGAGATCGAGGTTGTTTTCGCGGGATGGGATGTCAGCGGCTATGAGATTCCGTTCAAACACAGAAATTTAGGTATCGTAACACCGCAGGTGCTGGCAGATTCCTATGCGATCTGTGATATGTGCCTTGTTATTTCGAATACCAACCTTTCCCTCGTACCGTTCGAGGTTATGGCCTGCAACTCGGTCGCTGTCTGCTCCAAGGGTGCAAACAGCAGTTGGATGGTAAATGAGGAAAACTCCATTCTGGTTGACTATGATCCGATCCAGATCGCAGATAGAATGGAATATTACTTCAACCACCCGGATGAGCTGGCTACAATCCGCAAAAAGGGAATGGATTTCGTAAAGGGAACCTCCTGGTACAAAGAAGCCGAAAAAGTTTACGCAAGTATGCTAAAAGGAATTGAGGAAGATGAGAAAAAACTGCAGTAAGGATGTGAGCAGAGAACACAGAATCGAGATTCTGTTTGTATTCGGCGTATTCCTGTTTTACTTTTTGTGGTCCTGTACGCAGCGATACAATTTCTCGTCGGATGAATCAATGCGGTATCAGATTCCACAGTTCATTTATGAATATGGGAAGCTTCCGCGGGGTGACGAACCGCTGATTCGGAATGAGGATTGGGGGATTTCCTATGCATTCAATCCGATTCTCTCCTATATGGCATCTGCAGTTTTGATGAAGGGGATGAGCCTGTTTTCCACGGATGAGTGGATGCTGCTCATTTCCGCCCGTTTTGTAAATGTTCTGCTGGGAGCGCTTACTGCCTGGGTGGTCTTAAAGACGGCAAAGCTGTTGTTTCCAAGACGCTACGCATGGATGTTTACGACTCTGGTGGTTTTCCTGCCGGGCAATGTGATTTTATATTCCTATGTCAACTGCGACGCGCTTGCAATGTGTTCGACGGCCATTATCTTTTATTCCTGGGTAAAGGCGTACAAAGAGGGATGGAGCTGGACCACGTGTGCGGTATCGGCCGTTGGAATGGGAATCTGTTTCTTGTCGTATTACAATGCGTATGGATTTATTCTGATGACGTTTTTCTACTTTGTGGGAACGATGCTGACGGACCAGTCGAAACCGGTCAAAGAACGATGGAAAGAAATGATCCAAAAAGGTCTTTTTATTTTGGTGATCGTCTGTGTCATTGCTCTGTGGTGGTTTATTCGAAATGCTATTCTCTATGGAGGAGATTTTCTGGGACGCCAGGCATCGAGCGCAAGCGCGGAACTGTATGCAAGATACCAGTACAAGCCGTCGCACAGCAAGACCTTCCAGAAAAAAGGAGGCTCCATGTTGCATATGATCTTCTATAAGCCGAGTTTTCTGGAACATGACTGGCTGGTAACAGTGCTGTACAGCTTTGTCGGCGCGTTTGGCTACAATAAGATTTATCTTTCCACGATGATTATTGTTCCGTACCTCTGCTGTCTTCTTGTCGGTCTCATTCTGATGCGGAACTGTTGCCAGAGAGACTTTTTCTTCTGGAATGCAGACGGCACGCAGACGGCTCTTACCGGAAAAACGAAGAGAAAATGGAGTAAACTGGGATGGTTTACCTGGGCTAATGTGTTTGCCCTGCTGATCCCGAATTATCTGAATGCGTATTACTCCTACAGTTCTGATTTTCAGCCGCAGGGACGATACAGCATGCCGATGCTGATTCCGCTGATGTATTTCGTGACGAAGGGTGTGCAGGCGTTCCTGAAACGGGAGAAAAAACTACAGAAGTATGAAAAATTGTTCTGTATTCTGGTCTGTGTGGCGGCAGCGGCATTAGCGGCATTTACTTGGGCGAGAATCATCTATCCGATGTACTTGCAGAACTACTACGGATTGCGGTAAGCGGAACAGAGAAAGAAAGCGGTGAAACGTTTGGAAAAAATTTCAGTGCTGACAGCAAAATTAAAAAAAGCTGTTGCAGAAGAAGGAATCGGCGGTCTGGCTGGGCGTACGAAAGGGTACCTTGCGCGGGCAAAAAAAGAAAAAGAGTTTCAGAGAGAAAAATCCCGGGTCTACCGGGATATTCTCTTTATCAGTGGCTGCAATGAACAGCTGCCGCATCCACACCGGTACCGCGTGGTGCATCAGATGGAGCAGCTGGAGGCAGGCGGATATACGTGTGATACGGTTTATTTTCAGGAGCTGAAGCCCTGGATGGTACGTTGCTACGGCGCGTTCGTGATTTTCCGCTGCCCGATGACGGACACCCTGCGGGAATTTGCCACAATGGCAAAGCAGATGAACAAGCCTCTGTGGTACGATGTGGATGATCTTGTGATCGATACGAAATACACCGATCAGATTCCGTTTCTCGACCGGATGCAGCCGGAAGAACGGCAGGCATACGATCAGAATGTCCGAAACATGGGCGAGCTGCTTTCCCTCTGCGATGCGGCGGTTACGACGACAGCGGCGCTGGCAGAAGAACTGAAGCAGTACGTACCGGAGGTGCTGATCAACCGCAACTGTGCGTCAGATGAGATGCTGCTACTGTCCGAGGCGGTGTTAAAAGAAAAACAGAAAAAGAACGAAGCAGATGGAACGGCGAAAAAAGTACGCCTTGGCTATTTCAGCGGCAGTGCGACGCATCTGGACGACATCGAGATGATCGTTCCGGTGCTGAAACAGTTGCTTGGCAAAAATCCGAACCTGGAACTCCTCATCGTGGGAATTCTGGAACTCCCGGTGGAGCTGAAACTGTTTGCTTCCCAGATCCAGATGGAGGGCTTTGTCGATTACCAAAAACTGCCGGAGCGGATTGCGTCGGTGGATATCAACTTGGCTCCGCTTACCGATACGATTTTTAACCGTGCGAAATCGGAAAATAAATGGGTGGAAGCGGCTCTGGTGCAGACTGTGACAGCAGCCAGCAATCTCGGCGCTTTTGCTGAGATGGTACAGGATGGAGAAGACGGCGTACTCTGCCGAGACGAAGCGGAGTGGTTGGAAAAACTGCAGTGGCTGATCGACGACGAACCGGCACGAAAAGCCATTGCCGGACGGGCATATGGCCGGTGCAGCCGCGAGTGTGTCACAATCTTTCATGCCACCGGGATTTGCGAGTGGGTGGAGCGCCACTGGAATCTACGCTGTGCCTTTGTGCTTCCAGCGATGGAGATCAGCGG
Organism: Blautia sp. AF17-9LB; assembly: GCF_003479185.1. NCBI lineage: Bacteria > Bacillati > Bacillota > Clostridia > Lachnospirales > Lachnospiraceae > Blautia > Blautia sp. AF17-9LB. Next base: position 151,591 of record NZ_QUGU01000008.1, read on the forward strand.
AGGCATCCGCGTTGCACTTCTTCATGCGGAAATGCTGGTAAAAGCAGGAGCGCAGGTCAGCCTCTTTACTCTGGAAGGGGAGGTGGAGTGGTATCATGAGGGTGATTTCCATTTTCCGGTGCTGTCGGCCGAGCGAGAGAAACTGCAGGGAACGCTGGATCTTGCGGTAGCGACGATGTGGAATACCGCAGAGTTCGTCGAACAGTCCAGCAAGATCCGAAAGAAAAAATATCTGGTGCAGAATTTTGAAGTTGGATTTTATCCGCCGGGAAGCCCGTACCGGATCGCAACTTCGGCGACTTACCGGATGAGGAGCCCGATGGAGTACGTAACCATTTCCAAATGGTGTCAGAACTGGCTGCGGGAGGAATACCATACCGAAGCAGCCTATCTTCCGAACGGCATCGATCCGTCCTTCTATCCGAAACGGGGGCGGGATCTGCAGGGAAAAATTCGGATTCTGATCGAGGGAGACTGCAGCGCGGAGCATAAAAACGTGGACGAGAGCTTCCGTATCGTGGAACAGCTGGATCTGGAAAAATTCGAGATCTGGTACATGTCCTACAATGGAAATCCGAAATCCTGGTACCGCGTGGACCGCTTTTTACACCGGGTTCCATATGAAAAAACACCGGAAGTCTATGCGGCGTGTGATATCCTGCTGAAAACAAGCCTGCTGGAAAGCTTTTCCTATCCGCCGCTTGAGATGATGGCGTCCGGCGGCTACGTCGTTGCTGTGCCGAACGGTGGCAATCTGGAATACCTGAAAGATGGGGAAAACTGTATTCTCTATCCGCAGGGAAATCTCGCGGAGGCAAAAGCGGCGATTGAGCGTATTCTGACAGATGCGGAACTGAGGAAAAAACTGGATACGGGAGCAGAAGAGACGGTAAAGGAAAGAAACTGGAAAAGAATCGAACCACAGATTTTAGAACAGTATCTTGGAAAATAAATAAGCAACAAAAAGGGCTGTCGCACTAGCAAATATTTCTGGCGGTAGCTCTGCTTTATACCCAAATGGCATCGAAATCGGTTGCGTTTTCGATGCCATTCTTTACTTCTTATAGGAAAGTTCGACTTCCGTCGAACTCTTGAATCAGGATCACCCGTTGGACGGGAGGTCCTGATTGCTTATAAATTAGAAGATCAGTGCCGTTTGTTTCGGTTATTGCGGCGTCTGTTTCTGCGTTTCCGTCTCTTTCTCGCGTTGTTGATCACGACAATGATCAGAATTAGAAAAGCGACACCGTTCAGGCCAAGCAGAATATAGAGCAGTGTGGAGAGAAAAGAAATTTTCTTGGTTTCTTCCGGTGTTGGAATATCTGTGCTGTCGGTTTCTTCTGATGAATTGGAGGAAACCGAAGAACTGTCGGAAACAGTACCTGGAGCGGAAACCTCGGCTGTTCCGATGAAGTGATCATCGAAAAAATACTGGCGGGTGTACGGTTCCTCAACGGAAGCGCCGTCCGGATCGGTGTAGGTTGCAGTTTCAATTTTCGCATTCTTTGGAAGCGTTACCACACCGGAAAGACTTTCCTTTTTTGCGTTCTTCAGGGTATAATGTGTAAAATTATCATAACCGAAATCAAGTACGGTACGGGTATCGTTGATATAATCGAGGTTATCACAGGTTAAAACAACGCAGACCAGCGTCATATTGCCTCGCTTGGCAGCGGTAACGAGTGTGTTGTGTGCCTCATCGGTATAACCGGTCTTTCCGGCGAAAGCACCCTTGTATCCCCACTGACCGTCCTGGAACAGCAATGCGTGGTGGTTCTGAAGATCACGCGGTGTCGAGGTCATATTGGTCGGCTGAATTGTGTAGGTCAGATCGGACTCGATGCGGCAGAAGGTCTCGTTTTTGATGCACTCCTGCATAATGAGTGCCATATCGTGTGCACTGGTGTAGTGGTTCGGATCTGGCAGACCGTTTGCATTGACAAAATGGGTATTCGTGCAACCAAGTGCAGCGGCGCGTTCGTTCATCATGGCGGCGAAACCTTCCTCGCTTCCGGCAATGTCGATGGCAAGCTGTGTGCAGACCTCATTTGCCGAGGCAAGAAGAATCGCGTGAAGAGCATCCTCCACTGTGATCGTTTCGCCAAGCTGAACGTTGATGCGGGCATTTCCCGGAATGGATTCGCTGACAGCATGTTCGCCGAAGGTAACGGTGTCGGTCATCTGCTTGTTTTCAATGATCAGCAGAGCCGTCAGAATCTTGGTGATGCTGGCAGGATAGCGCTGCTCGTCCATGTTTTTATCGTATAAAACAGCACCAGTATCGGCATCGAGTAAACAGACAGCGCCGGAATTGTTTTCCGGTCCTTCGGGCCAGGTGGTGACTGTTTTTTTATCGGTTGTGGCAAAAATCGTCTGCGGGAGGCAGGACGCGGCAAAAACAAAAGCAAGCAACAGGCATAAAAATGTGCGGGCTGCAGAATTCTTTCTAATCATAACTCACTCCTTCTGATCCAGCGGGTACAGCTGCATAAGACTGTCCGGGCAGCGGATCTCTCTAAAATGTATTAGACACACTTTTATTATTATAACATAAAGCGAGCAGGGAAGAAACACATAATTTCTTAATATTTTCAGTCGGGATTTGCAAAATGCAGTAAAATAGAGTATAATGCGAACGAGTTCATACGGAAAAACAAAAAACCTGAAAAACAAAAACCCCAAGGAGTTAAAAAAAGTGTCAGATATGAAATGGCTCCGTTTTATACGGAAATTGAAACCTTACAACATACAGAAGGGACTGCGTTACCTGAAACATTATGGCCCAAAGGAATTCCTGATCCGTCTTTCGGAGAGGATGGAGCCGGAGGAGGTTCCGTACGGACCGTGGCGGGAGCAGTACTGCGCAAAAGAGGAGGACCTGGCGTGTCAGAAAAATCATAAATTTTCTTATTGTCCGAAGATCAGCGTTGTTGTTCCGGCTTACCGTACGCCGGAAATTTTTCTGCGTCAGATGATCGAATCCCTGGAAAAACAGAGTTATGAAAACTGGGAACTGGTGATCGGAAATGCCAGCCCGGAGGATGAGACGATGGCGCGCATCCTGAAAGAGTATACCGGAAAAGATCCGCGCGTAAAGAACGTTCCGATTCCGGAAAATATCGGCATTGCAGAGAATACAAATGCAGCGCTTGCCGCAGCAGCGGGAAATTTCGTCGGTTTTATGGATCACGACGATCTGCTTGCGCCGGATGCACTCTTTGAAATTGCCATCCGTCTGGAAAAAGATCCGTCCATCAATGCTTTTTATACCGATGAGGACAAGGTACGGACCGATCTGTCCGAGTATTTCCAGCCGCATTTCAAACCGGATTTCAATCTGGATCTGCTGCGGTCAAACAATTATATCTGCCATTTCTTCGTTGTACGGCGGGAGATTGCGGAGAAAACCGGCGGCCTTCGTCCGGAATACAATGGGGCGCAGGATTATGATTATATCTTCCGCTGCACGGAAATGGCGGGAAAAATTGTACACATTCCGAGAGTTTTATATCACTGGAGGGTCCACAGCGCTTCCACCGCAGACAATCCGGCAAGCAAGCTGTACGCGTATGAGGCCGGAAAAAAGGCAATTGAGGGAAACCTTGCGCGCTGCGGCGAAGAGGGAACCGTCACACTGCGTTCGGATTATGGCTTCTACGATGTAGATTATAAACTGCGGGGAACGCCTCTGGTTTCGATTCTGATCCCGAACAAGGATCAGGCCGATACGTTACGCACCTGTCTGGAATCCATTAAGAAGAAGTGCATGTATCCATCCTATGAGATTCTGATTATTGAGAACAACAGCACTGAGGAAGCAACGTTTTCCTATTACAAAGAACTCGAAGCACAGGGCATCCGTGTCCTGAAGTATCCAAAACAGGGCTTTAACTATTCTGCGATCAATAATTTCGGCGTCAAAGAGGCAAAGGGAGAGTATCTCCTGTTTCTCAATAACGATATGGAAATTATTACACCCGATTTTATGGAAAAGATGGTGTCCAATCTGCAAAGACCGCAGATCGGGGCGGTCGGCGCGAAGCTGTATTACCCGGACAACACGGTGCAGCATGCGGGTATCATCATCGGTATCGGCGGCATTGCGGGCCACGCCTTTTTAGGACTGGCGCGCGGAAGAAGCGGCTACCTGCATAAGGCATCGCTCCAGATGAATGTGAGTGCGGTGACAGCAGCGTGCATGATGATGAAAAAAGAGGTTTTTGAGGAGGTCGGCGGCTTTGAAGAAGAACTGTCCGTCGCTTTCAATGATGTTGATCTGTGCCTGCGCATTGGAAAAGCAGGTTATAAAATCGTATACAATCCGCACGTGGAGCTGTACCATTATGAATCTAAATCCAGGGGAGCAGAGGATGACGAGAAGAAGGTGCGCCGCTTCCAGTCGGAAATCGAATTTATGCGCAGCCGCTGGATTGGGCTGTTAAAGGCAGGAGATCCCTGCTACAATCCAAATTTAACGCTGGCATCGTGGAACTATGGACTGCGTGCCGACGGCAGGGGAGTAAAACCATGGACAAAGTAGCAGTTGTAATACCAAATTATAATGGATACCGGTATCTGGAGACGTGCTTTGCAGCGCTTGCAAAGCAGACCTTTACGGAATTTACCACATATTTCGTGGACAATGGTTCACAGGATGAGAGCTGTGCGTTTCTGCGGGAACACTACCCGGAGACGAAAATCATCCAGCTCGATGATAACTATGGCTTCAGCCGTGCGGTCAACGAAGGCATCCGCCAGTCGAAGGAGCCGTATGTGATCCTTTTAAACAACGACACCGAAGTGTTCCAGGACTTTGTCGAGCGCCTTTATGAGGGAATCTGTAAAAGAAAGAATGCGTTTGCATGCAGCGCAAAGCTGATTTCCTATCAGGAGCGTGATAAAATCGACGATGCGGGAAATTACTATAATATGCTGGGATGGGCATTCGCAAGAGGAAAAGGAAAACCGGTCAGTGAATTTGAAACGTCCGACCGGATTTTTGCGGCCTGCGCCGGAGCAGCGATCTACCGCCGGGAATTTCTGGAAAAGACCGGACTTTTTGACGAAGAACATTTCGCTTATCTGGAAGATACCGACATCGGCTATCGTGCGCGGCTTTTGGGCTACGAGAACTGGTATGAGCCGTCCGCGAAGGTTTACCACGTCGGAAGCGGAACGAGCGGCTCCCGGTATAACCTCTTTAAAATCCGTTATTCTTCCAGGAACAATATTTATCTGATCTATAAAAATATGCCGGTTTTACAGATTTTGCTTAACCTGCCGGCCTTTATCCTCGGTTTTTCGGCAAAACTGGTCTTTTTTGCATCGAAGGGATACGGAAAAGAATATCTGGCAGGAATCAAGAATGGTTTTTTCATCTGCCGGAAGCCGGAAAACAGAGCAAAAAAGATCCGTTTTGAGTGGAAGCGCCTCGGCACGTATTTTGTCATCGAATGGGAGCTTTTTATCAATGTGTTCCGGAGATTTCTGGAGAGGGCATAAGGATTCTTTCAAAAGATTACGAAAAAGTTAAAAAGTTTACGGAAATAAGAAGAATGTTAGAAAAATATGATTGCTCTTTTTTGAAACTTATTGTATAGTTAGGGGTAGGGAATTTTTAAATCCCGAAAAAAACAGATAAGGTGAACGAATTTGATCAACGATAATCAGAAATATTTTGACCGGATGCACGTTCTGATCGATGCCCTGGTGCTCGCACTTTCCTACGTACTGTCCTGGTACTGCTATGTGCGGCTGGGCGTTATGAATAATCATCCGGAGAGGGGAATTCTGCCGCCGGCGACGTATATGATGGCACTGCTCTATATCGTGCCCGGCTATCTGCTGCTTTACTATGCATTCAATCTCTATGCATCCAAGCGTTTTCAGGGAAGACGTCTGGAATTTGCCAATATCTTAAAAGCGAATACGGTTGGATTTCTGGTCTGGCTGGCCAGCCTTTACATGGTGCGCCAGGTTCACTTTTCCCGTGGTATGCTCTGCATCTTCTTTGTGCTGAATGTGACACTGGAAACGATCATAAGAAATCTGATCCACTATATCTTAAGCAATATGTGGAAACACGGCCGCAACCAGAAGCAGATTCTGATGGTCGGCTACAGCCGTGCGACCGAGGAATATATTGACCGGATCATTGCAAACCCGGAGTGGGGCTATCTCGTCCGCGGAATCCTCGATGACCATGTCAAAGCGGGAACGATGTACCGCGGTGTCAAGGTTCTTGGAAGAATCAACAATCTTTCAGTCATTCTGCCGGAAAACAAACTGGATGAAATTGCCATTACCCTTGGCCTGAACGAATACTTCCGCCTGGAGGAGATCGTTGCCATGTGTGAAAAATCCGGCGTACATACCCAGTTTGTGCCGGATTACCACAACATCATTCCGACAAAGCCGTACACAGAAGACCTGCAGGGACTTCCTGTCATCAATATCCGCTATGTGCCGCTTTCCAACACGTTCAACGCGATGCTGAAACGGATTGTGGATATTTTCGGCGCGTTCGTGGCGATCATTCTGTTCTCACCGGTGATGCTGTTTTCCTGCATCATGATCAAGCTGACCTCACCGGGTCCGCTGATCTACCGTCAGACACGCGTCGGACTGCACAACAAACCGTTTGAAATGTACAAGTTCCGTTCGATGGAAGTTCAGACGGAGGAGAAAGAAAAGAAGGCATGGACCGTGAAGAATGACCCGCGTGTGACGGGATTTGGAAAATTCATGCGCCATACCAGCATTGATGAGCTTCCACAGCTCTTTAACATCTTAAAAGGAGATATGAGCCTGGTCGGACCGCGGCCGGAGCGACCTTTCTTTGTGGAAAAATTCCGGGAGGAAATCCCGCGTTATATGGTAAAACATCAGGTGCGTCCCGGTCTTACGGGGTGGGCACAGGTGAATGGATACCGGGGAGACACTTCCATCCGAAAGCGTATTGACTGTGATCTGTATTATATTGAAAACTGGACGCTGGGACTTGATTTTAAAATTCTGTTCCTGACCTTTTTCAAAGGATTTGTGAATAAAAACGCTTACTAAAAGATAAGGGGAAAAGAGATGTCGAAGAAGAATTACAAAAAGAGCAGAAAATACAAAAAAATGCGCCGCAGAAAAATAATTTTCGGAATTGAAATCACCGTTCTGCTGATTCTTTCCGGAATTCTGTTCGTCTACGCATGGATCAACCGTTCGATGGATAAGATGAATCAGGATACGCTGGACAGCTCCCAGATTCAGATCAACAGTGAAGTAAAGGCAAATACCGATCTCTCACAGATGTCCGGTACACAGGTCATCGCGCTGGTCGGCGTGGATGCCAGAGGTGTGAAAGGCTCCGAGCTGGCAGAAAGCATGAACAGTGACACTATTATTCTCTGTTGTATTGATCACGACAAGCAGGAAATCCGTATGGTGTCGATTATGCGTGACACCTGGATGAATATGGCGAAATATACCGATGAATATTATGAGTTTGACAAAGCCAATTCCGCCTATAACCGCGGCGGTCCGGAGAGTATGCTCTCCATGCTGAATACAAACCTTGACCTTGCACTGACCGATTACGTTACCGTAAACTTCAAGGCACTCGCCGATGCGATTGATGTCTTGGGCGGTCTCGACATCGAGATGACAAATGCAGAGTGTGTTCATGCAAACAACTACAACAGAGAGGTATCGGAAGCACAGGGCGTAGAGTATGAAGCTATTCCGTATGATGAGGACCTTGGGGATGATTACAGCGAAGTACGTCATGTCAGCGGTGCACTTGCAACCTCCTATGCGCGGATCCGTTACGGCGGCGGCGACGATGCGAAACGTACGAGCCGTCAGCGAATCGTCATCAATCTCATGGTACAGAAGATTAAACAGAATCCGACCAAGATTCCGGAGATTCTGGATAAAGTGATGGGAAATGTCAGCACCAGTCTTACCAAAAACGAAATTCTGGAACTTGGCATGCATGCGGTAACGTACAAAATGGGAACATCTTATGCATATCCGTTCCAGCTGTGTTATGGAGAAAATGTAGAAAGCGCACTTGGTGTTGATGTCGTAATTCCGGTTACACTGGAACACAATGTAAAGGAACTGCACGCTTATCTGTATCCGACGATGAGCTATGATCCATCTGCAGCCGTGATAGAGTACAGTGACTATATTGCAAGAGAGAGCGGCTACGATGATGATATGATTGAGTATGTACTGAATCAGGGACCGGGCGCTGCAACAGATTCTGTGGTAGCAGGAGATTAAAATACAGGGAGAATACGACAAGATGAGTCAATATACCGTTGATGTCATGATACCAACGTATAAACCAGGGCAGGAGTTCGCAGAACTTCTGCCCCGCCTTTTAAAACAGACTTACCCGATCCGTTCGATCCGGGTCGTGAATACGGGGAAAAAGTTCTGGAATCCGGCGTGGGAGCAGCTTTCAGACAAGATTATGGTGGAGCATATTCAGCCGAGCGAGTTCGACCACGGCGGAACGAGAAGGGCGATGGCAGAAAGTTCAGATGCGGATCTTCTGCTTTTTATGACCCAGGATGCCATGCCGTACGATAATGCGTGCGTGGAACATCTGGTGGAAAAATTTTCACTGCCGCATGTGAAGGCGGCCTATGCGCGGCAGCTTCCGCGGGATGACTGCCGTACACTGGAACGGTTTACGAGAGGCTTTAACTATCCGGACGAGAGTGATATCAAGGATGCCGGTGATCTGCCAAAACTTGGTGTTAAGACTTTTTTCTGTTCCAATGTCTGTGCAATGTATGACCGCAGGACATATGAAGAGCTGGGTGGATTTGTAGAAAGCACCTTGTTTAACGAAGATATGATCTATGCCGGGCATCTTGTGCAGGCGGGCTATGCGATTGCCTATGCGGCAGATGCGAAGGTGGTACATTCCCACAATTACGGTTGTCTGGCACAGCTTCACCGCAATTTCGACCTCGGTGTATCCCAGGCACAGCATCCGGAGATCTTTGATGCGTATCCGTCTGAGAGTGAGGGAATCCGTATGGTGAAAAAATCGGCATCTTACGTCTGCGAAATTCATAAGCCGTGGCTGCTCGTCACTTTATTCTTTCAAAGCGGATTCAAATATGTGGGCTACTTCCTCGGAAAACGATACAAAAGCCTTCCGGACAGTGTAATCCGCTGGTGTACCTCAAACAAAACATGGTGGGAATATCACGGAAAGATACGAAAAAAACGAAATAGAAGATAAGTGAAAGTAAAAAACAAAAATAAAAAGATCTTGTAAGTAAATACGAAATGCTCCATAAGGTTGACAGAGAACGGAGCAGAGTGGTAAAAAAGTAAAGAACAAGAAATTAGAAGGCGGCATAACCTGAAAACAGAACAAGGGTGCCGCCTTTTACTGTTAGGAGGAAAAAATCTATGTGTGGAATTGTTGGATATATTGGAACCTGCCAGGCTGCCCCGGTGCTGCTGGACGGATTGTCAAAGCTGGAGTACCGCGGATACGATTCGGCCGGAATTGCTGTATACGATGGAAACAAAATTCAGATGCAGAAAGCAATGGGCCGTCTGAAGGTGCTTGAGGAAATGACACAAAATGGAGCGACACTTCCGGGTACCGTAGGAATCGGACATACGAGATGGGCAACGCATGGGGCACCTTCCGATCTGAATGCACATCCGCATTTCAATAAAGACCACTCGATTGTCGTTGTACACAATGGAATTATTGAGAATTATCTGAAATTAAAGAAAAAACTGATGTCCAAAGGATATGAGTTCCTTTCGGAGACAGATACCGAGGTAATTGCCCATATGCTGGATTACTATTATAACGGCGATCCGCTTGCAACGATCACAAAGGTTATGCACCGTATGGAGGGATCGTATGCACTGGGTATCCTGTTCCGCGACCATCCGGATGAGGTGTATGCGGTCCGTAAAGACAGCCCGCTGATCGTTGGTACAAGTAAGAGCGGAAACCTGATTGCATCCGACGTTCCGGCTGTACTGAAATATACAAGAGATGTCTATTTTCTGGAAAATGAGGAGATTGTCAAGCTGACCCGAGACGGCCTTCATTTTTACAATATCGATGAGGAGGAGCTGCAAAAGGAGCCTACGCACATCGAATGGGATATGAATGCCGCAGAGAAAGGCGGCTATGAGCATTTTATGCTGAAAGAGATGCATGAGCAGCCAAAAGCCGTAAAAGATACGCTGACCCCACGCATCAAGAATGGTGACGTAGTGATCGAGGAGCTTGGCATGACGGACGAAGAGATCCGTGCAATCAGCAAGATCTTTATTGTTGCCTGTGGTTCTGCATATCACACCGGTGTAACCGCAAAATACATCTTCGAAAAGCTGGCAAGAATCCCGGTTGAGGTAGATCTGGCAAGCGAATTCCGCTACCGTGATCCGATTCTGCCGGAAAATACGCTCGTGGTCATCGTCAGCCAGTCGGGTGAGACGGCCGATACCCTCGCGGCTCTCCGCCTTGCAAAAGAAAAGGGCGTGCGTACCCTTGGCATCGTAAATGTAGTTGGAAGTTCGATTGCAAGAGAGGCAGACAATGTCATGTACACCTGGGCCGGTCCGGAGATCGCTGTTGCGACAACGAAAGCGTACAGCACACAGCTTATCGCGCAGTATCTTCTGGCGATGAAGTTTGCCAAAGTACGCGGAACCGTTTCACAGAATGACTTCGATGCAATGATCCAGAGCCTTGAGCGCCTGCCGGAGCAGATTTCCCTGCTGCTGTCCCACAAGGAGAACGTACAGCGTTTTGCCAACCGTTATCTTGCGGCAGAACACGTCTTTTTCATCGGACGCGGCATCGACTATGCAATCTCGATGGAGGGCTCCCTGAAGCTGAAAGAGATTTCCTACATCCATTCCGAGGCGTATGCAGCCGGTGAGCTGAAACACGGAACCATTTCCCTGATTGAGGACGGACGCCTTGTCGTAGCCGTGCTGACCCAGCCGGAGCTCTACAAGAAAACGATCAGCAATATTCAGGAAGTGAAGACACGAGGCGCGTTTGTCATGGCGGTAACGACCGTTGGCAATACAGAAGTGGAAAAAGTAGCCGACTACGTAGTTTACCTGCCGGAGACAAATCCGATTTTTGCAAACTCCCTGGCGATCATTCCACTGCAGCTCTTTGGCTACTACGTATCGATCGGCAGAGGCCTCGATGTGGATAAACCGAGAAACTTGGCGAAATCCGTTACGGTAGAATAAAAACCGCAGCATAAAATTCCTCTTTTTTCAAAATTATCACAGTTTCAACACAATTCTAACGTACAATAGGCAGTAGAAAATGAAGAAAGAAATAAGAGCACTGTGTATTGGTGCCTGAGATAGAAAAGAGAAAGAGGGATCAGCCATGAGTGAAGAATTCAAAAAAGAAGAAATAAATGGTGAGGCAGCAGAGGAAACCAAAGCTGCAGAGCATACAGAAGAAGTAAAAGCAGAAACGACAGCAGAGCAGAGTGCGGCAGAGACGGAAAAACCGCAGGAAACCGCAGAAGCGCCGAAGGCGGAAGAAAAGAAAACGACAACCTACAGCTGGGTGAATCCGAAAATCAGCGGAAAGACCGACGAGGAGAATAACAGTGCTTCCTACACCGGAAAACCGGACCCGTCGGAGGCAAAGGCAGAGCAGACATCTTCTGCAAAGACAGAACATTATCAGTACCAGTCACAGACACAGAGTGCTCCGAAGCAGGAAAAACCACAGTTTTCTGCCATTCCGCAGCCGCAGGATCACAAAAAGAAAGCGAAAAAACCAATGTCAGCCGCAAAAAAATGGGGCATGACACTTGCCATGGCAGCGTGCTTCGGACTCGTGGCAGGCGGTGTTTTCATTGGGACTGCAGCAGTCGGTACGAAAGTGATCGGTACAGCAACAGAGCAGAAGCAGGAAGTTACAATTCCGACGACCACCACAACAACGGCAGCAGACAGCAGTGATACCTCCGATACCGTAAAAGCAACCGGCGAGATGTCCGTGAAAGATGTTGCATCGAGTGCGATGCCGTCTCTGGTAGCAATTTCTACGACAACGGTGGAAGAAGTTGAGACATTCTTCGGAACCACAAGCCAGGAAGTTCCTGCAAGCGGAACCGGAGTTATTGTCGGACAGAACGACGATGAGCTCCTGATTGCGACAAACAACCACGTTGTCAGCGGTGCAACGTCTCTTTCCGTCAGCTTTATCGACGATGAGACGGTAGAAGGCCAGATCAAAGGTACCGATGCGGACAATGACCTTGCTGTTGTTGCAGTAAAACTTTCCGACATCAAGGACGAGACAAAGAGCCAGATCAAAATTGCCGTGATGGGAAATTCCGATGACCTTGAGGTCGGTGATCAGGTTGTGGCAATCGGAAATGCACTGGGAACCGGCCAGTCCCTGACGAGCGGATATATCAGTGCAAAAGACCGTACGATCTCCAGTCAGGATGAGAGTACCGGCGAGACGATTACTTCTGAGGGACTGATCCAGACCGATGCAGCCATCAACCCTGGAAACAGCGGCGGCGCCCTTCTGAACATGAACGGTGAGCTGATCGGCATTAACGAAGCAAAATACAGCTCCACACAGGTCGAGGGCATGGGCTTTGCGATCCCGATTTCGAAAGCGGAGCCGATTCTGCAGAACCTGATGAACCTGACAACAAGATACAAAGTCAGCGATGATGAGGCTGCTTATATCGGAATCAACATGGCGGATGTCAGCGCAGATGTTTCCCAGAACTACGGTATTCCGACCGGTGTCTGCATCATGAGCGTTGTGGACGGCAGCCCGGCAGCCGATGCGGGCTTCAAGAAAGGCGATGTTATCACCACGTTTGATGGAAGAAGCATCTCGAACGCCAAAGGCTTAAAAGAGACACTGACCTATTATGCGGCAGGCGAGACTGTAGATGTCACCGTACAGCGCGCGGATAACGGTGAGTACAAAGAAGTAACACTGACGCTGACCCTTGGCTCTGCAGCAGATATGCCGCAGACGAGCGGAAGCAGCAACGGAACCACAAACGATGGAACCGGAAGCTCCGATCAGAATGACCAGGGTATTCAGAATCCGTTTGGCAACAGATAAAAACTCGAAATAACTATTTCCTAAGAGAAAAAAGACGGACAGCACAGGAATATGAACGCCTGGCTGTCCGCCTTTTTCTGCATTTTTTGATATAATTTTTTGAATTCGTAAAATTCTTAAAAAAGTTGGTAATTTTTAAGAAAGTTTTTACTTGTGACCCTATGGCTTTTGGGCTATAATCAAGCTAGACCAAGCGATCTATTACAGAAAGGAATTTGAAAAATCATGTCAGAAGAGAAAGACAGAGTGGACGGTACCGCGGACGAAACGAAGGCGGAAACAAAAAGCTCTGACCATCATACAGAAGATACTTATGAAAAAGTCTGCTTCATGTGCCGCAGACCGGAGAGCAAAGCCGGAAAGATGATTACCCTTCCGGGAAACATCAATATCTGCCCGGACTGCATGCAGAAGAGCTTTGATACCATGAACCAGAACCCGGGCCAGATCAATGAGATGATGAATAATATGAACAACATGCCGAATATCGGCATGTTCGATCTCTCCGGGCTTTCCAACCAGATCCCGAACCGGCAGCGGGTAAAGAAAAAAGAAGAAAAGAAGAAAACAAAAGAATTTTCCATCAAGGACATTCCGCCGCCGCACCGGATCAAGGCGATGCTTGACGAATACGTCATCGGCCAGGAACGTGCAAAGAAAGTCATGTCGGTTGCCGTTTACAACCATTACAAACGTGTCTTTGCACCGCAGGACGGAAATATCGAGATCGAAAAATCCAACATGCTGATGATCGGACCGACCGGTTCCGGAAAAACGTATCTGGTGCAGACACTGGCACGCCTCTTAGATGTGCCGCTTGCCATCACGGACGCCACATCCCTTACCGAAGCGGGTTATATCGGCGATGATATTGAAAGCGTGGTATCTAAGCTTTTAGCGGCCGCAGACAACGATGTGGAGCGCGCGGAGCACGGTATTATCTTCATCGACGAGATCGACAAGATTGCGAAAAAGAAAAATACAAACCAGAGAGACGTCAGCGGAGAAGCCGTACAGCAGGGAATGCTGAAGCTCCTCGAGGGCAGCGACATCGAAGTTCCGGTGGGAGCCAACAGCAAAAATGCGATGGTTCCGCTCGAGACCGTCAATACCAGAAACATTCTCTTTATCTGCGGCGGTGCCTTCCCGGATCTGACGGACATCATCAAGGAGCGTCTGAACAAGACAGCTTCCATTGGCTTCCAGGCGGATCTGAAGGACAAGTATGATGGGGATAAGAACCTGCTGTCACAGGTGACCTTAGAAGACCTTCGGACTTTCGGTATGGTGCCGGAGTTCCTTGGCCGTCTGCCGATCGTATTTACGCTGGAGAGTCTCAATGAGGATATGCTGGTCGAGATCTTAAAAGAACCGAAAAATGCGATCCTGAAGCAGTATAAGAGACTGCTCGAACTCGACGAGGTGAAACTGGAATTTGATGATGATGCACTTCGCTCTATTGCAAGAAAAGCGCTGGAAAAAGATACCGGTGCGAGAGCACTCCGTTCGATCATCGAGGATTTCATGCTGGATATCATGTATGAGATTCCAAAGGACAGCAGCATCGGAGAGGTTATCATCACAAAAGACTATATTGAAAAGACCGGCGGGCCGACGATTCTCCTGCGCGGCCAGGAAGTTCCAAAGTTAGAGCAGAAATAAGGTAACTGGAAAACACAGCGGAGCAGACGTGAAACTGGCGTTTTCTTGAAATAAGAGATAAGAAAGAGAGGGTTTTAACTATGGCAGAGGATTTTTTTGGAAATTTAAGTAAAACACTGAAAAAAACAGTGGATACTGTGGGAAAGAAAACAGATGAATTCGTAGAAATTCAGAAGATCCGCACCCGTCAGCATGCGCTCGAGGATCAGATTGAGAAGAATTACCAGGATATCGGACAGATCATCTACAACCGCTATTTGAACGGCGAAGCATTCGACGAGAATCTTGCCGGCTTCTGCAAAGATATCACCGATCTGGAAAAAGAGATTGCAGACTGCAAGGAAGATGTGGCAAACAAGAGAGGCCGCATCGTATGCCCGGCCTGCGGCGCAAGTGTTCCGAAAGATGCAGCTTTCTGCATGCGCTGCGGTGCTGCTATGCCGGAGAAGGAAGATGAGCCGGAGGATGCCGAGTTTGTACACGTAGAACCGGAAGAAAAAGCAGAAGAAACCGAAGCAGCAGCGCCGGAAGAAGAGCCTGAAAAAGAAGCAGAGGTACCGGAAGAGGAATGATCTGGACCCTGCTGCCGGGAGCGGTTTTCCTTGCAGACGGAGGCCTGAAAAAGAAGGCAGAAGAGGAGTTAAAGGAAAATGAGCAGATCCCGGTCTGCAAAGGACATATTGTCCTGCGGAAATGTCATAACCGCGGCGTAGCGGGCGGCGGCTTCGCGGACAGCACGAAGAAGGTGGAAATTCTCACCTTCTTTTTGCTGTCCGGACTGTGGGCGCGTCTCGGAGCGCTGGCGGGCAGACGTAAGTGTAAGGCGAAGAAGCTTGGGCTTGCGCTTACGATTGGCGGCGGCATGTCGAACTGGTATGACCGGCATAAGAGAGGTTACGTGACCGACTATGTCAGCTTCCGGTTTGGACCGGAGAAGTTCCGCAGACTTGTGTTCAATGTTTCTGATTTCTGTATTTTCTTCGGACTTGCGCTGCTGACGGCAATTTCCTGCCGGGAGTCCAGGTGATGCAGGATCTCACGAAAAGCCCTGCGGATGGCGGGCTTTTCGGGGCAAAAAAGAAAATTTGAAATTTTTTGAAAAAATTTGAAAAAAGCTGTTGACAGATTCGGAATCATCTGGTAATATATGTTTTGTTGAGCGGCACATGAGAGCTGCAAGACAAGAAATGCAGGAGTGGCGGAATTGGCAGACGCGCAGGCTTCAGGTGCCTGTGGTCGCAAGATCGTGTGGGTTCAAGTCCCATCTCCTGCATTATTTTTTCGCTTTGCGTATCAAGAATTGGTCCGGTGGACCAATTCGGATTACCCTGCCGGGAATGATGCAGAAACTTCCCGGCAGGGTCTTTTTATTTCTGTGCGAAGAAGATGTGCAGACGGGGAAAGAAAAACAGACGAATCTCAGACAGTGTAAAGTTGTTTAAAATTATCGCTATTATCCATATTTTTCATAAAATCAAAAAAATTAAAATTTTTTCAAAAAAGGTGTTGACTTTTCTTTGGAAAGCTGTTATTATCTATCTTGTCAAGCGGACAACCGCTAAGACAACTAAGAAATGCAGGAGTGGCGGAATTGGCAGACGCGCAGGCTTCAGGTGCCTGTGGTCGCCAGATCGTGGGGGGTCAAGTCCCATCTCCTGCATTATTTTTTCGCTTTGCGTATCAAGAATTGGTCCGGTGGACCAATTCGGATTGCCCTGATGGGAAGTGTGAAAACTTTCCGTCAGGGTATTTTTATTTTTCCAGAAAAGAAATTTCCGTAATTCGACAAAAATAGTTGAAATGTTTCCCTGGTTGTGATAGAATCTGAAAGATTAAAGTATGAGACGCATATCTTATGCAAACCTAAAACCGAACGAAAAAGAAAGGAAAACGGTGGAATGATGAAAGCTTTTCTAATCTTAGAAGACGGGCATGTCTTTACCGGAACCAGCATTGGTTCACAAAAAGAAGTGATCAGTGAAATCGTATTTAATACATCCATGACTGGATATCTCGAAGTGCTGACCGACCCATCCTATGCGGGACAGGCAGTATGTATGACGTATCCTCTTATTGGAAACTATGGAATTTGTTATGATGATCAGGAGTCCTTAAGACCCTGGCCGGATGGCTATATTGTAAGAGAATTATCCCGTCTCCCCAGCAACTTCCGTTGCCAGGACACCATTCAGAATTTCCTGAAAAAGTTCGATATTCCCGGAATCGCCGGAATCGATACTCGTGCTCTTACCAAAATTCTTCGTGAAAAAGGTACCATGAACGGTATGATCACGACCAACGAAAATTATCACCTCGATGAAATTATTCCAAAATTAAAAGCGTATAATACCGGAAAAGTTGTAGAAAAGGTAACCTGCTCTGAAAAATCAGTTTTAAAAGGAGAAGGCTTTAAAGTTGCACTTCTGGATCTTGGCGCAAAGAACAACATCGCACGTTCCTTAAATGAGCGCGGATGCGAAGTGACCATTTATCCGGCGCTTACTACAGCAGAAGAGATCCTCGCCGCAAATCCGGACGGAATCATGCTGTCCAACGGCCCTGGAGATCCGAAAGAGTGCGTATCCATTATCAAAGAGATTAAAAAACTGTACGATTCCAATGTACCGATCTTTGCAATCTGTCTTGGACATCAGCTGATGGCACTGGCTACCGGCGCAGATACCCACAAGATGAAATACGGCCACCGCGGCGGAAACCACCCGGTCAAGGACCTTGCAACCGGAAGAGTTTACATTTCTTCCCAGAACCACGGCTATGTCGTAGATACCGATACCCTGGATCCGAATGTGGCAGTTCCGGCCTTTGTGAACGTCAACGACGGCACCAACGAGGGACTCAAATACGTCGGCAAAAACATCTTTACCGTACAGTTCCATCCGGAGGCATGCCCTGGCCCGCAGGATTCCGGATACCTGTTTGATCGATTCCTTGAGATGATGGGAGGTAACAAATAATGCCAAAGAATCCGAATATTAAAAAAGTTCTGGTTATCGGTTCCGGTCCGATCGTCATCGGACAGGCAGCAGAGTTCGACTACGCAGGAACACAGGCGTGCCGTTCCCTGAAAGAAGAGGGAATGGAAGTTGTTCTTCTGAACTCCAACCCGGCAACCATCATGACCGATAAAGACATCGCAGACCGCGTTTACATCGAGCCGCTGACCGTAGAAGTGGTAGAGCAGCTCATCCAGAAGGAAAAACCGGACAGCGTTCTTCCGACTCTGGGAGGCCAGGCAGGACTGAACCTTGCGATGGAACTCGAAGAAAAAGGCTTCTTAAAAGAAAACAACGTACGCCTGATCGGTACCACAGCACAGACCATCAAAAAAGCAGAGGACCGTCAGGAATTCAAAGATACCATGGAAAAAATCGGCGAGCCGGTAGCGGCATCCCTGGTTGTCCATGATGTACAGGCTGGTATCGATTTCACCAACAAGATCGGTTATCCGGTTGTACTGCGTCCGGCTTACACCCTCGGCGGAAGCGGCGGCGGTATCGCTTACAACGAAGAAGAGCTGATCGAGATCCTCTCGAACGGACTCCGTCTTTCCCGTGTCGGCGAAGTACTCGTTGAAAGATGTATCGCCGGATGGAAAGAGATCGAGTACGAGGTAATGCGGGACAGCGTAGGAAACTGCATCACCGTCTGCAACATGGAGAACATCGACCCGGTCGGCGTTCACACCGGAGACAGTATTGTCGTAGCACCGTCCCAGACCCTGGGAGATAAAGAGTATCAGATGCTGCGTACTTCCGCACTCAACATCATCACCGAGCTCGGTATCACCGGCGGATGCAACGTACAGTATGCGTTGAATCCGGACAGCTTCGAGTACTGTGTTATCGAGGTAAATCCGCGTGTCAGCCGTTCTTCCGCACTGGCTTCCAAAGCGACCGGTTATCCGATTGCAAAGGTTGCTGCAAAGATCGCACTTGGCTACACTCTGGATGAGATCCCGAACGCCATTACCGGAAAAACCTACGCAAGCTTCGAGCCGATGCTGGATTACTGTGTTGTAAAAATCCCGCGTCTGCCGTTCGATAAGTTTATCAGTGCAAAACGTACCCTGACCACACAGATGAAGGCAACCGGTGAGGTTATGAGTATCTGCAACAACTTCGAGGGTGCGCTGATGAAAGCCATCCGTTCCCTGGAACAGCACGTAGATTCCCTGATGTCCTATGACTTCAGCCACCTGTCAAAAGACGAGCTGATCGAAGAGCTTCACATCGTAGACGATATGAGAATCTGGAGAATCGCAGAGGCGATCCGTCAGGGCATCTCCTACGACGAGATCCACGAGATCACCAAAATCGATGTATGGTTCATCGATAAGCTGGCTATCCTCGTTGAGATGGAGCAGGCATTACAGGCCAAAGAGCTGGATGAGGATCTGCTGCGCGAAGCAAAACGCCTTGAGTTCCCGGATTATCTGGTGGCAAAACTGGCAGGAAAGACCGAAGAAGAAGTAAAAGCGTTAAGAAAACAGTATGATATCACCGCAGCTTACAAGATGGTAGATACCTGTGCCGCTGAGTTCGCAGCAACCACACCGTATTACTATTCCGTATACGGCGGCGAAAACGAAGCTGTCGAGACAAACGACAGAAAGAAAGTCCTCGTCCTTGGTTCCGGCCCGATCCGTATCGGACAGGGTATCGAGTTTGACTTCTGCTCCGTACATTGTACCTGGGCATTCAAGAAAGAGGGCTATGAGACCATCATCATCAACAACAACCCGGAGACCGTCAGCACCGACTTCGATATCGCAGATAAACTGTATTTCGAGCCGCTGACACCGGAAGATGTAGAAAATATCGTCAACATCGAGCATCCGGACGGAGCCGTTGTACAGTTCGGCGGCCAGACCGCGATTAAGCTGACCGAAGCACTCCTGAAAATGGGTGTGCCGATCCTTGGAACATCTGCAGAGAACGTAGATGCCGCAGAGGACCGTGAGCTGTTCGATGAGATCCTGGAGCAGTGTGAAATCCCGCGTCCGAAGGGACACACCGTATTCACCGCAGAAGAGGCGAAAAAAGCAGCCAATGAGCTCGGCTATCCGGTACTCGTCCGCCCGTCCTACGTCCTTGGAGGACAGGGTATGCAGATCGCCATCAGCGATGAGGACGTCGATGAATTTATCGGCATCATCAACCGGATCGCACAGGAGCATCCGATCCTGGTTGATAAATATCTGCAGGGCAAGGAGATCGAGGTTGATGCAGTCTGCGACGGCACCGATATCCTGATTCCTGGTATCATGGAGCACATCGAGCGCGCCGGCGTTCACTCCGGAGACAGTATCTCCGTTTATCCGGCACAGAGCATCAGCCAGCATGCAAAAGACACCATCGTAGAGTATACGAAACGTCTGGCAAGATCCCTGCATGTCATCGGTATGATCAACATCCAGTTCATCGTATGCGGTGAGGATGTTTACGTCATCGAGGTCAACCCGCGTTCTTCTCGTACCGTGCCGTACATCAGCAAGGTAACCGGAATCCCGATCGTGCCGCTGGCAACGAAAGTCATCCTCGGCCACACGATCCGCGAGCTTGGCTACGAGCCGGGTCTGCAGAGAGAGGCAGATTACATTGCCATCAAGATGCCGGTATTCTCCTTCGAGAAGATCCGCGGCGCAGATATCGCCCTTGGACCGGAGATGAAATCCACCGGTGAGTGCCTTGGTATTGCAAAGACCTTCAACGAGGCTCTTTACAAAGCATTCCTCGGCGCCGGAATCAACCTGCCGAAATACAAAAACATGATCATCACCGTAAAGGATGAGGATAAAGAGGATATCGTTCCGATCGCACAGAGATTCCAGGCTCTCGGCTACAAGATCTATGCGACGAGAAATACCGCGAAAGCCCTGAACGAGAACGGCGTCAATGCGATCCGCACCAACAAGATCGAGCAGCCGTCCCCGAACCTGATGGACCTGATCCTCGGCCACAAGATCGACCTCGTCATCGATACTCCGTCCCAGGGTGTTGAGCACTCCAAAGACGGATTCGTCATCCGCCGGAACGCGATCGAGACAGGTGTCAACGTACTGACCTCTCTGGATACCGCAACCGCACTCGTAACCAGTCTGGAAAATACAGATGTGAAGAAGCTGACCCTGATCGATATCGCAACGATCGACAAGAGATAAGCATGATAGAAGCATAAAGCAAAGAAAAGCTCTCTGCTGCAGAAACAAAGCGGCAGAGAGCTTTTTTGGCCGAATGTGGGTTTGAATGGATTTTACAAAAAAGAAAACGTGACGCGCTTGTGTTTTTAGCATAAGTATGATAGATTTTTAATAGAATGCCAGAAAAGGGCATCCAATTCAAAAAGAGAAAGGTACATATCGTATGAACATCATTGAGTGGTTAAAGGTTATCCTGCTGGGTATCGTAGAGGGCATTACCGAGTGGCTTCCGATCAGCAGCACCGGCCACATGATTCTGGTAGATGAGTTTATTAAGCTGAATGTGACAGCTGATTTCAAGAATGTTTTTGAAGTTGTTATCCAGCTCGGTGCAATCCTTGCGGTTGTCGTCATCTATTTCTGGGATCTCTGGCCGTTTCATGGCAAAAGCAAAGCGAAAAGCAAGAGCTATTTTGCCAATCCAAGCGACAACAAGGTCTTTGCAGGTATGCAGAACTTTGTAGACAATTACTGTTATCTGGACAAAATTATCATGTGGTTCAAGATCGTCGTATCGTGTCTGCCGGCAGCCGTGATCGGACTGGCATTCAACGACTGGATCGAGGCCCATCTGATGAATTACGTGATCGTAGCACTGATGCTGATCATCTATGGTGTCCTCTTCATCATCATTGAGAATTACAACAAGACGAGAACACTGTCTGCAACAAAAATCAAAGAGATTACCTGGAAAAATGCGCTGTATATCGGTGTTTTCCAGCTCCTTTCCATCGTACCGGGAACTTCCCGTTCGGGAGCAACCATCATCGGCGGTATCCTGCTGGGATGCTCGAGAGAGCTGGCATCGGAGTACACGTTTTTCCTTGCCGTTCCGGTTATGTTCGGCGCGAGCCTTTTAAAACTGGTAAAACACGGCTTTGCCTTTACCGGTGTTGAGGTGGCGATCATGATCGTCGGCATGCTGGTGGCATTTGCGGTATCGATTTTTGCCATCAAATTCCTGATGCAGTACATCAAGAAGCACGATTTCAAAGCCTTCGGCTGGTACCGTATCGTACTCGGTGTGATTGTGCTGCTGTATTTCGTAATCAAAACCGTAATTCTGAAATCATAAAATCGAACAATTCCGAAAATTTACCAGGAAAAATAGAAGAAGAAGTATCGTAAAATGAAAAAAATTGTGCGATACTTCTTTTTTTACGCGAAAATTACAAAAAACCCTGTAAAAAGTAACCAAAAGCTGATATAATAGGACACAAGAGGGACGCAGAACCAGAAATTAAAAAAAATACCGAAAATTTGCCATATTTTTATTGACTAAAGATATTCTTATGGTAAAATAAATGTGTGCGCCCCGAGGATATCTTTATTTTCGGTGCAATCAGTATAGGGTGAACGTATCATCCAGGGCAATCTGGAAATACTTTACTATAACCTATCAAAATTACAAGTAGGAGGAAAAGTAACAATGGCAAAATGGGTTTACATGTTCACTGAAGGTAATGCAGACATGCGTAACCTTCTCGGTGGAAAAGGCGCAAACCTGGCTGAGATGACAAACCTGGGACTTCCTGTACCACAGGGATTCACGGTAACAACCGAGGCTTGTACACAGTACTATGAGGATGGCAGACAGATCAACGACGAGATCATGGGTCAGATCATGGAAGCAATCGATAAAATGGAAGGAATCACAGGAAAGAAATTCGGAGACGCTAAGAATCCGCTGCTCGTTTCTGTACGTTCCGGAGCAAGAGCTTCCATGCCAGGTATGATGGATACCATCCTGAACCTTGGTCTGAACGAAGAGGTTGTTGAAACTCTGTCACAGGCTTCCGGCAACCCACGTTGGGCTTGGGACTGCTACAGAAGATTCATTCAGATGTTCTCTGACGTAGTTATGGAAGTTGGTAAAAAATACTTCGAAGAGCTGATCGACAAGATGAAAGAGGAGAAAGGCGTAAAACAGGACGTAGATCTTGACGCAGATGACCTCAAAAAACTGGCTGAGCAGTTCAAAGCTGAGTACAAAGCTAAAATCGGTGAGGATTTCCCGACCGATCCTAAGGTACAGCTGATGGAGGCTGTAAAAGCCGTATTCCGTTCCTGGGACAACCCGAGAGCAAACGTTTATCGTCGTGACAACGACATCCCGTATTCCTGGGGTACCGCTGTTAACGTACAGATGATGGCATTCGGAAACATGGGAGATGACTGTGGTACAGGTGTTGCCTTCACCCGTGACCCTGCTACAGGAGAGAACGGACTGTTCGGTGAGTTCCTTACCAACGCACAGGGCGAGGACGTAGTTGCCGGTGTTCGTACACCTATGCACATTTCTGAGATGGAAGAGAAATTCCCGGAAGCTTTCAAACAGTTCAAAGAAGTTTGCAAAACTCTGGAAACACACTACAGAGATATGCAGGACATGGAGTTCACTGTAGAGCACGGTAAACTGTACATGCTGCAGACACGTAACGGTAAGAGAACAGCAAAAGCTGCTCTGAAAATCGCCTGCGACCTTGTAGATGAGGGAATGAGAACAGAGGAAGAGGCAGTTGCAATGATCGATCCTCGTAACCTTGACTCTCTGCTTCATCCGCAGTTCGATGCAAAAGCACTGAAAGAGGCTACTCCAATGGCAAAAGCACTGGGAGCATCTCCGGGAGCTGCTTGCGGTAAAATCGTCTTCACAGCTGATGACGCTGTTGCATGGGCTGAAAGAGGAGAAAAAGTTGTTCTGGTTCGTCTTGAGACATCCCCAGAAGATATCACAGGTATGAAATCTGCACAGGGTATCCTGACTGTTCGTGGTGGTATGACTTCCCACGCAGCCGTAGTTGCCCGTGGTATGGGAACCTGCTGTGTATCCGGTTGCGGTGATATCGTAATGGACGAGGCAAACAAGAAATTCACACTGGCTGGCAAAGAGTTCCACGAGGGAGACTGCATCTCTCTGGATGGTTCTACAGGATGCATCTATGACGGACTGATCCCGACCGTAGACGCTACCATCGCTGGCGAGTTCGGAAGAATCATGGGCTGGGCAGATAAATACAGAACCATGAAAGTTCGTACAAACGCTGATACTCCGGCAGACGCTAAAAAAGCTCGTGAGCTTGGCGCAGAAGGTATTGGTCTTTGCCGTACAGAGCATATGTTCTTCGAAGGCAACAGAATCGATGCATTCCGTGAGATGATCTGCGCTGAAACCGTAGAAGAGAGAGAAGCAGCACTTGCTAAGATCCTTCCGGAGCAGCAGGGAGACTTCGAGAAGCTGTATGAAGCTCTGGAAGGCAACCCGGTTACCATCCGTTTCCTGGATCCGCCGCTTCATGAGTTCGTTCCGACTGAGGAAGAGGACATCAAGAAACTGGCTGACGCACAGGGCAAATCTGTTGAGCAGATCAAAGCAATCATCGCTGGTCTGCATGAGTTCAACCCGATGATGGGTCATCGTGGATGCCGTCTTGCTGTAACTTATCCGGAAATCGCTAAGATGCAGACAAGCGCAGTAATCCGCGCAGCCATCAACGTGAAGAAAGCTCATCCGGATTGGAATGTTAAACCGGAAATCATGATCCCGCTTGTTGGCGATATCAAAGAGCTGAAATACGTTAAGAAATTCGTAGTAGAGACCGCTGACGCTGAAATCGCAGCTGCAGGCAGCGACCTTGAATACGAAGTTGGTACCATGATCGAGATCCCGAGAGCAGCTCTGACTGCAGATGAGATCGCAAAAGAGGCAGACTTCTTCTGCTTTGGAACCAACGACCTTACTCAGATGACTTACGGATTCTCCCGTGACGATGCTGGTAAATTCCTGAACGCTTACTATGACGCTAAGATCTTCGAGAACGATCCATTCGCAAAACTCGATCAGGACGGCGTTGGCAAGCTGATGAAGATGGCTATCGATCTTGGAAGACCGGTTAACTCTTCTCTGCACGTAGGTATCTGCGGTGAGCACGGTGGAGATCCGAGCTCCGTAGAGTTCTGCAACAAACTGGGTCTGGACTATGTTTCCTGCTCACCGTTCCGTGTGCCGATCGCCCGTCTGGCAGCAGCTCAGGCAGCTATCGCTCAGAAGAACGCTTAATTTAAGCAGAATCTGTCCGAATCAGGATTTTCATGCAATAGCATGATTTGTGTTCAAACGTAAGGAGACCCCGGCGGTCTGTAGAAATACAGGCGCCGGGGTCTTTTTTATCAATCGTTTAAAATCAAAGTGGGAGGGAAAACGGATGCAGAATGAAACAGCCAAAGAAAACCTGCTGCGGCAGATCCGGGAATACCGTCCGTACAATGAGCAGGAAGAGCGGGATCGGGCGATTCTGCTGAAATGGATGGAGAGCGGATGCGATATTTTGACGCGGGAAAATGAGACCGCACATCTGACTGCCTCCGCCTGGGTCGTAAGCCCGGATCGGAAGCAGGTGCTGATGGCGTATCACAATATTTACCATTCCTGGGCATGGCTCGGCGGCCACGCGGACGGAGATGCGGATCTTTGCAGCGTGGCGGTAAGAGAAGTGAAGGAGGAATCCGGGATTGAAGAGGTGAAGCTCTTATCGGATCAGCCATTCTCGCTCGAAATCCTGTCGGTGGACGGCCATGTGAAGCGCGGAAAGTACGTGACGACACATCTCCATCTGAATGTGACATATCTCATGGAAGCAGACCCGGTACAGGAAATCCGCTGCAAGCCGGATGAAAACAGCGCAGTCGGCTGGATTCCGGTGGAGCAGATCGCAGAAAAATCGACAGAGCCATGGTTTGTGGAGCGTGTGTATGGCAAGCTGTGTGAGAAAGTGAAAAGAGATTTCTGTGAAGTGTAATATGCAATCCGCGTATGAACTGCCATTTAGAATAAGCATTAGACAAATGAGCTGTTAGATGTCTAAAATAGAGACAGAAAGAAAAATGGCAGGAGGGGTTTTATGTTTACAAATCAGGATTTGAAAAAGCTGATTATTCCGCTTTTCCTAGAGCAGCTTCTGGTGGCTCTGGTCGGAATTGCGGACGTGTTTGTTATCGGATTTGTCGGAGAGGCGGCGGTTTCCGGTGTGTCACTGGTCAATGCGTTTAATATGATCTTTATCAATCTGTTCACAGCGCTGGCATCCGGCGGTGCGGTGGTCATCAGCCAGTATATCGGAAAGAAGGACAAGGAGCAGGCGGGAGCGGCAGCTTCCCAGCTTCTGACGGCATCGGTATTGCTGTCGGTTGTTATTTCTGTAGTGGTACTGGTTGCCAACGAACAGCTGATGCGTTTGATGTTCGGCAAGGTTGAGGATGATGTCATGGCGGCATGCGTGACGTATCTGCGTATCTCGGCATATTCCTATCCGGCAATGGCGATTTACAATGCGGGAGCGGCTTTGTACCGCAGTTTTGGAAAAACCAGCACGACGATGTACCTTTCGATTGCATCGAATGTGATCAACGTAGTCGGAAACTGTATCGGCGTCTTTGCTTTGCATACAGGTGTGCCTGGCGTTGCGGTTCCGTCGCTGATTGCGCGTATCTTTTCCGCAGCTGTTATCACGGTTCTCTGCTTCTCAAAGCGAAATCCGGTGCAGTATCTGAAAGAGTGGATTTTTAAAGTAGACTTGAGCTTCCAGAAAATGATCCTCAGTATCGCAGTTCCGAACGGTATCGAGAGCGGTATTTTCCAGCTCGTCAAAGTAGCACTTTCCAGTGTGGTAGCACTGTTTGGTACCTACCAGATTGCCGCAAACGGCATTGCCCAGAGTATATGGTCCATGGCGGCACTCACAAGCAGTGCACTTTCCCCAGTATTCATCACCGTCATCGGACAGTGCATGGGCGCGGGAGATACTGATCAGGCGGAGTATTATTTCCGCAAGCTGATAAAAATCACACTGATCATTGGAGTGGCATGGAATGCGCTTGTCTTTGCAGTCACACCGTTTGTCCTTTCCTTCTATGCGGTGTCCGAGGAGACGAAGCGGCTGACACTCTGGCTGGTACTGCTGCATAATATTTTCAACGGTATTGCACTCTGCTACGCCGGACCGCTTGGAAGCGGCCTTCGTGCGACAGGAGATGTAAAATTCACAATGGGAATTTCCCTCTTCACGACCATCGGCGTCCGCCTGATTTTCTCTGTGATTTTTGCAATCTGGATGAACATGGGCGTTATGGGAATCGCTCTTGCGATGTGCCTCGACTGGTCCGTGCGCGGCATCATCTTCTGGTGGAGATTCAAACAGGGCAAGTGGAAAACGTTTCAGGTTATCCGTGAGTGAAAAAACGATCCTCTTTTTCTGACGACAGAAAAGTTGTTGGGAAAAGGGGATTTTTGGGGTAAAAGGGATTATTTCGGCGCGTTGAAAATCATGCCGGGGTATGGTAAAATGGACTCCGAAAAACAGCAAAAGGAGGAAAATATAAGTAACTAAATATATTGTCAAATGTGATATAATGTGTTTAAACATACAAAAGGAGAATCATATTATGAACACATCAAATATCACAAACTACAAGCCGAAGGATTTTGCTGAATTGTTAGGGATATCTGTTAAAACGCTACAGCGTTGGGACAGAGAAGGGATTTTAAAAGCAAATCGAACTCCAACTGAC
>NZ_QUGU01000009.1:0-525 GCF_003479185.1 Blautia sp. AF17-9LB
TGCCGTAAGGCATGGAGCTGACTGTTACTAATCGGTCGAGGGCTTGACCTGAAATGCAAAACAAAAGTTTTGCAGAAAATGGTTGTGTTCGGAAAGAAAGTATGGTATGATGTATAGGTGTTAAGTGTATGCGGTTTTGAAGGTATATCAAATATCTTCAAAATAGTTATTGTGGCCCGGTGGCTCAGCTGGTTAGAGCGCCGCCCTGTCACGGCGGAGGTCGTCGGTTCGATCCCGATCCGGGTCGCTTTTCATAACTAAATATCTGAAAAATGGGATCTTAGCTCAGCTGGGAGAGCATCTGCCTTACAAGCAGAGGGTCACAGGTTCGAGCCCTGTAGGTCCCATTCTTTTATGGGTGGTTTCCCGAGTGGCCAAAGGGGACAGACTGTAAATCTGCTGCAAATTGCTTCGGTGGTTCGAATCCACCACCACCCACTTGCCAATCAGGCAATCGGCCGATGTGGCTCAATTGGCAGAGCAGCTGATTTGTAATCAGCAGGTTATCGGTTCGAGTCCGATCAT
>NZ_QUGU01000009.1:535-158950 GCF_003479185.1 Blautia sp. AF17-9LB
AGAGCAGCTGATTTGTAATCAGCAGGTTATCGGTTCGAGTCCGATCATCGGCTTTACTTGAGAAATCAAGTACAAAAATAGGATATCGCGGGATGGAGCAGTCTGGAAGCTCGTCGGGCTCATAACCCGAAGGTCGTAGGTTCAAATCCTACTCCCGCAATTTTATGCCTAGTTAGCTCAGTTGGTAGAGCAGAGGACTGAAAATCCTCGTGTCTCTGGTTCGATTCCGGAACTAGGCATATTTTACGGAGCATTAGCTCAGTCGGTAGAGCACTTGACTTTTAATCAAGTTGTCCGGGGTTCGAATCCCCGATGCTTCACTATGTGGAACCCTTTCGAGGGTTCTTTTTTTTGTTCTGCATATCCAAAATTGGTCCACCGGACCAATTTTGATTATGTTTATCTTAAGGTTACGGCGAAAATCTTGCAAAAGAGCAGGAAATGTACTATGCTTTGAAAGAATAAAAAAGAACGGAGGAATCTGTTTATGGCACAAAAAAAGAAAAACAAAAGACGAAGACGCCAGTTTCAGCAGAAAGTGATTTTAAGTGTTCTGCTTGTTATCATTATCGGATTGATTGGCGTGCTTGGATATCAGATGCAGAAGAACGAGAAAAAACAGACGGATGGAAACGCAAGTGCATCCTCTTCGGTTTCGTCATCCTCTCTTGCTGGGGACAGTTCAGAGCCGATATCGGATTCCAGCCCGGAGGAGGAGATTACACCGACGCCTGAGCCGGTACAGCAGATTTCGTCAGATGGTCTGAACAGTCAGCATGCCCTGCTGGTGCGGGAAAGCGATCTGGCTGAGATGATGAATCTGGGCGGAGATGAGAGAATTTATCCGGCGTCGATGACAAAGATTATGACAGCGCTGCTTACCATTGAAAATCTTCCGGATCTGAACGAGACGATTACGGTTCCGGAGGACATCTTCGAGGAACTGACGGCACAGGATGCGTCGGTAGCGGGATTTAATCCGTACGAACAGCCAACGGTTCGTGATCTTCTCTATGGTGTGCTGCTGCCATCCGGCGCAGATGCCTGTGAGACATTGGCGAGAGCAGTCGGCGGATCGGAAGAAGGTTTTGTGGCCATGATGAACCAGAAAGCAGAAGAACTGGGACTTACCAATACGCATTTTGAGAACTGCACGGGACTGCATAACGACAACCATTATTCTACCTGCCGTGATATTGCGGTGCTGATGAGTGAGTGTCTGAAGAGTGATACGTTTCGCGAGATCGTGACGAGGGAGGTTTACACAACGGAGGCTACCGCATCACACCCGGAGGGAATTACGCTGTATGATACGATGCTCCACCGGTTTACCAGCTATGAGATGAGTACGACACTGGAGAACGGGGCAGTCATTGAAGGCGGAAAGACCGGATTTACCGATGAGGCGGGTCAGTGCCTGGTCAGCTTTGCAGAATATGGAGGCGAAGAGTACATACTTGTTACGGCAGAGGCCATGACGGATTCGGGATCTGCGGTGGACAGCATCGCGGATGCGAGTACGGTGTATGGAAGATTACAGTAAATACAGGTGAAAGTGAGAGCTGGAAACGGGAGAAAATTCCCGGTTCCGGCTCTTTTTTTTGCGTGAAGCAAGTCGAGAAAATAAGGTGTGGATAACATTAGGGATGTTTTGCACGGAATGCGCAGAAAAGAATTATGTTTTCCACAAAAGAAAGAAGCGCAGGGGAAAAATTGTGGATAACGGAAAGGAAAAATCCGGTTTTTGTGTATAGATCGCGCCGGATGGGAAATACTGCTTACTGTAGAAAAGCAGGAGGAGAGCGAGAAATCGAAAAACGCCTCTGAAATGCTTAAAAAGATATCAGCAGAGGTGGTAAGAACATGAAAAGAGACAAGTTGAGAATCGGCGTGATCACAGCGGCACTGGCAATGATGATTGCAGGCGGAGTGCTGACCTGGCAGCAGGATGCGAGAAACGGTAAGGCAGATCAGGCGAAACAGGGAGAGACGGCACAGCTTACAGAGGACGAAAGCACCGGAACTACAGAACAGCAGACGGAGGAGACGACGGGAGATGCAGACGGAACGCGTGCCGTACAGGATCAGGCAGATGATGTGGAAAACAGTCTGGAACAGGCGCCGGAAATGGAAGCGGCGTGTGAAGAAGAGGCGGTGGGAAATCCAGAAGCAGATGCAGAGACGGCTCAGAATACACCGGAAGAATCAGATGGGAATACAGAAAGACAGGACGCGCAGGCGGTAAACGGAACAGCGGCGGATCAGAACGGAGAAACAGGATCAGGAGAAACAGCGGCGAATGAAGAAACGAGTGCAGCATCCGGAACTGTGGATTCTGCAGAAAATCAGGAAACGGCAGTTGAGACAGCAGGGGCTGCACAGGATCTGATGTTCAGCGAAGCGACAATCATGGAACTGCCGGTTACTGGAACAGTTCTGATTCCGTATAACATGGAAAATACCGTTTATTTCCCGACACTGGATCTTTACCAGTGCAATCCAGGCGTTGTTTTCTCGGCGGCAGAAGGAACTCCGGTTCTGGCGGCAGCGGACGGAGAAGTTGTGAGTGTGGAAAATGATGCAAGAACCGGCCTCACCGTCACCATGAATCTTGGAAATGGATACGAAGCCATCTACGGACAGCTCACAGACGTTTCCCTCGAGGCAGGCCAGAAAGTTCAGAAAGCAGCACGGATCGGAGCAGTTGCAGCACCGACGAAATATTATGTAAAAGAGGGAAGCAATCTTTTCTTTGAGATGAAAAAAGACGGAAAAGCCATTGATCCTATGGTATATCTCCCGGCAATTTCGGAATAAAAAAGAGGACCTGCACGAAATGGGATGCGGGAAAGTATTATAAAGTGTAGGATTCGCAATCGAATCTTTTTTACAGGTTTTGAATACAAAAAAGGCGGCGCAGACCGCGGATGGTAAAATACCGTTTTTCGATTGCTTTTTATAAAAAAGGCTGGCTGAAAACAGTCAGCTTTACATATAACAAACAGGATTGTTTTGATATAGAAAAAAGGCGGAATAAAAGGAAAGTAACCGGTTACAGAAAATGTGAAAGTTTGTCATTTTAGGGGTTTCGTTTTTGAATGTTATCGGTTAAAATAGATGTAGTGGACAGATCCTGAAAACAAGGAGGATTAGAAAAATATGGAGCTTTTATTTATGGACCCGGTGTTCAAAGAAGCAATCTGGGGTGGAACAAAGTTAAGAGACGTATTTGATTACGAAATTCCGAGCGATACAACCGGCGAGTGCTGGGCGATCAGCGGACATGCCAACGGAATGAGCCATGTGGCAGGCGGAAGATTTGATGGAAAAACATTAGGTGAGCTCTGGAAAGAGGAGCCGGAAATTTTCGGAAATTACCCGGGAAGCCAGGTTCCGCTGCTGATCAAGATCATTGATGCAAAAAATGATCTGAGCATCCAGGTTCATCCAGATGATGCTTATGCAGGAGAGCATGAGAATGGATCTCTTGGAAAGACCGAGTGCTGGTACGTGCTGGACTGCGAACCGGGTACAGAAATTGTTATCGGACACAATGCAAAAGACAAGGCAGAAGTGGAGAAAATGATCCGCAATCATGAGTGGAGCGATTTCATCCGCAAAGTGCCGGTACATAAGGGAGATTTCTTCCAGATCAATCCGGGATGCGTACATGCCATCAAAGGCGGCACACTGATTCTGGAGACACAGCAGAGCAGCGATATCACCTATCGTGTATACGATTATGACAGATTGCAGAACGGCAAACCGAGACAGCTTCATGTAGAGCAGAGTATCGATGTTATCGAGGCTCCGTTTAAACCGGCAGATATCGATACCTTTACAGAGGAAATCCCGGGCGCGGTACATACCCATTTTGTAACATGCAAGTTCTACTCTGTAGATAAATACGACATCGACGGTGTATTCACCTTAGATGCGAAAAAATATTATACTAATGTAAGTGTAATCGCCGGAGAGGGTACTGTAAACGGTATTCCGGTTAAGAAAGGTACTCACTTTATTATACCGGCTAATTTTAATGGATGCAGATTTGAAGGAAAACTTTCTGTAATCTGCTCAAATCCAGAAGCATAAGAGAGGAGAAAAACACAATGAGACTTGGAGCATTAGAAGCAGGCGGAACAAAGATGGTCTGCGCAATTGGAAACGCAAATGGAGAAATTTATGAGAGAATTTCTATCCCGACCGAGACACCGGAAATTACCGTTCCGAAAATGATTGAGTATTTCAAAGAGAAGGACATTCAGGCACTGGGAATCGGTTGCTTTGGACCGATCGACCTGAACAGAAAATCCGAAACATATGGTTACATTACCACAACTCCCAAATTAGCATGGAAGAACTACAACATCGTAGGCGCTTTCGCAGATGCACTGGACATCCCGGTTGGATTTGATACCGATGTAAACGGTTCTGCACTGGGTGAGGCTACCTGGGGAATCACAAAAGGTCTGGACAACAGCATTTACATCACCATCGGAACGGGCGTTGGAATGGGAATTATTTCCAATGGCAAGCTGTTGCACGGCATGCTTCATCCGGAAGGCGGACACGTTCTGCTGACCAGACATCCGAAAGATACTTACGGCGGAAAATGCCCGTATCACAGCAACTGCCTGGAAGGCCTTGCTGCAGGTCCTGCCATTGAAGCACGCTGGGGCAAAAAAGGTATTGAGCTGGCAGACAAAAAAGAGGTATGGGAGCTTGAGGCTTACTATATCGGACAGGCACTTGTAGACTGCATCATGCTGCTCTCCCCGCAGAGAATCGTTTTGGGCGGAGGCGTTATGCATCAGGAGCATATGATGCCGCTCGTAAGAGAAGAAGTAAAGAAACAGCTGAACGGATATCTTGTAACAAAAGAACTTGAGGATCTCGACAGCTACATTGTACTTCCAAGCCTGAACGACAATCAGGGTATCATGGGCGCATTGAAACTGGCGGTAGATGAGCTGGCAATGCAGTAAAAATAAAAATGAGAAAACCGTTCGGAGAAATCCGGACGGTTTTTTGCTTACAGGAAACTTCGTTGAATTTTCCTGCGAAGCAGGACTCTTTCTTATTTTTTTGATTGCGCCTAAAAGAACCGAGTGTTAAAGTTACATAGAATACAGATGAACAGAAGGAACGGAATTTGAAATGGAACAGGGGAATTTTACATATATTCTGGAATGCAGCGATGGATCTTTTTATACAGGCTGGACCAATAATTTGGAACGCAGAGTAAAGGCACACAATGCTGGAAAAGGAGCGAAATATACAAAGAGCCGCAAACCGGTAAAACTGGTGTATTTTGAAACCTTTTTAACAAAACAGGAGGCTATGCGGAGAGAATGGGAAATTAAGCAGCTTTCGCGGGTAGAAAAATGGAAGCTGATTCAAGCGAAGAAGCAATAAAAATACAAAAACAGACGGCTCAAACAGGCACAACGGTATGCGTAAGCGAGCAGTCTGTTTTTTTGTGTCAAAGCAGGTCAAACATTTTCAAAAGAAAATAGATATTTTGACTTGAAAAATAATTTTATCCTGCTATAATAAAAGAAACGATGACAAGTAGTAATGAAAACTACATAAAGTAGTAATTGAAATACACAGTGTTTCTGACAGGAAAGGAATGAGCAGGATGAAGTATATCAGAAAAAATGGAATCAAGGATCCTGGCAGTGCGATTACACATGGGATTGCGCTGATCCTGGCGGTGGTGGGAACGCTGCCATTACTTTTGAAGGCGGCGCGGGAGCCGGATCATCTGCATGTGGTTGCAATGACAGTGTTTATGCTGAGTATGATTTTGCTGTATCTGGCGAGCACCGTGTATCACACGTTTGATGTAAACGGGAAGGTGAACCGTCGACTGAAAAAGTTTGATCATATGATGATTTCAGTGCTGATTGCGGGAAGCTACACACCGATCTGCCTGATTGCACTGCATGGACGGACGGGAATTGCACTCTGTGCACTGGTGTGGGCGGCAGCGATTGGCGGGATTCTCGTCAAGGCATTCTGGATCAATTGTCCGAAGTGGTTTTCCTCAGTGTTGTATATCGCAATGGGATGGCTGTGTGTACTGGCATTTCATCCGCTGTTTCTGGCTCTTTCACGGCCGGCATTTGGATGGTTGCTGGCGGGCGGCATCATTTATACGGTCGGCGGGGGGATTTACTCCTTAAAAATGCCGATGTTTAATGCGAAGCATAAAAAGTTCGGAACACATGAAATTTTCCATCTGTTTGTGATGGGTGGCAGCTTCTGTCATTTTATTGTGATGTATTATTTTGTGGCGGCGATGCCGGTATAAAAACTTGTTTGAAGATAAAACAGTAATGCAAAAATAAAATACTGCGGAACGTATTTTCGTTATACCCGGGTATTAACATTTATTTGGGAAAACTTTACGCTCCGCAGTACTATTTTTGCATTATTTTTTCTTTTGACGGTATTCACTCGGAGAAATTCCGTAGACTTTTTTGAATACCTGTGTAAAATAAGAAAAATTCGTGTAGCCGATATTCGTTGCAATTACACTGACCGGGAGATTGGTTCCCTCAAGCAGGGAAATCGCAATTTTCAGTTTTTCCTGCACGATATAGTCAGAAAGTGAAATTCCTTTTACCTTTTTGAAAAGCCGGGAGAGGTATTCCGGGTTCATGTATACCTGATGTGCGATTTCGGTGCGGGTAACATTCTGGTGAATATTTTTCTGAATAAAATTTATCACCTGGTCGATCTGTGAAACACCTGGTTCTGCGCTAATTTGAAGGCTTTTTAGATAATCAACGGAAAAATCAAGCAGTTTATGCATCTCTTCTATGGAATGACAGGAGTTGTTCAGAGCGTGAATATCGTATTCTTTTTCAAAAACACCGTGTGCACCGATGTGGTGATGGTTCAGAATCTGATAGAAGATCTGAAGAAAATCCTGTAAAAAGAGACTGAGCATTTTCTGGTTTACATGACCGGATTCTTTTTGGCGGAGCAGATAATCATGCATGTCTGCACGGACGGCATCGTAATAACCAGAGGAGAGCATGAAATTCCAGTGGACAAAATCCGGAGGGGTGTAGGGAACCTGGGAAATGCTGGATTTCTGATAAAAAATACCACTATAGTTTGCCGCATTTTCACTGCGCTGTTCCAAAAGTTGCTGTATTTTATCTGGTAGCAGAAGAAAATTTGCAGAATGAGCACAGTAGCATGCTATTTTAAAGTGGAGATACTGTGAAGCGGCTTCCACAAAAGTATGCAAATAAATTTGCACCTGATCTTTTGTGAAATTATCGGTTTCGTATAAAATAAGGGCAAAAACCTGTTCGTGGACATGGCAGAAAAGCAGTTTTTTAGTGAACGGCTCAAACAGCTCGAAAACGACATTCTGCAGGATAGAGCGGAGGAGAGAAAGGTCACGAACTGGATGTGGCGTGTCCTGTTCGAGAATATCAATCAAAGTCAGAACACAGGAACAGTCGGGATCGAGTTTTATGGAGATCGTGTCCAGAAAACTCAGGATATTCTGCGGTTCTGCAGGCTGTTTCTGCAAAAATTCATTTAAAAGCACATCAAGAAGATCCATTTCGCGTTTGCTGAAATAGTTTCCATATTCACTGTAAAATTTTTCCTTTCTTTCCTTTTGAATTTGCAGGACTGCTTTCTGAATGGAAACCTCAATTGCACTGTAGGGAGCGGGCTGAATCAGATAATCGAATCCGCCGAGTTGCAGTGCTTTTTGTGCATAGGAAAAATCTTCATGTGAGGTGAGAAAAATACATTTGATTTCTGGAAAATGCTCCGCAACCCATTCATAAAGTTCAAGACCGCTGCCGAGCGGCATTTCGATATTGCAGAGCATGATATCCACGGAATTGTTTGAAAGAATTTCACGCGCACGGATAATGTCGTTAGCACAGAAAACCTGTCGGATGGAAAGCGCATCCCAGTTGATGCCGGAATGAATACCGGCGACAACATCGGGTTGGTCATCAATAATCAATACATTCATTCGGGATTCCTCCTCTTTCTAGGATAATGAAAACAAATTTTCGTTTGAGAGTAAGCTACTTTTAGTTTCTGAACTGGTATTTGGTTCTTCCTGGATGGGCAGGATAATTTCTGTCATGGCGCCGGAGGAATTGTTCATACAGATCAGTCCGGCCTGGTCACCGTAAAGTAAGGTAAGTCGTTGACGGAGATTGTGTATACCGATGTGCTGTCCGGTTACTGCATCTTCTGTATGTTGCAGAAAGGACTGCAGAAATTCGTCCGGAAATCCGGTTCCGTTATCCTGAATACTGATATTTAAATAATTTCCTTCTTCAGTCTCTGTCAGCTGTACGGAAATGTGTACATTGAGCGGCTGGCTGGAGATTCGCCCATGCTTAAAAGAATTTTCGACGAATGTCTGAATGCAGAGCATGGGAACCGGAAACTTTGAAACAGCGGGATCGGCAGAAATGGTCAGCTCAGAAGAATCTCTTGTGTTTAGCTTCTGAAGTTTATAATAATTCTGTACCTGATTCAGTTCCGTCTGCAGTGGCACAAGACTGCTGTTGTCGCGGAAGGTATAGCGGATATACTGGGAAACATATAAAATCATTTGCTGTGCATCGTTTCCTTTATTCTGTTGAATCATACCGTAAAGAGTTTTCAGGCAGTTCAGATAAAAATGAGGCTTCAACTGAATTTGAAAATATTGCAGCTGAGATTTTTGAATGGTCAGCTTATTTTCATAAGTGCGGATTTTCAGATGGTGAATTTCATCCATCATTCGGTTAAAAGTGGAATTAAAGACGGAAAATTCACGGATAAACTGTGTTTCCTGCAGTTTTGAGTTCAATTTACCGTTTCGAATATTCTCCATGGTAGTGATTGCATCTCTTAATGGAGAAAAGTAAATTTTGATGGCCAAAAAACACATGAACGGAATCAAAAGCAGTGCCAGCACAGAGGCAATGATGGCAAACATCTGTGTCGCATTTAAATAAAACTGGCTTCCCTGGTAAGAGGAAAGGTAAAGCATGGTAATATCAGCATATTTTAAGCGATCCTGTACAACAAAAAAGTTTTCTTTTTGTCCTTTTTTGACGTGGTTATTGTCTTCAGGCGAAAAGGTCAGTTTATTTTCTGTAATGGTTTTAGAAGGATTTAATACGGTTCCGTCATTGGAAAGATAGACGAGTGAACTAGTTTTATGCGTTTGTGTGGCGAGGCGAGATGGAGCCATGACCAGGTCAAAATCTACTAGAGAAACACTGTAGGCATTGGAAAAACCGAGAAGGCGAACCAAAAAGTATTTATCACCGACTTTATCGTAAAACCAGGATTTGGAAGTTGATTCAAAATCAAGGGATTTTACATAATTCTGCATTGTTATTAATTCTTCATAGGAATAGCAGTCCTGATAGGCACAGCGGCAGACATCATTGGGAGCAGAATAAATATAGACAGCACCGAGACATTCTGTCAGAGCAAGCTGTTCCCGTGCTTTATTCACAATGGAGAGTGTATTTAAATGAACATCGAGCGGATCAAGTTTATATTTTAGTTTCTGATAATTCCAGTTCTGAGCCCAGTCCTGTGCCATTGAGGTTTCTATCTGGGAAAGATCTGCTTCTAACTGTTCCTGATAGAGAAACAGAGCATTTCGGTTTGCAGAAGCGATTTCGCGGTTCAGCAGGCGAAGCGAGTAGAAATCAAAAAATATCGTCAGAAATGTAAGCGGAATAAGCATGATAAGGCTTATAAGGGTGAAAAAAATTTTTGATGAGATGTAAAAATTTTTACGAGATAACATAAGAGCCTCCAAGAATATAACAATATAAGAAAAATCGTGTGAGCGTTCCAATTGTTGGAACATGCCATTTATTCTAATATAGATGTCGTGTGTTTTCAAGAAATAAGTATACAGATTCGTTAAAATAACGAAAGTTACAGTGGTATGTCACAATATATAAAGAGAAAGTCACAGATTTTATAGAGAAAGAGATACTTCTTTGATAGGATATAGCTATTCGTAAAACAAAGAAAAGAACAAAGGAGAGAAATGTAATGAATAAGAAAAAAGCAATGACATTTTTACTTGTTTCTGTTATGGCGGGAAGTATGCTGGCAGGTTGCGGAAGCGATGCAAGCTCTGCACAGGGTTCATCTTCTAAGAGCGCAGAAAGTAGCAATAATGACAGCTATACAGTAAAAATTCTGGCACCTGGTGATGCAAGTACAGATGACTGCGCAAAAATTTCTGAAGCAGCAAGCAAAATCACAGAGGAAAAATTCAATACAAAAATTGAAGTAACAAGAGTTGGTTTTGGAAGCTATGATCAGCAGGTAAACCTGACATTGGCATCTTCTGAAAAATTGGATCTGATGTATGAGTATTGTGGAAATGTAACATCTGCAATCAGCAGCGGACAGATCCTTCCAATTACGGATTATCTGGACAGCTATGGCAGCGATATGAAATCTGAGATCAGCGAATCCGACTGGAAATGTGTAACCTTTAACGGCAATATTTATGGTGTTCCGTCCAATAAAGAGAAAGCAACGGGATGGGGATTTGCTATGAATAAAGAGATGGCAGATGCAACCGGAATTGACTATAGTTCTATTAAAACAGAAGAGGAGTTGGAGCCGCTCCTTGAAAAAGTAAAAGAAATGTATCCAGATGTATATCCCATTGTTTCTCATGTGGGTTCCATGAGCCTTATGGCAAATTCAGATGACCTTGGTGGAGACATCGGATCTTTAGAAAGTGTATCTTCTGACAGCACAGAAGTTATTAATTACTACGCAACAGATAAATATATGAACGAAATGAAACTTCGCTATGACTGGGCGCAGAAAGGTCTGATCATGCCGGATGCTTCCACTTCTACTGAAATGGCAAATAGTCTGATTGGTTCTGGTAAAGGTTTTGGACGTT
This sequence comes from Blautia sp. AF17-9LB, assembly GCF_003479185.1. Taxonomy (NCBI): domain Bacteria; kingdom Bacillati; phylum Bacillota; class Clostridia; order Lachnospirales; family Lachnospiraceae; genus Blautia; species Blautia sp. AF17-9LB. The sequence goes on from NZ_QUGU01000009.1 coordinate 11,472, forward strand.
TTACAAATACAAAACCAGGTATCGAGCAGGAGATCGAAAAAGAGTCCGGAAAAGAAATCGTTGTTTTGGATCTGGTAGAACCATATACTACCACAACACGTGTTGACATTGTATGGTATGTTCCGCATAACAGTGATAAACCGGAAAGAGCTGTACAGGTATTAAACGAAATCTACACAAACCCGGATTTGGCAAATATTCTTATCAATGGTCTGGAAGGAACTCATTATGAGTTTACAGACAAAGACAACGGTGTCATCAACTACCCAGACGGTGTAACAGCAAGTAACACAGGTTATACCAGTCTTCCATGGGCTTGGCCGAATGAGGCAATTTCCTATGTATGGGAAGGAAATGATCCGGACATCTGGGATCAGACCCAGGAGTTCAACAACAATGCGGTTGTTTCTCCGGCCAAAGGTTTTGCATGGGACAACACAGATGTACAGAACGAAGTAACTGCATGCGCAAACGTAACTGCCAAATATGGTCCTGCACTGGAGTGCGGTTCCCTGGATCCAGAAACTACCATTCCGAAATTCCTGGATGAGTTGAAAGCAGCAGGAGCAGATACCATCATCGCTGAGAAGCAGAGACAGTTAGATGATTGGCTGGAAGCCAACAAATAATGGAGGCTGGGAAGATGAAAAGAAATTGGGGTAAAATTCGCAGATTTATTCCCATGTATCTGATGCTGCTTCCGGGGCTTGTATACTTATTTATCAATAACTATATGCCTATGGCTGGAATTATCATTGCATTCAAGAAATATAATTACAGTCTGGGAATCTTCAAAAGCCCGTTTACAGGTCTTAAAAACTTTGAGTTTTTGTTTAAGACAAAAGATGCTTGGACAATTACAAGAAATACACTGGGATATAACATTATTTTTATCGTGCTTGGAACAGTCCTTGCAATTGCAGTAGCAATTCTGCTGAATGAGATCCGTTCCACGATGGGAAAGAAAGTATACCAGACCCTAATTCTGGTACCGTTTCTGATTTCTATCGTCGTTGTCAGCTATTTGGTATATGGATTCCTGAGTACAGATGCGGGATTTATTAACAACAGTATTCTGAAACCGATGGGAAAAGAGGCAATTGGATGGTATTCCAATGCGAAATATTGGCCATTCATTTTGATTTTTGTCAATATATGGAAAAACCTGGGATATAACTGCATTATCTATTATGCAACGGTAGTAGGATTGGATGCCAGTCTTTACGAGTCTGCATCTATCGACGGTGCAAACCGCTGGCAGAGAATTGTACATATCACACTACCGGGATTGAAAACAACCATTATCACCTTGACGCTGATGAGTGTAGGACGTATTTTCTATTCAGATTTCGGACTGTTCTATCAGGTACCAATGAACAGCGGACCGTTGATCGATGTGACTAACACCATCGATACTTACGTATATCGTGGATTGATGGAGCTGAATAACATTGGTATGGCATCTGCCGCAGGTCTTTATCAATCACTGGTAGGATTTGCACTGGTACTGATTGCAAACCTGATTGTTCGAAGACTGGACGAAAACAGTGCATTATTCTAAGCGAAGGGAGAGTATGAAAAATGGTTGAAAGAAATAAAAGCTTTCAGATTGCAGCTAATGTGATTATGATCTTACTGTCCGTTATGTGTATCGTCCCGTTTATTCTGCTGATTATGTCATCAATCACCAAAGAGAACATTCTATTAAAATATGGATATTCTTTCTGGCCGCGTGAAATCAGTTTTGATGCATACAAAACACTGCTGGTAGATTCAGGCAGTATTGTAAGAGGTTATATCATTTCCGCACTGGTAACGGTAGTCGGAACCGTGGCAAACCTGACTCTGACAACATTGTTTGCCTATCCACTGTCAAGAAAAGAGCTTCCGGGAAAAGCATTTTTCTCCTTTGTGATTTTCTTTACGATGTTGTTCAACGGTGGCTTGGTACCGTCCTATATGATGTGGACTGGAATCTTTCATATTAAAAATACCATCTGGGCACTGATTGTTCCAAATCTTCTGATGGGAGCTTTCTATGTCATCATGATGAGAACGTATTTCACCACCAACATTCCTGATGCGGTCATCGAGGCTGCAAGAATTGACGGAGCAGGTGAGTGGAGAATTCTGGCAAAAATTGTTCTTCCGATGTCTACGCCGATTATTGCTACACTGGCACTTCTGGTCGGCCTCGGATACTGGAATGACTGGTTGAATGGTCTGTACTATATCAACAACGATAAACTGTACAGTATTCAGGTTCTGCTGAATAAGATGCTTCTGGATGTGCAGTATCTAATGAGCGGTGCTTCAGGAGGAGCATTGACACAAAGCATTACACTTCCGGCAACTGGTATCAAAATGGCCGTTGCAGTTATGGGAGCACTTCCAATTCTGGTTGTGTATCCATTCTTCCAGAAATACTTTGTGAAAGGTATTGTGATTGGAGCTGTAAAGGGCTAATAGAATTCTTATAATAGAAAGCAGACTTTCCAGATACACGCAGGAATGCGTGAGAATGGAAAGTCTGTTTTTTGATGCAACTTTAGTTCAGCTTAATATTTTTAAACAGCGATCCCAGTGTCGTTGTCACTTCCTCTGTCTCCGGGAGTTCGATGGTTTCTTCCTGAATTTCTTCGGCGGCAACGTCGTCGAGTGCCTTCATGGAGAGACTGAGTTTGCCATCTTTGATGGCGATGACTTTTACTTTGACTTTATCGCCGACTGCCAGGACTGCGGATGGATGTTTGATTCGTTTGGCGCAGATCTGGGAGATGTGGACGAGACCGGAGAGGCCGTTTCCGAGGTTGATAAATGCGCCGTATGGCTGCAGGCTTTCCACGGTTCCTTCGGTAACAAGGCCGACTTCTACGTTGGAAATTTTCTCTTTGCGGTCCTCATCTGCTTTTTCACGGAGAAGCTCGCGGGCGGAGAGGATCAGGCGGTCTTTTTCTTTGTCGAGGTCAAAAACCTGTACCTGAATGTCTTTGTTTAAGTATTCATTCAGATCTTCCACGTAGTTCAGGGAGAGTTTGGAAGCCGGGATGAAGCCGCGGATTCCTTCGACGTAAGCGATAACACCGGCGTTTACGATTCCTTTGACTTTTACATCCAGTACGGTTTTCTCTTCTTTGTACTGTGCGAGTTTTTCCCATGCGAGGATATCGTTTGCCTCTGCGCGGGAGAGAAGAATGTTGCCGTGGCCGTCGTCTTTGCGGATCACGGTTGCGGTGATTTCGTCACCGACCTGAACAGCGTCTTTTAAGGAGAAGCCAGGCTCGTTGCTGAAGTCCTCGGCGCGGATGACGCCCTCTGCGTAGTATTTCAGATCGAGAATCACCTCTTTTTCATCTACGGAGATGACGGTTCCGGTGAGCATGTCGCCTTCCTCAATTTTTTTGAAAGAAGCTTCCAGCTCTGCGGAGAAGTCATCCATGGTTAATTTTTCTTCTGACATAATGAAACACCCCTTTTTCGTAAGAATAACAGGAAAACGAGAGGAAAATTGTGGATTTATGAAAAAATCGGGTTCAATTTTGCACGTTTTTCTATCTGCGTTTATCTTAACATAAAAGATTTTCTTTGACCAGATGAAAAAAGGATGGTAATATGTGTGTAGTCGTTACCAAAATTACTGAGACGCGCACTTGCTGCGCGGCTGCAGGAGAAAGTGATTCAGGTGGCCGCCCGGAACTTCGCGGAGCGAATTTGCATGTGCAGGGCGGCGGTTACTGGTCACGAAGTGAGCAGTAACTGTAGTCGTTACAAAAAAAGAAGTAAAACTACCGGGACGAACTTACTGTATACCACAAACATACAGAAGGGAGGAGTACTATTATGAAATCAAATTCAAGAGTTTATGTAATTGGACATAAAAATCCGGATACGGATTCGATCTGTTCGGCGATTGCCTATGCGGATATCAAAAACAGAACGGATAAAACAAAAACCTACGTGGCACGCCGTGCCGGTCAGATCAATGAGGAGACCGAGTATGTACTGAAGCGCTTTGGGGTGCGTGCGCCGGGCTACCTGCCGAATGCGGGAACGCAGGTAAAGGAAATTGAGATTCACGAGGTGCCGAGCGTGCCGGGTACGATTTCCGTGAAAAAAGCGTATTCCATGATGAAAAACAACAATGTAGTCACACTGCCGATTACTTCGCCGGACAATGATCTGCAGGGCGTGATCACGGTCAGTGATATCGCGGAATCCTATATGGATTCTTATGACAGCCATGTCATGTCACTGGCAAGGACGCAATACCGCAGTATCGCGGATACGCTGGACGGATCTGTCATTGTCGGAAATGAGCATGGATATTTTATCCGCGGAAAAGTCGTTGTCGGCGCATTCCATCCGGATACGATGGAGAACTACATCGAAAAAGATGACCTTGTCATTCTCGGAAACCGTGCGGAGGACCAGCTCTGTGCAATCGAGATGGATGCAAGCTGCATTATCGTCGGACTTGGCGCAAAGGTGACGAAAACGATTCAGAAATTTGCAGAGGAAAAATGCTGTGTGATCATCAGCAGTCCGCATGACACGTATACGATTGCGCGTCTGATTAACCAGAGTATTCCGGTCAAATATCTGATGCGCAGAAGCAATCTGATCACGTTCAACACCGAAGATTTCCTCGATGATATCAAAGAAGTTATGAAAAATCAGAGACACCGCGATTTCCCGATTCTGAACAAGAAAGGAAAATATGTGGGAACGATTTCCCGTCGGAACCTGATCGGAAATGCAGGAAAGAAACTGATTCTCGTCGATCACAATGAGGAATCACAGGCGGTCGATAACGTCAAAGAGGCGGAGATTCTCGAGATCATCGACCATCATCGTCTGGGATCACTTGAGACGATGGCGCCGGTTATGTTCCGCAATGAGCCGGTGGGCTGCACGGGAACGATTATGTATGAAATTTATAAGGAAAAAGAGCTGGAGATCGCGCCGAACATCGCAGGACTGCTCTGCGCAGCCATCATTTCCGATACGCTGATGTTCCGGTCGCCGACGTGTACGTTTCTTGACAAAGCGGCAGCAGAGGCACTGGCGGACATTGCAGGCATCAGCATTCCGGAGTTTGCATCCGAAATGTTCCGTGCAGGAAGCAACCTGAAAGATAAATCACCGGAAGAAATTTTCTACCAGGATTTCAAAAAATTCATCATGGGCGATGTTACGTTTGGTGTCGGCCAGATTACATCCCTCGATGCGGGCGAGCTGGAATCCATCAAGGAACAGCTTCTGCCGCAGATGGAAAGCGAGTGCGGAAAACACGGCATCGAGATGGTATTCTTTATGCTGACCAATATTATAGAAGAATCTACAGAGCTTCTGTATTATGGAAGCGGGGCAAAGGAAGTCATCGAAAAAGCTTTTGAAGATCTTCCGGTCAACGAGGTCAGCTGCGAGCTGAAGGGTGTTGTATCGAGAAAGAAACAGCTGATTCCGGCATTTATGATGGCGCTGCAGAATCAGTAAAAACAGAAAAAATAAAAAAGCGTGGTTCCGGGCCTGAAAACAGATCCGGGGCACGCTTTTTTCGGTCATAAAAGGGTGAAAAAGAGGAAAGGAAAGAAATAAGAATGGGAAAACAGACATGGAAAGCGGGAAATATGCTGTATCCGCTGCCGGCGGTCATGGTGTCGGTGCGCGGAAAGAACGGGGAGGACAACATCATCACCGTTGCCTGGGCCGGCACGGTGTGTACGAATCCTCCGATGGTATCGATCTCGGTGCGGCCGGAACGCTACAGCTATCAGATGATCAAAGAGAGCGGTGCGTTCGTCATCAACCTGACGACGGAGGACCTCTGCTATGCGACCGACTACTGCGGCGTGCGCTCGGGAAGAGATGTGGATAAGTTCAAAGAGATGAAACTGACGAAAGTCGAGGCGGAGGAGATTTCCGCACCGATGATCGGGGAGTCGCCGGTTAATATCGAGTGTAAAGTGGAGCAGGTGCTCGAACTGGGCTCGCATCACATGTTTCTTGCAAAAGTTGTGGCTGTCCATGCGGATGAGGCATACATGGATGAGCGCGGCCGCTTCGATCTGAACCGCGCGAAACCGATTGTGTATTCCCACGGAGAGTACTTTGGAATCGGGAAAAAGCAGGGAACCTTTGGCTGGAGCGTGAAGAAAAAATCGAAAACACCTAATATAAAAACAAAAAACCGCAGCTAATCTTTATTTTCTAAAGAATCAGCACGCGAAATTTTATAGTACTTTCGGTAAAAATATACAAAATCGACAAAAATACTGGGTAAATATTAGAAAACGCTACAAAATCATGATTTATTAGGAATTTTTTGCGTGAAATATTGCAAAAACCGGATATTTTATGCTATAATATCAACCAATCGTTGACCTTATAAAATTAAGTGATCCGGAGGACGGGAGAATCCACCGGAGACGCGAGAGAGTGCGGAAATGATTTTCTCCACGCTTTAAGGCTGATGAGAACCGCAGATGGATCTTTTAAAGAAATCTTTCTGCACTACATTAAGGGAGAAATTTCAAGGAGGAAACTAACATGTCATACGTAGATGAGGTTATTGAGTCCGTAGTTGCAAAAAACCCAGCTGAGCCGGAATTCCATCAGGCAGTCAAAGAGGTTCTGGAATCTCTTCGCCCTGTTATTGAAGCAAACGAGGAAAAATACAGAAAAGTTGCTCTTCTGGAGAGAATGGTAGAGCCAGAGCGTCAGATCAAATTCCGTGTGCCGTGGGTAGACGATAAAGGACAGGCTCATGTAAACACCGGATATCGTGTACAGTTTAACAGTGCAATCGGACCTTACAAAGGAGGAATCCGTCTGCATCCTTCTGTAAATATTGGTATTATCAAATTCCTGGGATTCGAGCAGGTATTCAAAAACTCACTGACCAGCCTTCCGATCGGCGGAGGTAAAGGTGGTTCTGACTTCGATCCGAAAGGAAAATCTGACAGAGAGATCATGGCATTCTGCCAGAGCTTTATGACAGAGCTTTGCAAATATATCGGCGCAGACACCGACGTACCGGCTGGTGACATCGGAACAGGCGCAAGAGAGATCGGCTTCATGTTCGGACAGTACAAGAGAATCCGCGGCGTATACGAAGGCGTTCTGACTGGTAAAGGTTTAAGCTACGGCGGATCTTTAGCAAGAACAGAGGCTACCGGATACGGACTGCTGTACCTGACCCAGGAGCTGCTGAAACTGAACGGCATCGACATCGCAGGCAAGACCGCTTGTGTATCCGGTTCCGGAAACGTTGCAATCTATGCAATCGAGAAAGCTACTCAGCTTGGTGTGAAAGTTCTCACCTGCTCTGACTCCAACGGATGGGTTTACGATCCAGACGGAATCGATGTAGCTGCATTAAAAGAGATCAAAGAAGTAAATCGTGCCCGTCTGACCGAGTACAAGAAATATCGTCCAAACTCTGAGTACCACGAAGGACGCGGCGTATGGGTTGTAAAAGCAGACCTTGCTCTTCCTTGCGCAACTCAGAACGAGCTGCTGCTTGAGGATGCAAAAGCACTTGTTGAGAACGGATGCACTGCAGTATGCGAGGGCGCTAACATGCCTACTACTCTGGAAGCAACCAAATATCTGCAGGAGCACGGCGTAATTTTCGCACCTGGAAAAGCTGCAAATGCAGGTGGTGTTGCAACATCCGCACTCGAGATGTCCCAGAACTCCGAGCGTCTGTCCTGGACCTTCGATGAAGTTGATGCAAAACTGAAAAATATCATGATCAACATCACACACAACATGGTTGATGCTGCAAAACGTTACGGCCATGAGGGCGACTATGTTATGGGCGCTAACATCGCAGGCTTTGAGAAAGTAGCTGACGCTATGATAGCTCAGGGAATCTGCTAATCTGATTTTGAGAAATCCAAAGGGATCTCCGGTTAAGACCGAGGGTCCCTTTTTGCATAAAAGATAGAAGAAACACAGAAAAATAACGAAAATTACAGTGTACAAAAAACATTACATTTTGCAACGAGACTAGACAGAAGAAATAGACTTTCACGCGGTACCGTGTGAATAAAACGACAGAATATGCGAGTAAGTTGTATTATTATGCATGAATGCAATATACAGGTAAGATAAAAACGTAAGAAAAACGTAAGAAAAAAGATGTTTTATGTTCAGAAATAGAGCGTATAGTAAACAAAAATAATGCAAAAATAATGAAAAGCAGAAGTTGACAAGAGCTTGCGTGAGAAATATAATTATTTATGTATTGATAAAGAACTTGTTTGCATTAATATGTAATGAATTTGCATACAGGGAAGAGGAAGAGAAGATGACATTAAAAGATTGCTACATGCAGATGGGAGCAGATTACGAGGAAACCGTTCAGCGGCTTCGCAGTGAGTCTCTGATTCAGCGGATCATTTTAAAATTTCCTCAGGATCCGAGCTATCAGGAGCTTTGCCAGGCACTGGCGGACGGAAATATTGAGGTTGCATTCCGTGCAGCTCATACATTAAAAGGCGTGTGCCAGAATCTTGGTTTTAAAAATCTGTACGAGCCAAGCGCCGAGCTGACCGAGCGGTTAAGACCGCTGCAGGAGACCGAGACGGATGATCTGATGCAGAAGGTGACGGAAGAATATAACCGCACCGTAAAAGCGATTGAGGATTTCCAGAACGCTTAAATTGAAGGAAGAAAACAAGGAGACATTGATCTGTGAGATGAGGAACACAGACCGGTGTCTCCTTTTTATGGAATTCTGTACAAGATGCGGGTTGACGGGAAAAAAGAAACATGATAATCTTTTTACATAAAAGCACAGCTTATGAAGAAGACTTGTTTAAAAAGAAAAACTTATAAGTATCTATAAGAAAAAACAAGGACGCTTTGCCGGAAAAATTCCGGCTGTGCAGGGCATATTCCATACCGAAAGGCAAGGCAGCCCAAATCTACAAAAGCAGGAGAAAAGCAATGAAAAAAGAAAAAAGTTCAGCTATGGGAACCCCGTACACCTTTGAAGGACGGATTCCGCTGAAGCAGGCGATTCCGCTTGGATTGCAGCACGTAATGGCGATGTTCATAGGAAACCTTACCCCGCTTCTGATCATCATGGGAGCGTGCGGTCTGACGGCGGATGCGGGCTACGGTGCACTTCGTACGGCTCTTTTGCAGAATGCAATGACAGTAGCCGGTATTGTAACACTGGTACAGATGTTTTCGATTGGACCGATCGGCGGTAAAGTACCGATTGTTATGGGTACATCTTCTGGATTCCTCGGCGTATTCAAGAGCGTGACAGCCGTGCTGGGACAGGGCGCGCTGACGTACGGCGCTATCCTTGGTGCGACAATTGTCGGCGGTCTGTTTGAGGGCGTGCTTGGCGTCTGTTTAAAGCCGCTTCGTAAATTTTTCCCGTCGGTTGTTACCGGCTGTGTCGTTATGGCGATCGGTCTTTCGCTGATTCCGGTTGGAATCAATTATCTCTGCGGCGGTTCCGGAACGAACGATTACGGTTCCATACAGAACCTGTTCCTTGGCATGGTCGTTCTGATTGTAACGCTGGCACTGAAGCACTTTACAAATCCGAAGGGAATCTTAAGCACGGCTTCAATTCTGATCGGTATTTTAGTCGGCTACGTGGTAGCTATTATTATGACCATGGTTCTGCCGCATACCGGAACGGCGGTTCTTGAGGATGGAAGCACTGTTTCCTATACATATTCCTGGGTTGTCAATTTCCAGCAGGTAAAAGATGCGTCCTGGTTCGCACTCCCTGGTATTGCAGGCTTTGGAAAACTGGCTGAGGTAAAACCAGTCTTCCGTGTGGAGGCAATTCTCCCGGTAGCGATCATGTTCATCGTAACAACCGTTGAGACGGTCGGCGATATCTGCGCCTGCGTAGAGAGCGGTATGGACCGCGAGGCAACCGATTCTGAGCTTTCCGGCGGTATCATCTGCGACGGTCTCGGATCCAGCTTTGCAGCAGCACTCGGCGTTCTCCCGAATACTTCTTTTGCACAGAACGTCGGCATTATTTCGATGACAAAAATCGTAAACCGTATGGCACTTTCCTGCGGAGCCATTTTCCTGATCCTCTGCGGACTCTGCCCGAAGATTGCAGCATTTGTATCCATTATGCCGCAGTCCGTACTCGGCGGTGCAGCCGTTATGATGTTTGCGTCAATTCTGGTTTCCGGTATCCAGCTCATCACAAAAGAGCCGATTACGAGCCGTGAGATCACGATCGTTTCTGTTGCACTGGGTCTTGGCTACGGCCTTGGTTCCACAGCGGGAGCAACTTCTGAGCTTCCTTATTATATCCAGCTGATTTTCGGCGGCTCCGGTATTGTTCCGGCAGCTGTTGCGGCGATTGTACTGAATATCATTATTCCAAAAGAGAAGAAAAAAGCAGAATAAAGAACAAAAAAAGAAAAAGAACCTCTTATGTTTCCGGAAAGAAGTATTCCCGGGGAGAGATAAGAGGTTCTTTTTTATTGTGCTGCCCGGCATTCGGAGGGAACTGCCGGTAGAAGGCTCTGCAGGTAAAATGTCTGAAAATACGAGGAATATACAAAGTGACGGAAAAAGCACAAAAAATCCGTCAATAGATAAAAGAATAACGAAAAAGAAAAAGTCAAGATTGACTATAAATTTTAAAATAGTGTACAAAATCGACAATATGAATTAAAAAAACGAAATAAATTGTGAAAAACACATAAAAAATGCTTGTCAAAACGGGTGGAAGAGAGGTATAATCATTGCATAAAAAGTGTGACGAAAATGTGAAAGTTTTAGGCAAAACGTATGATTAAAAACAATGGATTCTTCGTAAGCCTGGACAAAAGCAACAACGGAGCAAGCAAAAAGAACGTAAATCACAAGGAGGACACCAAATGAAAAAGAAAGTAATTTCTGCATTACTGGCAAGCACCATGATCGTAAGCCTGGTAGCATGTGGCAGCACTGGAGGAGACAGTTCTGACACAAACAGCAAGAGCAGCGGCACAACAGCATCAAGTACGGCAGGCGGCGATGAAGCAAAGGATACCTCATCGGACAGCGGCTCCGGCGATGCAGCAGGTTCTGGTGACTGGGTTGCAGCAGCTGATGAAGCAGACGATGCAGTACCGGGTGAAAATGACGATCGTGCGTTTGCAAAATTTGATCATGTCGTAGAAGTACATTATGGATATCAGATCGACCCGAAGGATACCACACTTCCGGACGGCGATTCCGTAGATAACAACCAGTACACCAGATACCTTCTGGATAACTACAACATCAAAGTTGTCTGCGACTGGACTGCAGGTAATGCATCTGACTTCCAGCAGAAAGTATCTCTGGCAATCGCATCTGCTTCCCTTCCGGATGCAGTCGTTGCACCAACCCGTAACTACCTGGTACAGGCAGCAAGAGCAGATCTTCTTGCAGACCTCTGGCCGGAGTTCAACCAGTACGCATCCAAACAGGTAAAAGAAATCATCGAGACTACCGAAGGACGTGCGATCAACAATGCAACCGTAGACGGAACCTTCTGTGCACTGCCAAACATATCGGTAGATACCGATGGTGTTTACCTGTACTTTATCCGTCAGGACTGGCTGGATCAGTTAGGACTGGAAGTTCCGAAGACCGTAGATGAACTCGGCGAAGTAGCTCAGAAATTTAAAGACGCAGGTCTCAGCCCGGATTATGCAATCGCAGGTATTGATAACGGCGGAAGAACCTACTCCAACTTCCTGAACTCCTCCAACAACGGATACGGTTTCGATGCTGTATATCAGGCATTCAATGCAACACCGGGATATTTTCTGAAAGATGATTCCGGCGAACTGTACTGGGGAACTACAACAGATGAAATGAAAGAAGCCCTTACCACCTTACATGACTGGTATGAAAAAGGCCTCATCAACCCGGAGGTTGGAACCACAACCAACGGCGACAATGCAAACAATGTTAAGAACGGAACCTGCGGTATCTTCATGGGACCATGGTGGAGCCTTGGATACGGAAACCCGGATTCCTTCCGTAACGATAACAATGCAAACTGGCAGGCATATCCGCTGTACACCAAAGACGGTGAGTGGAATATTCATATGAAAGACGTTGGAACCACTTATACTATGGTAAACAAAAACGCATCGGATGATGTGAAGAAAGCCATTGTTATCATGAACAACGTACTCGTTCGTGATGAGTCTACCTTCGATACTTCTGTAGCAATCGGCTGGTATCCGCTGCGTAACTGTATGGCAGCTACCGATGAGTGCGAGTATGAGTATGATGCACTGATGGGAATCATCAAAGGCGAAGCAAGCGCAGATGATTATCAGCAGGGCGGAAGCAAATTCAACGGTCTGTACAAGAACCTGGCAAACGATGCCGCAACTCTGAAAGACGTTATCTCTGAGGACTATGACGGATCCAGAGATCTGACAGTAACCGATATGGATGTCAACACCAACAACGGACAGTTCAACAGATTCTATGCACTGCTGATTGGTGATCGTCCATACGCAACACTTGAGCCGGATCACAAGATCTATTCTGAACTGTACTACACCATCGACGGAATGGATACCTACTGGACCCAGATTTCTGACCTGGAAGACAAGAGTATCCTTCAGTTCATCACTGGTGCGAAGAGCCTTGACGAGTGGGATCAGTTCTGCACCGACTGGCATGTACAGGGTGGTGATCAGATCCTTGAGCTGGTAAAAGATTACCTGGCTGAGTAACTAATGTAAATGTATGATGTGGAGGGTGGGGTACAGGAAAACCTGTACCCCACTACTTTAAAAGAATGACATCAAAGGAGGAGCTTGCCGTGAAGAAGAAAAAAGGCCGTCTCGGGCTGTCAAATTCCTTTCACTATACGTTAATGGTTCTGCCGGGTTATATCTGGCTGTTTATGTTTTCTATCGTTCCGATGGTTGGTATTGTAATGGCATTCCAGGATTACAATCCGAGCAAAGGATGGTTCGGCTCTCCGTGGGTAGGTTTGAAATGGTTTAAATACCTGACCGTTATCCCGGATGCAAAACGGGCACTTGTCAATACTCTGATTATTGCAATCGCAAAGGTTATTCTGAATATCATCATTCCGCTGGTGTTCGCACTGCTGCTGAATGAGGTAAAGAATATGAAGTTCAAAAAGACGGTTCAGACGATCGTATATCTGCCGCACTTCGTATCCTGGGTTATCCTTGCAAACATCATCACCAATATCCTTGGCGCAAACGGAATTTTCAACACGGTCCGCAGCGCAATGGGTGCAACGGATACCGTTCTTCCGATGACCATGCCTGGCATCTTCCGTCAGTTACTGATCGGAACCGATGTATGGAAAGAGTTCGGTTACAACGCAGTTATTTATCTTGCAGCGCTGACCGGCATCAGCCCGAGCCTTTACGAGGCAGCCGCAATCGACGGCGCAAGCCGCTGGAAACGTGTATGGCACATCACCATCCCGGGACTGGTTCCGACCATCGTTCTTCTGACCACACTGGCAATGGGCAACGTTCTGAATGCAGGTTTCGACCAGGTATTCAACATGTACAACCAGCTGGTTATTGAAACTGGTGATATCATCGATACATACGTATACCGTATTGGTATTACAAACATGCAGTTCTCGCTGGCTACTGCAGCAGGTCTCTTTAAATCTGTTGTCAGCTTCGTGCTGGTTGTTACTTCTTATGTTTGTGCTTACAAGTTTGCTGATTACAAGATTTTCTAAGGAGGGCAGAAATTATGATAGAAAGCAAGAGTTTTGGCAGCAAAGCGTTTAAAGTCATAAATGCTATCATCCTGATTCTCCTGGCATTCAGCTGTTTTTATCCGTTATGGTATACGTTCTGCGTATCTATTTCTTCAAAAGCAGCCGCTGAGGGTGGTCTTGTAACGATTTACCCGATCGGATCAAACGTAAAATCCTACAGCCTGATTATGGGTGATTCCGCATTCTGGAATTCCTTCTGGATTTCCATCAAGCGAGTTGTGATTGGAACCATATGGACCATGGTTGTCCTGATTATGATGTCCTATCCGCTGGCAAAGAGCAAAACAGAGTACAAACCGAGAAATGTCCTGATGTGGATCCTGGTATTCTGTATGCTGTTCAATGGTGGTACCATTCCGTGGTTCATCACCGTTAAAAATTATGGTATGATCGATACGATGGCAGCACTGGTTCTGGCTGGTTCTGTTCCGGTATTCAACGTACTCCTGATGATGAACTTCTTCCGCGGCATCCCGGGAGACCTCGAGGAGGCAGCCCGTGTAGACGGCGCCGGCCCGTGGCGTATCCTGTGGCAGATTGTAGTTCCGTGTTCCAAACCGGTTATCGCAACCATCGTCCTGTTTACATCCGTTGGTTACTGGAACGAGTATTTCCAGGGCCTGGTATTAATGAACAAAGAGACGAACTATCCGTTACAGACCTACATCCGTCAGATCTCCGTTCAGATCCCGGTAGGCGTAACCCTGACTGCAGAGCAGTATCAGCAGTTAGCACAGAACTCCAACAAATCACTGGAGGCAGCAAAGGTATTTATCGCCCTTGTTCCTATGCTGATTGTATATCCGTTCCTGCAGAAATACTTCGTAACCGGTATTACACTGGGAGCAGTAAAAGAATAAGAGAAAACGCAGAAAAAGCGGCTTCTGAATCGAAACAGGAAGCCGCTTTTTTGCGCTTTTTTTCTTGCGTCCGGGGAGAAAACAGCGTAAGATAAAAAGGTATTGAGGTGAAAAACAAAATGTTTCTGGAGGGGATTTTATCATGAAAATACTTACATTCGGAGAACTGATGCTGCGTTTAAAAACACCGGAGCATCTGAAAATACTGCAGGCAGATACCTTTGAAGCCAGTTACGGCGGCGCGGAGGCGAACGTCGCGGTTTCTCTGGCAACACTCGGGAACGATGTTTCCTACGTGACAAAAGTGCCGGAGCACCAGGTCGGACAGGCGGCCATCAATGAAATCCGCCGGTTCGGTGTGGATACGACCCGTGTTCTGCGGGGCGGCGGCCGCGTCGGTATTTACTATTTTGAAAAGGGAACCAACATCCGACCGACGAGCGTGGTTTATGACCGCGCCTACAGCGCGATCGCGATGGCAGAAGCGGAGGAGTTTGACTGGGAAAAACTGCTCGAGGGCGTGGATCTCTTTTATTTCTCCGGTATCACGCCGGCCATCAGCTGCGAGATCGAAAAGACGCTGGAGAGCGCTCTTATGCTCTGCAAAGAGAAAAAAATCCAGGTGGTATGTGATCTCAACTACCGCGGAAAAATGTGGTCAGCAAAGGACGCACAGCGCGTCATGCGCCGTCTGATGTCTTACGTGGATGTCTGCATTGCAAATGATGAGGACTTTGAATCATCGCTTGGCATTCCGGCGTATGATGGAGATATGTCGCGCGGCATTGAACAGATCGAGTCTTACAAAGAGGGCATGCTGGAAATTCAGAAACAGTTCCCGAACTGTAAAGCAGTTGCGAGCGTGCTGCGCAATCTCTACACCGTGGAGGACGGCGACTGGATGGGAATTTACCTGAAAGACGGAAAATTCTATGAGAGCCCGGTTCACAAAGTACACAGCTTTGAGGCAGTCGGAGCCGGTGATGCGTTTGGTGCAGGACTGATTCACGCGATGGCGCATGATTTTGCGCCGCAGAGAACCATCGATTTTGCGATTTCTGCAAGCGTCTTAAAGCTGATGATTCAGCACGATGCCAACGTGGTCAGCGAAAAAGAGATTGAGCAGATCATGAAGCAGGGCGGAACAAATCTGCAGAGATAGAGGAAACAAAAAGATTCCGAGAGTACATACAGGACAGCAGGAGGAATAAAACTTGAAGAAACGGAATATTATATTAATAGGAATGCCGGGAGCCGGCAAAAGCAGCGTTGGCGTTATCCTTGCAAAGGCTTTGGGGTATGAGTTTATTGATACGGATCTTGTGATTCAGCATCGGGAGAAACGTCTTCTGCGCGAGATTATTGCAGATGAGGGAAATGAAGGCTTTCTTGCGATTGAGAATGAGGTCAATGCGACTCTGGAAGCCGATGAAAGCGTCATTGCACCGGGCGGCAGCGCTATTTACGGGAAAGAGGCGATGGAGCATTTTAAAGAGATTGGAATAATCGTTTACCTGAAGCTGTCGTATGAGGATCTGGCAAAGCGTCTTGGAAACCTGAAGGGACGCGGCGTTGTGCTGAAAGAGGGTCAGACGCTCAAAGATCTTTACGATGAGAGAAGTAAACTGTATGAACAGTATGCCGAGATTACGGTCGATGAGAGCGGAAAGGATATCCAGGGTACGATTCTGGCACTTCGCGAGCAGATTGGCATGTAAGAAGGAACGGTGGAATATTCGGAGAATTTTCAAAAACATAATATTACGTAATAATAAGGAAAATGTTCTGAAAGTTAGAAATTACATATAACGTTTCTCTGAATATTCCTGACCGGAAACGGTGGAAAAAAACGGAAATAGTACGGAATATATTAAAATTGATTTACAAAATATTAGATTTGAGTTAAGATAAGGGGAGACTGAAAAATTACTGCGGGGAGCAGTGCGTTTCAGTGAGTCCAGAGTGTGTAAAAAAAACAGCAGAACAGACTTTGAATCGTTATTTCGGATAAAACACACTCGTTAAGTTATGAAAAAGAAAATTTGAGGTGAATATATGGAACAGTATGTCATCAGAGGTGGAAATCCTCTTGTGGGCGAAGTGGAAATCGGGGGAGCAAAAAACGCGGCGCTTGCAATTCTTACGGCAGCAACGATGACCGACGAAACGGTCCTGATCGAAAATCTGCCGGATGTCAGCGATATTAATGTACTTTTGGAAGCAATTGCAGAGATCGGAGCTACTGTGGACCGCATCGACCGTCATACCGTGCGGATCAATGCATCGACTATCGGTGATCTGAGTGTTGACTATGAATATATCAAAAAAATCCGTGCGTCTTATTATCTTTTAGGCGCGCTGCTTGGAAAATACAAAAGAGCGGAAGTTCCGCTTCCGGGCGGATGTAACATTGGAAGCCGTCCGATCGACCAGCATTTAAAGGGATTCCGCGCACTCGGCGCTGAGGTAAGCATCCGTCACGGCGCAATCGTGGCAAGTGCGGCAGATCTGCATGGAAGCCACATTTTCCTGGATATGGTTTCTGTTGGAGCCACCATCAATATCATGATGGCAGCTTCGATGGCAAGAGGAAATACAACGATTGAGAACGCAGCAAAAGAGCCGCACGTTGTCGATGTGGCGAACTTCCTGAACAGCATGGGAGCAAACATCAAAGGAGCAGGAACCGACGTGATCCGGATCAAGGGTGTCGATACCCTGCACGGAACCAGCTATGCGGTCGTACCGGATATGATCGAGGCAGGTACGTATATGTTTGCAGCAGCAGCCACAAAGGGCGATGTGCTGATTAAAAACGTGATTCCAAAGCATCTGGAAGCAACAACCGCAAAGCTCGAGGAGATTGGCTGCGACGTAGAAGAGTTTGACGATTCCATCCGTGTGAGCGCAAGCAAACGTCTGGGCAGAACACACGTAAAGACACAGCCGTATCCGGGCTATCCGACCGATATGCAGCCGCAGATCGCGGTTACACTGGCACTGGCAAACGGTACGAGTATTGTAACAGAGAGTATTTTTGAAAATCGTTTTAAATATGCGGATGAGCTGGCACGTATGGGCGCCTGTATTAAAGTAGAAGGCAACACGGCGATCATCGACGGCGTAGAGAAATTTACCGGAGCAGAGGTTTCCGCACCGGATCTTCGCGCCGGAGCAGCACTTGTTATTGCAGGTCTTGCAGCAGAGGGTGTTACCGTGGTGGATGATATTGTATACATTCTGCGCGGATACGAGGATTTCGATGGAAAGCTCCGAGGACTCGGCGCTGAAATTGAGCGCGTGAATAATGCAAAGGATATCCAGAAATTCCGATTAAGAGCGTAAAAACAGCATAAAACAGATGTTGACAAAAAGGACGGTCCAATAAAAGGTACCGTTCTTTTATTTTACTTTATTGCGAAAAAATTGGCTTAAATTTTACTACTATTATTGTGAATTATTTTTTACCTTTCAAAGCTGAGGCGGTCAGTGTTGGTAAAAAAAGATATTTAAAAAGGTACAAATTTATATCGGAAATGAGGAACGTCCGAATATAGAAGATTACCTTTCCTCTGTGCAGATGGGATTGTGGATGCCATTATCCAGAGCGCACGGTAAAACACCGCGGGAACCATGGCAGTATGGAGATATGGCATTAAAAGAAGTAAAAAAATGGATTAACTTCAGACATCGACTTGTGCCATATCTTTATCACACCGCCTGCCAGAGTCATCAGTCTGGTATTCCAATGATTCGTCCGCTTGTGATGGAATATCCGAAAGATCCAATCGCAAAGATACAGAATCTGTCTTATATGCTTGGTGATGCATTGCTTATTTCACCCGGATTTGACAGAGATGAATATGAACTGTATCTTCCGGAAGGCCGGTGGCAGGATATTGAAAGTAAAGAAGTATTGCATGTGCCTGCACAACTATGGAAACAGGAAGATCTTGAATTTATGACATTTCAAAAAAAAGATGTTGATTAGCTATTGTGCACAAAATAGATGCATAAGAATGTGAAAAATGGATAAAAAGAAAAAAGCTGAAATCATAAGAACTGACTTGACAAAAGAGATTTATCTGTGCTATATTCAACTACAGTTGTAGTGTGTAACTCGATTTTTGGAGGCATTAACTATACATAACAGGAATTGTTTATGTGGGTTAGTGTCTCTTTTTTGTGCTCTGTTTTAGAAAAAAGAGTACAACCGGCTAAAAAGATGCAAAACCGCAGAAACTCTTCTTGTAAAAAGTATAAACTACACAAGGAGTAAAAAAATGAAGGACAAAATTTTTAGTGTTCTGCAGCGAGTGGGAAGAAGCTTTATGCTCCCGATCGCAATTCTTCCGGTAGCCGGACTTTTACTGGGAATCGGAAGCTCATTTACCAATGCAACCACAATTGAAACGTACGGGCTGACAAGTTTGCTCGGCAACGGCACAATTCTTCATGCGCTGTTGGTGATCATGAACAAAGTAGGAAGTGCGGTGTTTGATAACCTGCCTCTGATTTTTGCGGTAGGTGTTGCAATTGGTATGGCAAAGAAGGAAAAAGAGGTTTCTGCCCTGTCAGCCGTTATTGCATATTTCGTTATGAATACAGCGATTAACGCAATGCTGACTATTACGGGTCAGATTCTGGAAAACGGAGAAATTGCAGAATCTGTTCTGGAAGGAACCATCACTTCTGTCTGCGGTATTCAGTCGCTGCAGATGGGTGTGTTTGGCGGTATTATTGTCGGTCTTGGAGTCGCAGCACTTCATAATCGATTTTACCGGATCCAGCTTCCGAACGCACTTTCTTTCTTTGGAGGTACTCGTTTTGTACCAATTATTTCTACGATCGTCTATATGTTTGTGGGAATTTTAATGTATTTTGTATGGCCGGTTGTACAGAACGGCATTTATGCGCTGGGTGGCCTGGTAACCGGCTCCGGTTATGTCGGAACGCTGATTTTCGGTCTGATTAAGCGAGCACTGATTCCATTTGGTCTGCATCACGTATTCTATATGCCGTTCTGGCAGACAGCAGTCGGAGGTACCATGGAAGTGGCAGGACAGATGGTGCAGGGCGGACAGAATATTTTCTTCGCACAGCTTGCGGATTCTGCGAATGTCGCACATTTCAGTGCAGATGCAACGAGATATTTCTCCGGAGAATTTATTTTTATGATTTTCGGACTTCCGGGAGCGGCACTTGCCATGTACCATTGTGCGAAACCGGAGAAGAAAAAAGCAGCAGGCGGCCTGCTTCTTTCCGCAGCACTTGCGTGTATGGCAACTGGTATCACAGAACCGCTGGAATTCTCTTTCCTGTTTGTTGCACCGGCGTTGTTTGTCGTGCAGGTTATTCTTGCGGGAACAGCTTATATGATCGCACACATCCTGAATATCGCGGTAGGTCTTACCTTTTCCGGCGGACTTCTGGACTTCTTCCTGTTCGGTATTCTGCAGGGAAATGAAAAGACAAGCTGGATGAGGGTGATTCCGGTCGGCATTCTTTATTTCTTCCTGTATTATTTTATCTTCAAATTCATGATTAAAAAGTTTGATTTTAAGACACCGGGCCGTGAGGATGATGATGTAGAAACCAAGCTTTATACGAAAGCAGATGTAAATGCAAGAAAAGAGGCGCAAAACGATGGGGTGGCATCGGAAGATGCCATGAGTGAAGCGATCACAAAAGGTCTTGGCGGAAAGAAAAATATTTCGGATGTGGACTGCTGTGCGACAAGACTGCGCTGTACTGTTCATGATGCAGCGAGAGTCAGCGATGGTATTTTAAAGGCGACAGGGGCATCTGGCGTTGTGCATAAAGGAAATGGTGTACAGGTTATTTACGGACCCAATGTAACTGTGATAAAATCAAATTTAGAGGATTATCTGGAAAAAGCTCCGAATACGTATGCGGAAGCAGAAAATACACCAACCCCAAAAGAGGCGGAACCGACGCAGGAAACAAAAGAACAGAAGGTTGTGGATACGATTACTGTCTGCAGCCCGATAAGCGGACTGGCAGCCGACCTTTCTACTGCGCCGGATGAAGCGTTTGCAGAAAAGATGATGGGAGACGGCGCTGTTGTGACACCGGAAGATCCTTATGTGCGTGCTCCGGAGGACGGAGAAGTCGCGTTTGTTTTTGACACAAAACATGCGATTGGATTTGTAACCGATTCCGGGGTCAGCCTTCTGATTCATGTCGGAATTGATACAGTAAAACTGAACGGAGAGGGATTTGAGGCACTGGTAGAAAGCGGTCAGACCGTGAAAAAAGGTGATCCGATGCTGAAACTGGATCTGGAATATCTGAAAACACATGCGCCGTCGGTTACGTCACCGGTTCTTTGCACAGAGCTGGAGGAGAACCAGAGAATCCGTCTTTTGGCAGACGGACCGGTAAAAGCAGGAGATCCTTTATTTGCGATTGAGATTCTCGCGTAAGCTGTGCCTTAAAAACGGGTGAGAAGAATGTACAGGATAGCAAAAACACTGAACCACAATTCATTTATTGGGGTGGAAGAAGAAAATAACCGGGAATATCTGGTCATGGGGAAAGGAATTGCATTTGGGAAAAAAACGGGACAGCGTGTACAGCCGGGAGACGATGCCCGCATTTATTCCCTGACAGAGATGACGGAGCGAGGAAATGCCAGAACCATTGTACAGGGCGTTTCTCCGCTCAGCCTGGAGCTGGCGAGTGCCGTGCTTGACGAGGCAGAAAAGGAATTTGGAAAAATTGACCGTTCCATCGTCTTTCCAATGGCAGATCATCTGGATTTTGCTGTCCGGCGGATTCAGAACGGTGAGCAGATCAGCAATCCGCTCACCGACGATATCCGTGTGATGTTTTACAAAGAGTATAAAGTTGCTTCCTGTATCAGGGAGCTTTTAAAAGAACGGCTTCAGATCGAAATTGATGAACATGAAATCGGCTATCTTGCACTTCATGTTCATTCGGCAATTGTGGAGGAAAATGTTTCACAGGCCATGGAAGTAGCAAGAGCAGTCCGGGAGAGCATTTCTTTGGTGGAGCATATCACCGGGCATACCATCGATGTGATGTCGTTGTCGTATAACCGTATGAT
Source organism: Blautia sp. AF17-9LB (assembly GCF_003479185.1). Classification (NCBI taxonomy): domain Bacteria; kingdom Bacillati; phylum Bacillota; class Clostridia; order Lachnospirales; family Lachnospiraceae; genus Blautia; species Blautia sp. AF17-9LB. Next base: position 33,187 of record NZ_QUGU01000009.1, read on the forward strand.
GAACCATATCCGCTATATGGTTGCAAGAGCGGTCAGTGGGGAAAAACTGAAAGTAAATATGAATGACTACATGTCCGTAAAGTTTCCGAAAGCCTTTCAGGCGGCGAAACGAATCTGTGAGGAGATGGAAAAGAGGCTGAAACTTCCGATGGAGGAGATCGAAATTGGATATCTCGCTATGCACATAGAACGGATTATGGACAGAGAAGAAGGAGAATAAAAGCATGAAATCATTTGAATATACCATTAAAGATGAACTGGGAATCCACGCAAGACCGGCAGGAATGCTGGTAAAGGAGGCAAAAAATTTTGCATCGGAATGCACCATCACAAAAGATGGGAAAACGAAAAAACTGACTCAGCTGATGATGCTAATGTCACTTGGCGTAAAGCAGGGAGATACCGTAACCGTTGCAGCAAACGGAGAGGACGAAGATGCAGCGATTGAGACGCTGAAAGCGTTTTTTGAAGCAAATCTGTAAAAAATACGCTCGGAGGATAAAAAATGCAGTGTTTTCAGGGGAAATCCGTATATAAAGGAATTGTTATGGGACCGGTTGCGGTTCTGAAGAAAAATGATTACCAGGTTAAAAGAGCCCGGATTGAAGATCCGGAAGCAGAAGTGAAGCGTGTGGAAGAAGCCGTGGAGGTTTCGAAAAAACAGCTTGGCAGACTGTATGACAAGGCAGTCCGGGAAGTTGGAGAGGCAAGTGCGGCGATCTTTGAAGTCCATCAGATGATGCTGGAGGATGAGGACTATCTGGAATCAATGGAGAACATGATCCGGACAGAGCTGGTAAATGCAGAATATGCAGCAGCAGCAACCGGCGATAATTTTGCAGAGATGTTTGCAGCTATGGATGATGAATATATGAAGGCACGTTCCGCAGATGTAAAAGATATTTCCGAACGTCTGGTCCGCAATTTAAGCGGTGAGGGAGATAACGACCTGAGTTCTATGGAACCATCTGTTATAGTGGCAGACGATTTAAGTCCGAGTGAAACTGTACAGATGGACAAAGAAAAAATACTTGCGTTTGTGACTGTGCATGGATCTACCAATTCTCATACTGCGATTCTTGCGCGAATGATGAATATTCCGGCATTAATCGGCGTCCCGATGGATTTAAACGGTCTGAAAACAGGCATGACGGCCGTTGTAGACGGTTTTTCAGGTCAGGTTATCTTTGAGCCGGAGGAGGATGTGCGGAAGGAAACCGAAAAAAGAATGCAGGAAGAAGCAGAAAAACAGAAGCTTCTTGAGGAGCTGAAAGGAAAAGAAAATATTACGCCGGATGGCCGTAAGATCAACATCTATGCAAATATCGGCAGTGTTGGTGACCTTGGCTATGTGATGGAAAATGATGCCGGCGGAATCGGACTTTTCCGAAGTGAATTTCTCTATCTTGGAAGAAATGATTTCCCAACGGAGGAAGAACAGTTTCAGGCATATAAACAGGCCGTGCAGACCATGGCAGGCAAAAAAGTGATTATCCGTACGCTGGATATCGGGGCAGATAAGCAGGTAGAATACTTTAATCTTGGAAAAGAAGAAAATCCGGCGCTTGGGTACCGTGCAATCCGGATTTGTCTGAAACAGCCGGAAATTTTTAAAGCGCAGCTTCGCGCATTGTTCCGCGCAGCCGTTTACGGAAACCTTTCTGTCATGTATCCGATGATCACATCAACAGAAGAGGTAGAAAAAATCTACGCAATTGTTGCAGAAGTAGAGGAAGAGCTGAAAAAACAGGAAGTGCAGTATAAAATTCCGGAGCAGGGCATTATGATCGAGACACCGGCTGCCGTGATGATCAGCGACCGTCTGGCGGAAATGGTGGATTTCTTCAGCATCGGAACGAATGACCTGACTCAGTATACCCTGGCGATTGACCGTCAGAATGAGCAGCTGGATGATTTTTACAACCCACACCATGAAGCAGTTCTTCGGATGATTCGCATGGTGGTGGAAAATGCACACAAATGCGGAAAATGGGCAGGAATCTGCGGGGAGCTCGGTGCAGACCTGACATTGACGGAGCAGTTTGTACGAATGGGAGTGGATGAGCTTTCTGTTGCTCCGTCCATGATTCTGAAGCTGCGGAAGGTTGTCCGCGAGATGAAAGCAGAAGAGTAGAAAAAACGATACAGCAGATAAGAAAACTCTCTGTTTTGGAGAGTTTTCTTATCTGTTCACAAATAACAGAAGATACAGCCGAAAAATCAGAAAAAAAGAAAGGATGTTTGGGACAACAGTAAGAAAATGTCTCAAATCCTTTTATTTCCTCTTGACGAATGGCGTATTTTGCGATAGTGTATCAGAGTAGCAAAAAACAAAATCAAAAATTCAGTTGCTTTTCTCTTATTCAGAGTGGTGGAGATACATAGGATCTGTGAAACCACGGCAACCCCCAGACAGAATGGTCTGTACGGGAAGGTGCCAGCCTGAGCGAAATTTTCGAACAATAAGGGGATTTGAACATTACTATTCAGGTCCGCTAAAAATTGCGGATCTTTTTTTACGAAAAAATGTTCAGGGAAAGCCAAAGCCCACGAACGAAAAGCAAAAGAGAAGAGAAGAAAAAAAGGAGAAAAAGAATGGAAAAAAGACTGTTTACTTCTGAGTCTGTAACCGAAGGACATCCGGACAAAATCTGTGATGCCATTTCTGATGCGATTCTGGATGCGCTGCTTGAGCAGGATCCGATGAGCCGCGTAGCTTGCGAAACCTGTACTACAACAGGATACGTTATGGTAATGGGTGAGATTACATCCAACGCACACATTGATTTCCAGCAGGTTGTACGTGATACCGTTCGCGAAATCGGCTACGACCGTGCAAAATACGGATTTGACGCAGATACCTGCGCTGTTGTAACTGCAATTGACAAACAGTCCACCGATATCGCTATGGGTGTAGACAAAGCGCTCGAAGCAAAAGAGAACAATATGAGCGATGAGGAGATCGATGCCATTGGAGCAGGAGATCAGGGAATGATGTTCGGATTCGCAACCAACGAGACCGAAGAGTACATGCCATACCCGATCTACATGGCACACAAACTGGCTCGCCAGCTGACCAAAGTCCGCAAAGACGGTACTTTAACATACCTGCGTCCGGATGGAAAAACACAGGTAACCGTAGAGTACGATGAGAACGGCAAACCGTTCCGTCTTGATGCGGTTGTTCTTTCCACTCAGCATGATCCGGAAGTATCCCAGGAGCAGATTCATGAGGATATCAAAAAATACGTATTCGACGAAATCATTCCGGCAGACATGGTAGATGAGCACACCAAGTTCTTCATCAACCCGACCGGCCGTTTCGTAATCGGCGGACCTCACGGAGATTCCGGTCTGACCGGCCGTAAGATCATCGTAGACACCTACGGCGGATACGCTCGTCACGGCGGCGGAGCTTTCTCTGGAAAAGACTGCACAAAAGTAGACCGTTCTGCAGCTTATGCAGCACGTTACGTAGCAAAGAACATCGTAGCAGCAGGTCTTGCTGATAAATGCGAGGTTCAGCTTTCCTACGCAATCGGTGTCGCTCATCCGACCTCTATCATGATCGACAGCTACGGCACAGGAAAACTGTCCGACAACAAACTGACCGATATCGTTCGCGAGAACTTTGATCTTCGCCCGGCTGGAATCATCAAAATGCTGGATCTGCGCCGTCCGATCTACAAACAGACTTCCGCTTACGGCCACTTCGGAAGAAACGATCTGGATCTGCCGTGGGAGAAACTGGACAAGGTAGAAGACCTGAAAAAATACCTTTAAAACACGGTTGTTCGTACGAACCTTGTGTTTATAGAAAGTTTAGAAAGATTCATCTAAGTTAATGAAAAATCCTCAGGCGTTGTGCTATAATAAATTTAGACTGCGTACTGAGGATTTTTTTCTGTCCTGCGGGCGCGGAAAATACGAAATATGTGTTGGAAAACAGGTGAATTTTATATGGAAAAAAAGAAAAAAAGCATGAAATTACGGACGAGAGTCATCATTTCTTTTTTCATCATCATACTGGTTCCGATTGTGATGTGCGCCTTAACGTTTTACTTTTTTGTAGGGTATAAGACGAAGAGCATTGGTGAAAAATATGGTCTCGCAAACGCAACGTATCGAACCATTTCGAACAATACGCTGCTTTTGAATGCGATGACAGCAGAAGAGTACGACGAGGTGGAGAAGACCGCAAAATCGGATACCTCGATGCTGGAAGAAACGGATTATCTCGCCATTCTGAATGCGAGACTGAAGAAAAAACAGTCGTTTATTGCGGTGTGTGAAAACGGAACCATCATTTACAACGGATCGGCAGAGCTGTCGTCGGAGGAACTGGAAAATGAGCTGCCGAAATACGGCGATCCAGGCGCCAATTCCCAAGGCGGTGTTTATTTCCGAAATGAAAAACAGTGGATGGTCAAACAGGTGGACTATGAGAACGTGGACGGAAAAGAATGCAGTGCGTTTATCGTAACCAAGACAGATCAGATTGCGCCGCAGATTACGGGTATGGCAAGAGAACTTGCTGTTGTGACGGTTCTGATTCTGGTGTTCACCAGCCTTGGCCTGAGCCTTTGGATTTACCGCGGTGTGATCGGCCCGCTCGGACAGCTGAAGAAGGCGACGCAGAACATCAAAGACGGAAATCTTGACTTTACCGTGGAGCCGTGTGGTGTGGCAGAGATCAATGATCTCTGCGAGGACTTCGAGGAGATGCGCATCCGGCTGAAAGAGACGGCGGAGGAAAAGGTTGAGTTCGACAAAGAGAATAAAGAGCTGATCAGCAACATTTCGCATGACCTGAAAACGCCGATTACCGCGGTCAAAGGATATGTGGAGGGCATCATGGACGGTGTGGCGAATACGCCGGAGAAGATGGACCGTTACATCCGCACGATTTACAATAAGGCAAATGAGATGGATCGTCTGATTAATGAGCTGACGTTTTATTCCAAGATTGACACGAACCGTATTCCGTATACGTTTTCAAAAATCCACATCGCAGATTACTTTGATGACTGCGTGGAGGAGCTGAATCTGGAACTTGACGCGCAGCATGTGGATCTGACATACTTTAATTACCTCGAGGACGACCCGGTCGTCATTGCGGATGCGGAGCAGATCAAGCGTGTCATCAATAATATTGTAAGCAATTCCATCAAATATATGGACAAGAGCCATAAGGTCATCAACATCCGTCTGCGCGATGTCGGAGATTTTGTGCAGGTGGAGATTGAGGATAACGGAAAGGGAATTGCGACGAAGGATCTGACGAAGATTTTCGATCGCTTTTATCGCACCGATGCGTCCCGCAACAGCACGAGGGGCGGCAGCGGAATTGGCCTTTCGATTGTGAAGAAAATTCTCGAAGACCACGGCGGAAAAGTGTGGGCCACCAGCAAAGAAGGGGTGGGCACCACGATGTACTTTGTATTAAGAAAATATCAGGAGGTACCTGTTTCATGAGTAAAATACTGATTGTTGAGGATGAGGAATCCATTGCAGATCTGGAGAAAGATTATCTGGAGCTTTCGGGCTTTGAGGTGGAGATTGAAAACCAGGGAGACACCGGTCTTGTACGGGCGATCAAGGAGGATTTTGATCTGCTGATCCTGGATCTGATGCTGCCGGAGGTGGATGGCTTTGAGATCTGCCGCGAAGTGCGTGAAAAGAAGGATATTCCGATTATCATGGTTTCTGCAAAGAAGGATGATATTGATAAAATCCGCGGACTGGGCCTTGGTGCGGATGACTATATGACAAAGCCGTTTTCCCCAAGTGAGCTGGTTGCGCGCGTGAAAGCACATCTGGCACGGTACGAACGTCTGGTCGGAAGCGGCAAGAAGGAAAATGATATCGTGGAGATCCGCGGCATCAAGATTGACAAGACGGCACGCCGCGTGTGGGTGAATGGCGAGGAGAAGCAGTTTACGACAAAAGAATTCGATTTGCTGACCTTCCTTGCGGAGAATCCGAACCGCGTCTTTACAAAAGAGGAGCTGTTCCGGGAGATCTGGGATATGGAGTCGATCGGAGATATTGCGACGGTTACGGTGCATATCAAGAAGATCCGTGAAAAGATTGAGTTTAATACGGCAAAGCCGCAGTATATCGAGACGATCTGGGGCGTTGGATATCGGTTTAAGGCATAAAGAATCTGTGTTTCGGGGAGAGATAAAATGGGAAAAATTTACTATCTGATGGGAAAAAGTGCGTCAGGGAAAGATCATATTTATGAGAATCTGATCCAGGAGACGGCGCTGGATTTAAAACCGTTTGTCCTGTATACAACACGGCCGATCCGGAGCGGGGAGCAGGACGGAAGAGAGTATTTCTTTGTGGATGAAAAACGGCTTTCGGAACTGCGGGAGGCCGGAAAGATTATCGAGGAGCGCATGTATTCGACGGTGCAGGGGCCGTGGTATTATTTTACGGCGGATGACGGGCAGATTGATCTTGCGAAGCATGATTATCTCGGAATCGGGACACTGGAATCGTATCTGAAATTAAAGGCATACTTCGGGGAGCAGGCGATGGTTCCGCTGTATGTCGAGGTGGACGACGGGCTGCGGCTTTCGCGGGCACTGGAACGGGAAAGAAAACAGACAGAGCCGAAATACGCGGAGATGTGCCGGAGATTCCTGGCGGACTGTGAGGATTTTACGGAGGAGAAAATTGCGGAAGCTGGAATTGTCCGCAGATTTTCCAATAATTCTACGCCGGAAGACTGTTTTTCCGAAATTCAGAATTTTGTGGAACAACAGAAAAAGTTGTGATATACTTAATGCAGTATTAGTAAGAAATACAAAAGAACTCCAGGGGGTGATTTTATGCAGGGTTTTCAGAAGGTTGTAGGACATCAGGAAATCATAACGCATTTACAGAATGCCATTTCGATGAATAAAGTATCTCATGCTTATCTTTTTGGCGGAGAGAGTGGATCGGGAAAGAAAATGATGGCTTCACTGTTTGCGATGACGCTTCAGTGCGAGAAGCACGGGGTCGAGCCCTGTATGGAATGCCCGTCCTGTAAAAAGGCACAGAGCCAGAATCATCCGGATATCATTTATGTGAAGCATGAAAAGCCGAACACCATCAGCATCGATGAAATCCGCGAGCAGCTCATTAACGATGTGATGATCAAGCCGTACAGCAGTCCGTACAAGATTTATATCATCGACGAGGCGCAGAAGCTGACACTTCAGGCGCAGAACGCGCTGCTGAAGACGATCGAGGAGCCGCCGGCCTACGCAGTTGTCATGCTTCTGGCAGACAACCCGGATGCGCTGCTTCCGACGATTTCGTCACGCTGCGTGCAGTTAAATTTAAAACCAGTGGGAGACCAGCTTGTGAAAGATTATCTGATGAACGAAATGCATGTGCCGGATTACCAGGCAGAGGTTGATGCGTCCCTGGCGCAGGGAAATATCGGAAAAGCAGAGCGGATTGCCCGTTCTCCGGAATACGAGGAGACGCTGGAAAGTGCACTCCGCATGGCAAAGTACGCCGACAGTATGCCGCTGTATGAAATCGTGGAGACGATCAAAAAACTGACGGCCGAAAAAGACAATATTGATGATTATTTCGATATCTTTTCTTTATGGTTCCGCGATGTTCTGCTCTTTAAGGCGACAAAAGAGGTCGATTCCCTTGTGTTCAAGCAGGAGCTGAATGGAATCCGTGAGAGAGCAAATAAGAGCTCATACGAAGGCCTGGAGAAGATTATAGAGGCGATTCAGAAGGCGAGAGCCCGCCTGAACGCGAATGTTAATTTTGATTTAACCATGGAGCTTATGTTCCTGACAATGAAGGAAAACTGATAACATGATAACAATTATAGGAGTACGTTTTCGAAACGTAGGAAAAGTATATTATTTCTCGCCGAGAGAGCTGGACATCTGCGTGGGCGACCACGTTATCGTTGAGACGGCGCGCGGCGTAGAGTATGGTTTCGTTGTGCTGGGGCCAAAAGAAGTTGACGATTCCAAAGTGATCCAGCCGTTGAAAGAAGTCATCCGCATTGCAACGCCGAAGGATGATGCGCGGGAGGAGAGCAACCGCAAGAAAGAAAAAGAAGCGTTTGAAATCTGCCAGAAGAAGATCCGGGCGCACAACCTGGAGATGAAGCTGATCGATGCAGAGTATACGTTTGACAATAACAAGATGCTGTTTTACTTTACCGCCGACGGAAGAATTGATTTCCGTGAGCTGGTAAAGGATCTGGCGGCTGTCTTTAAGACGAGAATCGAGCTTCGCCAGATCGGTGTCCGCGATGAGACAAAGATCCTCGGCGGAATTGGCATCTGCGGCAGACCGCTTTGCTGCCATACGTATCTGTCCGAGTTTGCACCGGTTTCGATCAAGATGGCAAAAGAGCAGAACCTGTCCCTGAACCCGACGAAGATTTCGGGTGTCTGCGGACGACTGATGTGTTGCCTGAAAAACGAGCAGGAAACCTATGAATACCTGAACCGCAAGCTGCCGGGTGTCGGCGATATCGTAACGCTGCCGGACGGCATGAAAGGTGAGGTTTCCGGTGTGAATGTGCTTCGTCAGCTCGTAAAAGTGCTGGTGGATGTGAACGATGAGAAGGAAATGCGGGAGTGCCCGGTGGAAGAGCTCAAGTTCAAGCCGAAGCATAAGAAGGAAAAAGGCAAAGAGAAGAAAAAAGACAGAAACAGCTCCGGGGAGCAGGCTTCTTCGGAAGAGGCAAAATAGCCGGAATAAGATTGATTTGGAATGCATTTTGAAAAAAGTAAGCGCCGGGTAAAACTGACGCTTCTTTTTGTGTGATGCGGCGCTGGGCGGTCAGCAGGAGGAGGGATTTTCATTGGATAGAAAAGAAGAATTTTTGAAGCCGGGTGAGCGGCTCGATGATCTGCAGAACGGTTACTGGATGATACAGAATCCATCCCTTTTCTGCTATGGCATTGACGCGGTGCTGCTGGCATCCTACGCGAAGGTGAAGCGCGGGGAGCGGGCGATGGATTTCTGCACGGGATCGGGAATTGTGCCGATTCTGCTGAAGGCGAAGACAAACGGCGAGCATTTTTCCGGGCTGGAAATTCAGGAGTACAGTGCCGAGATGGCACAGCGGAGTGTGCGGTACAATCATTTGGAAAATGATGTTGAGATTTTCCAGGGAGATGTGAAGACGGCATCGCAGCAGTTTGGAAAAGAAGTGTTTGATGTGGTAACGTGCAATCCGCCGTACATGACGGGGCAGCACGGGCTGACGAATGCGCTTGAGGCGAAGACGATTGCGCGGCATGAGGTGCTGTGCTCGTTTGATGATATTGCGAAAGAGGCATCGGCGGTTTTAAAGACGAAAGGACGGTTCTATCTGGTGCACCGGCCGTTCCGGCTGGCGGAGATTTTTTCGACGCTGAAAAAATATCATCTGGAACCAAAAAGGATGCAGCTCGTTTATCCGTTTGTGGACAAGGAGCCGAACATGGTGCTGATCGAGGCGATGAAAGGCGGGAATCCGAGAATTACCGTGGAGAAACCGCTGATTGTGTATGAGACGCCGGGCGTGTATACAAAGGACATCCGGGAATTATATGGAGACGGGAGATAAGAACATGGCAGGAAAATTATATTTGTGTGCAACACCAATTGGAAATCTGGAGGACATGACCTTCCGTGCAATCCGCATTCTGCAGGAGGTCGATCTGATCGCGGCGGAGGATACGAGAAACAGCATTAAGCTGCTGAACCATTTTGAGATTCATACGCCGATGACGAGTTACCATGAATACAACAAATACGACAAGGGCCGCGAGCTGGTGCAGAAGCTGCTGGCGGGAACGAACATTGCCCTTATCACCGATGCCGGAACACCGGGAATCTCAGACCCGGGGGAGGAGCTGGTGAAAATGGCATACGAAGCCGGAATCGAAGTGACGAGTCTGCCGGGGGCGTGTGCGTGTGTAACGGCACTGACGCTGTCGGGACTTTCGACGAGAAGATTTGTGTTTGAAGCGTTTCTTCCGCCGGATAAAAAAGAACATAAACTGGCGCTGGAGCGGCTGAAAAACGAGACACGAACCATGATCGTGTACGAGGCGCCGCATCATCTGCTGAAAACGCTGCGGGAGCTGCTGGAGACGCTTGGCAACCGGCGGCTGACACTCTGCCGGGAACTGACCAAGAAACACGAGACGGCATGGCAGACCACGCTTGAAGATGCCATCACTCGCTACGAACAGGAAGATCCGAAAGGCGAATGCGTTCTTGTCATCGAGGGCAGAAGCCAGAAAGAAATCGAGGACGAGGCGAAGGCTGCGTTTGAGGAAATTTCGATTGAGGAACATATGAAACGGTATGAAGACCAGGGGATTGCAAGAAAAGAAGCGATGAAACTCGTGGCGAAGGATCGCGGGGTGACGAAGAGGGATATTTATCAGTATCTGCTGGGAAAAGAATAAATATTAAAAATTTGTGGGAGCATCCTGATTGACAAGTATTTTGTGGTTTGTCAATTAAGGTAGCTCCCACATTGTATTATACAGTAGGAAAAAGTAATTTACAGTTGAATATATCTTCATCAGAAGAAAGATCGACACTTCCGCCGAGCTGTTCCATTTTGATTTCGAGCATCAGCAAAGAAAGGGAAATATGCTCTGACAGAGGTGCGTTTCGGTTTCTTAAATATTGAGAAGTTTCTTTTGCAAATTCCGGCATTTCTTCTATTCTTTGAGAATGGAAGGACAGAAAGATTTCACAGGCTGCGTCAGATTTTTTCAAGGTTATGAGTATTGAGGAATGCTCTTTCGAATATAACATACTGCTGAAGAAATATTCAAAGTTATTCAGGATTTCTGTTAAAAGCTGTTCGTTTGTACGAAGCATCATTGTTTTAATGTCTGACGGGGAAAAAATCATGTTTTCAAGAGAAACTGTGTAATTTTTGAGAAATTTTACAAGATTTATTTCCTGAAATTCGATAGAGGAACGGTAATTTTCTTTTTCCGGCGTAGAAAAATGGAAATCAAAAACCATACAGTCATTTTCAATACGATAGGACATAAATCCATTCATATCCTGCATATATAATTGGGCAATCACAAGTTTAAGGGGATAATGATAATAGTCGTTAATATGATCTTCCGTCCACATTTGTGCGACTCTTGTGACATCCCGTTTAAGGTAAGAAATATTTTCTGAGTCTGCGACAGGAGAACTAAGATGAACAACTAACCAGTCTGCTTTATCCAGAGAAAGTTGGCAGGTAAAAGGCTGATCCGAATAATTCTGCACATATTCTTTTACGTTTTTGAAAACTGCGCTTAATAAACAAAGATCAGCGGATGTATGGTAGCAGGAAATCATATCATTTCTCTCGAAAAGTCCGCCCAGAGCAGGGATTTCTTTTTCCAGGTAAGCAATCAGTTCAAGGTCTTCAAAGATATGATTGGAATAACTTGGTAAAAGCATCATGCATTCTCTGGTGGTGGCATCGATTTCTTTTATGCTGGGTTCGATTTTTTCCAATGCTGTTTTTACATCGTAGATTTTTAAATCCAGACATTTGACGGCATGATATACATTCATAAGATTGTTGATAATGGAGTGTTCATATAATTCCAGCCAGCGGGTGTTTCTGATTTTGGCGATTTTGTATTTTTTTTCGACTTCTTTCAGACGGTTCAGCTCGAGCGTATTAAATTCCAGTAATGTTTTCCAATCGATGACGGCATCGATGTTGATACTGTCTTTTATTGTGTTGTAGAAGAAAGACTTATCATCAGAAAGCCGCTTTTTACGCTGCGAGCTTTCGCGGAAAAAAAAGGCAAGAAACAGAAAAGAAACAAGGCCCCAAAGATCAATTGGCTTTAAGTGAATATTCATTAAAACAAGAAAACGGAAACATACAATGAAACAGAGAAGTACGCCGTTTATCTGAAGACGAAATTGGAAAGAATCATTATTATCACGCTCGCCAGGAAAAATGACTTCTATTTTTTGGGATATCTTGTCAGAACCATCGTCGAGAGGAGCAGACGTGGTTACTCCTTTTGTAGTTAACCATATGTTTTTTAGATAATAGAAGCATGCCAAAAGAGATAAAAAAAGATATAATAATAAAAAGGGGATTGCTGGCAATAACGGACTATAGTTAAATGTAGATAAATATCCACCTGGATCCTGGAAAAGGTGAATAAAGTCAGTGATTCGGATATGTAGGATACTATAACCGATGTTCAAAACAACTAAAATAAAATTGATCATGCAAAGAGCAGAGAAGGGATAACAAAAGATCTCTGAATAAGGAAAGCCATAATATCGTCTGGAAATAAAAATTTCAAAAAATTCTTCAAGAAACAATAAGTCAAAAATTATAATTTTTAAAATAAATGCAAGGGAACATCCATAAACAGGAATGGAGAGCAAGCCTAGTTGGATGTTGGACACAGGATGTAGGTATATTTGTTTAAAAAGTAATTCTCCAATGATAAAGAGCATTGCAATAGGTGCCAAAAAAGGAGATGAAAAAATATATCTTTTCTTCATAGTGAATAAGTCTCTTTTCTACATAAGATTTAATCAATGTTGCTTTTGATGACCAGAGTTCGTTTCGAAGGATTTCTTTCGCAAATCAGTTCCAATCCAGCTTTGTCAAAAAGCGGCAGTAATTTGTTGAGAATACTTTCTCTCATTCGTTTGCTGACAGAAGCGGAATCAAGAAAATCATCCGCGTAATTTGTCTGCAGACTTTGGATGATTTCGCGGTCAAATAAAGGCAGATTTAAATTTTTAAGATAAAGATACAGTACATATTTCTGCCGCGCAGTCAGTTTATCTGCGATAAGCTGTTTGCCGAGATAAATTTCATCATCCCGATAAGACCTATAATTGTCAGGTCCGTACTCGTAGGCTAAAGCAGCATCGTATTTATGGAAATATTCCAAGCGTCCAGCCTGAATTCTGTCGGGAGATTCTTTTTTGATCCATTCTAATTGTTTTTTTACAACCGTTATCAGTTTTTGAAATTCATCGGGATTATCGAGGTTTTCCTTTCGGATATATTGGCAGCGATATCGTTCCACTTTGTTGATAGCACTGGAAATTTCAATGGGATCCGGAGAAACGGTACGAATCACAATAAGAATATCAGGTTTTTTTTTGACAAGGGTGTCAATAACGTATTCACCGGCATTTTTGTATGAATCGGATATTTCAAAAAAATGATAAGGCATATTGAAATCGATAATTGCCAGATCATAGCGGAAGGATAATAAGTGTTTGTTTCTGGCGCGAAGCTCTTTGTCAGAAAGAGCAGGATCCGGAGTGCCGACAACGGAAATGTCAAGATTGGAAAATTCTTTATTCAGATAATATTTCATCAAGTCTACGGTTGTTTCCATATCCTCTGCAATTAGTATATGAAAAATTCTCTGACTCATAATATCCCTCCAATTACTGTGCTTTTTATATGTAGTATTTTAGCACGATTTATACGTATATACTACATCATGTTTTCTAGCGCGTATAAGTTCCTGCGCTAAATTGATACCGGACCGGCAATCGCTGGAGAAGGTGGGACAGCTGAATACAAATCCGTGGTATTTTAAAATCCAATGTTTTTTGCGTTTGGTTACTTCGATGCCAAAGGATTCTAAATTTGATTTTAAGCTTGCGGTCATTACACGGTAGCCTTTTAATAATTGTTTTAATTGTTGGTCTTGTTTTGCTGAATTCATAGACGACTCCTTAAAAATTTGAGAGAATAGCAGGTGACCAGAAAGGCCACCTGCTATAATTAATTACCACATTAGCGGTGAAGTAAATTCCAACCGCTCCAGATGTTTAAAAAAGAAAAGAATAAACCTGTTCCTACCATCCAGCCATGCTGTTAACCTCCTTTCCAGAAGTATGAAATTCAGTGGTCCGACAGCCATCGTAGTTCTGTATCCGACAGCTGTCCGACCGGGAAACAGTTACGACATCTGAGATGAGAAAATCTTATTTGTAACTGTATCCGGTAGCATCTTCAAAAACACTGATGTTTTCAGGCGTATTAGAGCCATCCAATACCATGCGGCCTATCAGATCATCCGCAATTTTTCTGCCGGCATCGTAGCCTTTTTCGTAGTAAGCATCGTGAGCAAGGCGTCCGGCGGTTCTGATTTCGTCTTTTGTCATAGCTTTGAGCTCCTTTCTTTTTGATAACTCTATTAAAACAGATAAAACGACGATTTTTCTGGCGAAAAATTGATTTTTATAAAAAATACCGGAACAAAAGTTTTCATTTGTTCCGGTATTTAGAAAATAATACAACTTAATTTTGATGTTCCAGAATCCATTCCAGCAGTCCTTCATAAGTAATAGTTCCGGCTGCGACGCCAAGAATGGTTTCGTATAATTCTTTCTGTGTATAGCTCAGCTCGATTCCATTTAAGGCAAGAAAAACAAGCATGGCGTGTGTGCCGATTCGTTTGTTGCCGTCAATCATACAATGATTTTTGATCAGGCCATAGCCCAGTCTTGCGGCTTTTGCCTGCAGGGTGGGGTACAAGTCTTCTCCGCCGAAGGACTGGAAAGGCGTTTCGAGAGCGGAGTCCAGCAGATTGTAATCTCTGACTCCGTCGCTTCCGCCAGTTTGCTGAATCAACTGAGTATGCAGCATGAGAATCTGCTTTTTACTCAGTCTTTTCATTTAGCAAGTACCTCGTATGCTTCTTTATTTTGTTCCATCAGGCGTTTTGAGATGCTTAACACATCCTCGTCGGATGCAGTGGTTTCCTGCTCGGCTTTGCTGAAGTCGATGACAAGATATCTTGGAACGTTATTTTTCAGAATCACAGCGGAACCACATTCGTCTACCAGGCGGGCGACTTTGGAAAAATTTTGGTTTGCTTCGGAAATGGAAATTAAAGTTTTTGTGTCGATAGTCATTTTGGGTACCTCCTTAAGACTTTTTTCTATAGTATATATAAATCTTAGGATAAATACAACCTAATTTGCCGTGTTATTTTTTGTTGCTTGCCGCAACGCCAGTTTTTATCGTATGATAGGCCCATCAAATACGAGGAGGACACAGTTATGCTGAGTGATAACATCAAAATACTGCGAAAGAAAAAAGGATATTCCCAGGAAACGCTGGCGGAGCAGCTGCATGTGGTGCGGCAGACGATTTCGAAATGGGAGAAAGGGGTATCGCTTAGATAAAGATACCACACCAATCCCACGCTGACTTTTGCTCAACCAATACAGCCGGAGGGCTGAATAACAAGAAAAGGCGGTATGCGCCCCGTGGAGGGGTAGCATATCGCCTTTTCTTGTGGGGGTTTCCAAAGGGGGCAACGCCCCCATTTGGCACACGACTTTGCGACGCAAAGTGTAGTGTGTTATACGCTCTGTCGGCGTTGCCGTGAAAATGCCGTTGCCGCCGGGGAGGGCAAGGGCATTTGAAGCGGCAGGAAAACAGGGCTGTGCTTGCGTGGCGTGGAGCCGTAAGCGCAGGTCTGTTTTCAACAGCAGACTGGGCGTATATGAAAGCTCCCGTCCCTCGTCCTACGCTCCGACTTGTGGACAAAGTGTCCCGAAGTTGTGGCCACACTCCCGAAAAAGTAGCAGGACAGCGGGCAACCGTCAAGGCTGAAATGAACGGGGTTACACCCGGCCTTGACCGCCGCCCGCCGCCCCGCTGGATGGGTGGACAAGGCGGCCAATCCCTCAAAGTGCTTGGCCGCGCTCTTTCTGATTTTGAGGTATTCAGTTTTTCAAAATTGAATAATCAAAATAAATTTTTTCGATTGAAAAAATTTTATTTGTTATCATCTTCAATGCCATATTTTTTCTTTTGCCGAATCACATAATTACTGATTTTTTCATCATATAGTGGATACTGGTAATCCAACTGACATGCCACTTCTGACGAAACCTCCCGGAACAATGCCATACATTGTTCAAAGGATTCCCACATATGGGGATAGGAATCCATATTATAAGTGGACATAAGTCGTTCCCACAATTCCTCTGGGACATATTGCTTCATAAATTTATAGTTTTTTCCCAAACTGAAATGAAATCCCTGTTTGATACCAATCAGCCAGGAAATCATGCGAAGCAATTCTTTTCGTACTATATCATTCATATGGTCAATAGCAAAAAGAATTTCTTTGCGGCATAAGCCCTTTACTACATATGTTGTAGTATTCCAAAATTCATTACAGCAATCGTCAAACATTCTTTGAGTAGGCTTCTGCAAGTGGTAGTCTATATCCGTTGGTATTGGCGGCTTTACGATACGGTTGTCTTTATCCAACAGTAACTTTACCAGTTTATCCCATGTAAAATACTCGTCTATCAGTTCCAGCGGCAGCAAAGTTAAATCTATCTTAACATCATCAGTAAACAGCATTAAATATGAAAATCCCTTTTCTACAGCTGGAAATAATTCCATATCTTCCGGCTTTTGCAGAATCAACCTTTCACCAAATATATCTAGCCATTTATCATCACTTGTGAAGCTGTCCATATCCGTAACAAAAAAAGTAATATCAAAATCCTGAAAATCATCAGGCGGAATATTTGTATTTGTTCTAGATCCTTCCAAAGTAACCATGCGAATGCGTTTGTCTGTTTTTGCAAAATTCAAAACAATATCATAAACTTCTTTTTCTGATCTCATTTTTATCTCCTCCAATTATTGAAATAGGTGTGAAGCCATTTTAGGGCTTTCCCGCCTTGATTGCCCATCAGCAAAGACGGGCGGGACTGTCAACGGCGGCGCATTTATGCGCCGTTCATCTTGACCGTTGACTGGCTCGGCTGGCTTTGCTAATAACTTACTTCCACCAATCAGGAATTAGGGTTTTTAGCTTCGCCACCTGTTTTGTTTCATAGTCACGCAGGACTTCTATTTCTCCCGCCGCTTTATCTAACTGCATCATAAATTCCCGGCAGGCTCCACACGGCATGCCTGCTTTTCCGTCTGGCATAACAGCGACTATTTTTATGATTTGGCTTTCCCCGTTTGTTATCATATTTGCAATCGCATTTCTTTCCGCACACATTCCCAATGAACAAGCGGTATCAATGCAAACCCCGGTATAGATATTTCCTTTTGCCGAAAGAACTGCGGCAGAAACACTCCCAACCTCAATCAGTGGAGAGAGTTTTCTTTCATGCTGTACTTTCCTTGCGGCAATATACAATTTATCCCACGTCCCATCGTATTGGGCAAGCGCACGCTCTTCCATCTCACGAACAAAATTTTCTTTCCCATCACAATATCCATCTATATCATAGGGAAACTTTTGTGCAAGGTCTTTCTTGATTTTTGCGTATTCGTTCCGCTCTTTTTCATGGGTATGCATATAGTCACGGAATGCGAGGTGCCGTCCGATATTGTTCCAATCGTCCGCTTGAAAAATATGAATTTGATGGGTTCGCTCATCACCGCCTTTGCGAAGATAGCGTCTGCCCGTTATTCCAAATTCTCCGAGATATTCGTAGCCTATCTCTGAAAACTTTTCCGCAACCGTATCTACCTTTTCAAGACTTCTAACGACTGCCATAATATCGATAATTGGCTTGGCGGCCAGTCCCGGAACAGATGTACTTCCAATATGGTAGATAGAAATGCAATTTTCTTTCAGTATTTCGGTAATATAGTCCCGCTCTCGTACATATTTTGACGGCCATTCCGGGTCATAATTTACAACGGTTATATGCTGTGGCATAATAAATCACTCCTTGATTTCTTTAATTTTCATATCAACTTGCTCCCTTAATCAGTATTTACTGCTCTCTTACTTTCTGCCTCGCTGCGGGTTTGGATTTTTCGGCAAGTCCAACTTCTCCGCAATCTATTTTAGCCGCTTCTTTTCTTCTTCAAACAGTTTGTTATACCCCAAAACCATAAATCAGCAAACGCAAAAACCGTTACCAAAGAAAATGCCGCCTGCCTTTTTTGCTAAACCTAAAGAGGCTAAGTTAGAAGTGGACGCACTATACAAAGGAATACTACCATTTCGTCTAACTGCTTCTGCCCATTCTGCAAGTGTGTGGAATGCATACCCTTTTCTTCTGTAAAGTTCAGCCGTTTCAATTCCCGCTTCCTCTGCCTCAAGAATAATCCGAACACTACGACAAATAGATACGACTTGAGAATCTTCCAAATAAGCAGCGCAAAAGGGAACATCCAGCAACTCTTCAGGTAGCCAGGGAAAATAGTGGCTCATCTGAGGCTCAATGTTGTCTTTAGTGAGTAAGCAGGCTTTTAACTTTGGCTGTTCAGGAAGCCAAAAACAAGCATCTTCTGAAATCTTACTTTCTCCTAATAATTGCCGATATTCTTTATCATAAATAGGTGATTCATTCGGCAGCATCAGTACTGGCTCTCTGTTGGTAATTGATTGTAGTTTTTCTCTTAATTCTTTCGGTACGTCAACACGAAAATAAGCATGTGGTTTTTCGTAAAGTGGTCTTGTCAAATAGAAGCGGGGAGCCGGCTGTGAAGTTGAGTCCCATGGTTCCCTTATAGTCATAAGTTCGTTCTTTTCATTCATTGTAAACAGTGCTTCTACATGAAGCTGCATATAGTACGAGTTGCTTTTTCCCATTTTCTAATATTCTCTTACATTTATTTCTCTGCCTGTTCAATCATTTTCTTTACTAACCGCTGAAACAGGTCGGCGGTTTCCTCGTCCATCGGTGCAAGCTGTCCGATCTGTCCGGCTATCATCGCCGTTACATCGTCAATGGAAAGCGGTTTTTGTTTCTGCTCCGCCAGTGCGTCCCGCATGGCTTGGAACATAGCGGCGGTCACAGCTTCTCCCGGCTGTGACCCGTTGTCAATGTCTTTCTTAATATCCCGCAGGATAGCGAGGAACACATTTTTGATTTTCTCAATCTCCGCTTCATGTTCCCCCATCTTCTGGGCGTTCAAAAGCTGCAAATCCTGCTTTGCTTCCGCCCGGTGTTCCGGGTGTTCTTTCATCAGGTCGGACAGGGAAGCCGTTGCTATCTCGATAAGCTTGTTTCTTGCTGTTATCCCCTTTGCCGCCGTGTCCTGAAAATAAATCCGTATCAAATCTATCAGCTTGGGAAAATTCCTGTGTTCTAACAGACGATTAAGGATTTGCACATCAACAGCACCCGTCACAAGCCCCCTCACGGCTCCCTCGGACAAGCCTAATTCAGAAATATCGTAGCTTTTACGGACGCTCACGGTGGACAAGCCCAGTATGTAGTCTGTCGATACCTTAAATTCCTTTGCCACACCTATGAGAATATCACTGCTGACCGTTCTCGTTTCGCCGCTGACAATGCGGCTCAACTGGGAAGCGGAAACGCCTATTTTCTCCGCAAGTTCCTTTTGTGTGATGTGGTTCCCGTTGCATAAATCGGAAATCCGCTGTCCGGGTGTTCCGGGTAAAGCCATAAACACGCACCTCCTCCGCATACTTCCATTATACAGAATGATTGCAAAAATGCAATTTCCAAAGTGTAAACTTCATCAAAATGCAATTCTCGCAAAATTCCGGGAATTGCATTTTTTTCGTGTAGACTTAGGGTAGTTCATCGATGGACAGCACCTTGAAAACAGAATGACCGTCCGAAAAGGAATACCCCGGCTGGGGAAGCACCGCAAGGAGCCGGACTTCGGGACAAAATGTCCCGAAGTTGCGGGGAGCGTGCCAACGCCGGAATACGCCGCAGGAATGGGGCAGGAAGCCTTTTCGGGGAGAACGGCAACGGAAAGAAAAATGGAGGGAACGCATGAGAGATAACCCCTATAAAGACTTGCCGCCGCTGGAACGCAGGCCGGACGGTTCCCTTTACCGCATGACACCGGCGCAGAGGAAACAGGCGGCCAGCCTGATACGCCGGGAGTGCTGTTGCTTTGAGGACGGCAACTGCATTGTCCTTGACGATGGGGACACCTGCACCTGCCCGCAGACGATTTCTTTCTCGGTCTGCTGTAAGTGGTTCCGCTGGGCGGTCTTGCCGCTGGACGGGACGCTGGAAGCGGAAATTTTCCGGGATAAGGACTTGAAACGCTGTGCGGTCTGCGGCGGCGTGTTCGTCCCCAAATCCAACCGGGCAAAATACTGCCCCGGCTGTGCCGCCAGAGTTCACAGGCGGCAGAAAACAGAAAGTGAACGGAAAAGGAGGTCTGCTGTGGACAGTTAGGAGCGAAAAAAGCCTTGATTTATCAGGCTTTACAAGCCCCAAACCGGGGCAGGTGGTATAAAGTATCGCCCGCCCCGGAAAACGGGCTTCTAACCGTCCACAAAACGCACTATGACAAATACCATCTATATCCATCAGCCGGAAAAGGCGTTCAGCTTCACCCGGCTCCCGAATTTCCTCTTTGAAGCCCCCACATTCAAGTCCCTGTCCAACGAGGCAAAGGTTCTGTACGCCTTTATCCTGCGCCGGACAGAGTTGTCCCGCAAGAATGGGTGGGCGGATGACTGCGGACGGATTTTCCTGTATTACCCTATCTGTGAAGTGGTTGACCTGCTCCATTGTGGGCGGCAGAAAGCGGTAAATACCCTGCGGGAACTGCAATACGCCGGACTGGTGGAAATCCAGAAGCAGGGCTGTGGAAAACCCAACCGCATTTTCCCAAAATCCTATGAAGCGGTTCCAAACACCGACTTCAAGAAATCCCGTTCTGGTACGCCGGAGGACTGAAAACCGTACCCATGAAGTACGGAAACCGCCCCCTTGAAGTACGAAAACCGGACGGTATATAGAAATACAAAGATTAAAATGATTTATTTATATCCATTCCATTCCTATCGTATCAGAGATAATTCCGGCGGGATTTTCCCTGTGGAAAACCCCGGATAGGAAAGGAATGGGGAAAGGAGCAGAATGGCACAACACGCAATTTTGCGGTTTGAGAAGCACAAGGGCAACCCAGCAAGGCCGCTGGAAGCCCATCACGAAAGACAGAAAGAACAATACGCCAGTAACCCCGACATTGATACAAGCCGGAGCAAATACAACTTCCATATCGTCAAGCCGGAGGGACGCTATTACCACTTCATTCAGAGCCGTATCGAGCAGGCCGGATGCCGGACGAGGAAAGACAGCACACGGTTTGTCGATACGCTGATAACTGCCAGCCCGGAGTTTTTCAAGGGGAAATCCCCAAAGGAGATACAGGCGTTCTTCCAAAGGGCGGCAGATTTCCTCATTGGCCGGGTAGGACGGGAAAATATCGTGTCGGCGGTGGTACACATGGACGAGAAAACACCCCACCTGCATTTGACCTTTGTTCCGCTGACAAAGGACAACCGCCTGTGTGCAAAGGAGATTATCGGCAACCGGGCAAACCTGACGAAGTGGCAGGACGACTTTCACGCCTATATGGTGGAGAAATATCCCGACTTGGAGCGTGGGGAGAGTGCCAGCAAGACAGGCCGGAAGCATATCCCCACTCGGCTTTTCAAACAGGCGGTTTCCCTCTCCAAACAGGCCAGAGCCATTGAAGCCGCCCTTGACGGCATTAACCCGCTGAACGCCGGAAAGAAAAAAGAGGAAGCCCTCTCCATGCTGAAAAAGTGGTTCCCGCAGATGGAGAACTTCTCCGGGCAACTGAAAAAGTACAAGGTCACAATCAATGACCTGTTGGCGGAGAATGAGAAGCTGGAAGCAAGGGCAAAGGCCAGTGAAAAAGGCAAGATGAAAGATACGATGGAACGGGCAAAGCTGAAAAGCGAACTGGACAATTTACAGCGGCTGGTTGACCGTATCCCGCCGGATATACTGGCGGAACTGAAACGGCAGCAGCGGCACACGGTAAAGGAAAGGTGATAGATATAAGCAGAAATTTTCGCCGCCCCTGTGCGGCATTGTACCTTGAAAACTGAATATGGAGGACACTGGATGGCAAAAAGCGAAAGCGATATTTTTACACCCCGGACAGGGCAGGTCATACAAGCAGAGAACGGCACGCAGTATTTTGTATGTGGGAACAACCGTATAAAAATCTCCGAACACTTCGCCGCAGGCGGGAAGCCCCTCGGTGATCTGATTGTAGATGTGGTGCGGCATACCGCAGAAAAAGCCGCTTCAACCTGATAGCCCATCATTGATAACACGCCCACGCTTATGATATAATTGCCATAGAGCAAAAGTATTGTAAGCGTGGGTTGTTTCTTTAGAAGGAGGATTTTTAACGGTGAAACAACCTTACAATACTACGATTTACAACACGGCGCTTTATATGAGATTGAGCCGGGACGATGAAAACTATGGTGACAGCGTAAGCATTGAAACACAGCGGACAATCCTGCAACAGTACGCAAAGGAACAGGGGCTTCATGTAGTCGGTGAGTATGTGGACGATGGCTGGTCGGGGACGAACTTTGAACGGCCGGATTTTCGGCGCATGATGGACGATGTGGAAGCCGGAAAAGTAAACTGCATTGTCACGAAAGACCTGTCCCGTTTCGGGCGGGAACATGTGATGATGGACTACTATCTGGAATTTCTGTTCCCGGAGAAACGGGTTCGCTACATCGCCGTTGCGGAGAATGAGGACACAGAGAAAGGGCTTTCCGATTTTGTCCCGTTCAAAAACCTGTTCAATGAATGGTTTGCGAAAGATACAAGCCGCAAGGTAAAGGCCGCTTTCAAAGCGAAGTTTGCCACAGGACAGCGTATCGGCGCCTATGCTCCCATCGGGTACAGGAAACACCCGGAAATCAAAAACAAGCTGATAATCGACGAGGAAACCCGCTGGATAGTGGAGAAGATTTTTGACCTTGCCATTCATGGCAGAGGGGCGGCCAGTATCACAAGAATACTGATTGCGGAAAAGGTTCCCACGCCGGGATTTATCAACTTCCAGCGTGACGGGACTTTCGCAAACATCTATGCGGGTGCGCCAGAGGAAAAAAGCTACGCATGGACGATAGCGCAGGTCAAGAGCATTATGAAAGATGAAACCTATATCGGCCATACCATTCACTACCGGGAAACGAACATTTCCTTTAAGAACAAGCGGAGGGTACGCAAGCCCCAAAGTGAATGGGTGCGGGTGGAGAACACGCAGGAGCCGATTATCAGCGAGCAGGTTTTCCGGCAGGTACAGGAGCAGATAGCAAACCGCCGTAGGAAGTGCAAGGATGGTACAACGCAGATTTTTTCCGGATTGGTAAAATGTGCGGATTGCGGCTGGTCGCTGTCCTATGGGGAGAACAGGCAGAACAGCAAGCCTTACGGCCATTATCATTGTAGCAAGTACGGACAGGGCACACGCCAATGCTCCATGCACTATATCCGCTATGATGTGCTTTACGCCTATGTCCTCTCCCGTCTGCAATACTGGTCGGGGCTGGTACAGCATGATGAAGAACGGCTCTTGAAGCGGCTGTTAAACGCCAATGACAAGGGACAGGCCGCCGCAAGAAAGAAGCAGGCCGCCGAGCTGAAAAAGGCAGAGAAGCGGAAATCCGAAGTTGATACCCTGTTTGCCCGGATGTATGAGGACTGGGCGGCGGGGCGTATCACGGAATACAACTTCTCTATGCTGTCCGGGAAGTACCAAAGCGAACAGGCTGAACTGGACACAAAGATTGAACAGCTTCAATCCGCTATCGCCACTGAAAGCCAGAACGCCGCAGACGCAGAAAAATGGATTGCCTTGATGAAAGAGTGCGTCAATCCAACAGAACTGACCGCCGAACTTTTGAATACGCTGATTGAAAAAATCGTTGTCCATGAAGCGGTCAAAGGTGAGGACGGAAGCCGGGAACAGGAGGTAGAAATCTTCTACCGCTTTATCGGCAAAATTGATTGAATGATACCAATATCTTTAACTATGTGATACCGGGATTTCGGTTCCGGATGCGGTGATGCTGGATCGGATGGCGGAGCTGTTTGAGGTGCCGGTGAGCGTGCTGCTGGGCGGCGGGCTGGAAGTAGAGGAGGAGCAGCCTTCGGAACTGAATGAGATTGCACAGCAGCTTGCGGTCTTAAATGATCAGCTGGTGCAGCAGGCAGTGCGGAGACGGAAAGTGATCCGGTATGCGTTTGTTGGTGTGTTTGCGGCGATCTTTGTTCTGATTGGAGCGGCGATCGGACTTCGGGTGTACACGGAATCACAGCTGCGGGATGAAGCGTCGCTTCGCACGGTTCGTTATGAATGCACGCTCGACGGGGAATCATATGTATATGAAGCTTCCTATAACAGCCAGTATCAGATCCTGTACGAGGGCGGCGATGCCTGGATTTCGAACCATGTGCGGCCGGAGCAGTACGAGGATGTGAATGTGCTGTCGGCGCAGATGCAGGATTACTTCGAAGAAAAAGGCGGAACATGCACGATCATTGACAAAAATCCGTAAAAGTTTTGTATTATTGTATTTTTTTATGGTTTTGGGTATTTTATCTGCCCGGTAATTCCTCTCTTCTGATATAATGGTAACAATGCATTATACTTAGAGGGAGGAATTTTTTTATGTCACAGACACAAACCCGGCGGAGTTCTCAGGTCGATCTGCTTCACGGCCCGATCCTGAAATCTCTGCTGCTTTTTGCCCTGCCGATCATGGCGTCCCGCGTGTTTCAGCAGATTTACAACACGATGGATACCCTGATCGTCGGCTATACACTCGGCGACTCATCGATTGCGGCGATGGGTGCCTGCTCGTCGATCTATGAGATGATGACCGGATTTACGTTCGGCGTCGGAAACGGTCTTGCGATCGTCACGGCGCGCTGCTTTGGACGGCAGGAGACGGACCGGATGAAAAAATCGGTCGCATCCTGTATCGTCATCGGCGTTGCCGTGACACTGGTAGTTACCATTCTGGCAACGATCTTCATGCATCCGCTGCTGCGCCTGCTGAAAACACCGGCGGAGATTCTTGAGGAATCCTACAGCTATATTTCGATTCTCTCGATTTTCCTGTTCGTCATGTTCGCCTACAACCTGTGCTCCGGCCTGCTGCGGGCGATCGGCAACAGCTTCATGCCGCTTGTGTTCCTGATCTTTTCATCGCTGGTGAACATCGTGCTCGATCTGCTGTTTATCCGCACCTTCGGCATGGGTGTCCGGGGTGCCGCGATTGCAACCGTCATTGCACAGGGCATTTCCGTTGTGCTCTGCCTGATTTATATTGTTACGAAAGCGAAAATCCTGCTTCCGGAAAAACGCCACTTCGCGCTGGACCGCGGACTGTACGCAGATCTGCTGGCGCAGGGATTTTCGATGGGATTTATGAGCAGCATCATTTATGTTGGTTCGATCGTTCTGCAGCCGGGCATCAACAGCCTCGGATATGAAACTATCGCCGGACATACCGCTGCGAGAAAGCTGTTTTCGTTCTCCATGATGCCGCTTTCCTCCATGGCGCAGGCCGTCAACACCTACGTTGCACAGAACCGCGGCGCAGACAACTGGGAGCGCGTGCGGAAAGGCATCCGTTACGCTTACATTTTCTGCTTCAGCGTAACCGCGTGCCTGATTGTAATCGTCACCCCGCTTGCACCAACCATGGTACACCTGATCTCTGGTTCATCCGACCCGACCGTCCTCGGAAACGGAGCCCGCTACCTCCGCGTAGCCATCCCGTTTTTCTTCGCCCTTGGTCTTGTCAACTGCA
Organism: Blautia sp. AF17-9LB; assembly: GCF_003479185.1. Taxonomy (NCBI): domain Bacteria; kingdom Bacillati; phylum Bacillota; class Clostridia; order Lachnospirales; family Lachnospiraceae; genus Blautia; species Blautia sp. AF17-9LB. The sequence goes on from NZ_QUGU01000009.1 coordinate 58,776, forward strand.
GCCGTCTGGCACTGCAGGCACTCGGAGAGAAAATTCTGCCGTTGCTGTCGAGCTTTATTGAGCTGTTTGGAAAGATTATCTTTGCCATGGTATTTATTCCACGCTACCACTACAGCGCCGTAATCTGGTGCGAACCGATCATCTGGTGCTTCATGGCTGCGGAGCTTGTGATTTCACTGTATCGAAACCCTTATATGAGAAAAGGGAAGACAGGAAACTGATTTTTAAATGAAAAAATTACCGGCCAATGCACGGAAAAATCTGTGTGTTGACCGGTAATTATATATCACATTATATTATTCATAGCAGGCACTGAATGCAGGTCTCATTTCTTCTATTTGTCTGCGTGTCAGTCTATAATCTGCAGCAATCCGCTCTCAGTTTTGCTTTTTCTTGTAAGCAGATTCAGATCCTGAAGCTGCTTGCCCATGGTTTTTAATATTTCTTCTGTTCCTGGAAGTATATTATATGCTGCTTTCTTCATTTTAAAACACCACCCTTATAATGTTTATTATTATATACGTATAAAACTAAAATATCAATTTTAGAAAGCATTATAAAACGACGGCATAATAAAAATTTGTGGGATTATGGTGTATACTTGAGTTTCGAATCATGGAAAATATAAAGTCAGCATATTTTTATAAAGATCTTTTTAGTCAGGTGATGCAATGAACATTCTATGGAGTTCCATGCTGCTTCTCGGAATCGCATATGGCGCGCTGCAGGGACGGATGCCGGAGGTGACGGATGGGGTGATTCAGGCTTCGAGGGAGGCGGTGGTGCTGGCGGTTTCGCTGGTTGGGGTGACGGGGTTCTGGGCAGGGCTGATGGAGATTGCGAAGAAGGCGGGAGTGATTGACGGGCTGGTGAAACGAATGGGGCCGGTGATGCGGTTTTTGTTTCCGGAAGTGCCGGAAGATCACTCTGTGATGCGCTCGGCGGGGATGAATATGATCTGTAATGTGTTCGGACTCGGCGCGGCTGCGACGCCGCCGGGGCTTGCGGCGATGGAGCGGTTTGAGGAGCTGGAGGAAGAGCGGCGGAAAATGAAAAACCCGGCCGCAGTTCCAGAAGGAACCGCAAACCGGGAAATGTGTACGTTTTTGATTTTAAATATTTCTTCTCTGCAGCTCATCCCCGTCAACATCATTGCGTACCGCAGTCAGTACGGCAGCGTCCACCCAACAGCAATTGTCGGACCGGCGCTTGCTGCGACGGCTGCGAGTACGATTGCGGCGGTGGTGTTTTGCAAAGTGATGGAAAGAATGGGGCGATGATTATTCAGATTACTCAACCCAGGTGCCGTTTACAAAGACATCGGTCTCGCTTCCGTCTTCGTGAATACCCACGATATGCAGGTCATCCGATCCAACCATAAAGTCAACGTGGATCAGGGAATCGTTGATACCTTTTGCGAGGATTTCTTCATCACTCATATCCATAAATCCGTCCAGCACCTCGGAAAAGCCGGCGCCGGCGGCAACGTGGCAGCATGCGTTCTCGTCGAACAGAGTGTTAAAGAACATCAGTCCGGACTGGTTGATCGGGGACTCCTTCGGGACGAGTGCAACCTCGCCGAGCATCGCGGCGCCCTCATCCATCGCGAACATTTTTTTCAGAACCTTTTCGCCCTGTTCTGCGTGGCAGTCGACAACCTTTCCGTCCTTAAAATCAACGGTAAAGTTGTTGATAACCTGGCCGGACCAGCTTAACGGTTTGGTGGAAACGAGGCGGCCTTCACATTTGCCGCGCATCGGGCTGGTGAAAACTTCTTCGGTCGGCATATTCGGGACATAGAAGGTATTGTTCATATGGTTGATATCGCCAGCGCCGCTCCACTTTGCGCCCGGAATCAGTTCAACTGTGAAATCGGTGCCGTTTTTGCTGGTATAATGCAGTTTGCGGAACGCCTGTTCATTCAGCCAGTTGGCTTTTTGGGTCATGCGGTCACAGTGTGCCTGCCAGATTTTCTCGACATCTTCGCCTTCTTTTAAATACAGGCAATCAAAAATAGCATTCCACAGATTCTCAACCGCAATATCCTCCGGCTCGCCCGGGAATACTTTTTTGGCCCATGCCGGTGACGGAGCGGCAACGATCAGCCACTGATGTTTTCCGTCGAGCTGATCGCGGTATTTTTTCGTTACTTTCCCGCGCATCTGACGGACGGTAGAGAGCAGATCGGCAGAGATGCCGGCAAGCTCATCCGGATCGGAAGAGTCAATGAAAATGCGGACCGGAAGATCTACGGTCATCTGTTTGAGGCGCTCCTCCTCCCAGTTCTGAACCGTACCGAGTGTTTCGGCTGTGGCGTACTGATAACTCAGCTTGTTAATCGGACCACACTCCCAGATCAGCTCAACATAGCTTGCACCGGCTTTGTAACACTCTTCCGTGACCATGGTAGCAAGCAGAACCTGATCCACACCGGCCTGCAGACGGACACGCTGTCCTTTCTGTACATTTGCGCCGATTTTTACGATCAGCTTTGCGTATTCTCTTAATTTTGCTTCATTCATGATAAAAATCTCCCTTTTTGTAAAGTTTGTTTCAACTCACAGTCGGTATTTTCACGGAGTCTGACATGTCGAAAATAGTTCGACTGTGACTTGCTTCATGTCAGTGGAGGATACCGATTTCTCTCCGCCCGCCACTGCCGTTATGTTTCTTTTAACAATTCATCCCACCGCTTTAGAAGCGAGGGACTTCTTGTCTACGGATGTTAAAATTGGAATGGATCGTTAAACGCTCCATAATACGAAACCGGTTCGCCCGCAGAAAGCAGGTGATGGACATCGCCGACGGTCTGGCAGCGGAAGTACACTTCGCCTGGTTTGCGCTCTTCCGTTCCGACGATCGTGACGGAAGTCGGCGCCAGGAACAGGCCCTGCCAGAGCTGCACCGGCGTTGTGTTGAGCAGATGGGACAGCGCGACGCAGGTAACGCCGAGATGGCAGAAGCAGACGATGACAGCTTCGCGGTTCGTTTCATCTGAAGCGTGGTAGCGGTAGCCGTCGCGTACATAACCGTAGCGAGCAAGCAGCGCATCGAGTCCGTCCGTTACGACACGATAATTTTCATCCATGTTTCCGGTTTTCATGATCGGGTTCTGTGTCCAGAGATCATGATCATAGAGATCCCGGTTCGCATCGAGCACATCCGGCAGAAAATCCCACGGAATCCGGCGTTTTCCGGTCTCCGGATCAAGGACAGGCGCATCAAATTCCCGCAGCCACGGAAGAATTTCGGCCTCGCGGCCCGCATTTTTCAGCGTAAAAGAAGCCGTATCCTTCGCGCGTCCGAGCGGCGAGCAGTAAAAATCGGTGACGTTCCATTTCGCCGTGCGCTTCGAAAGCAGCTCAGCCTCACGCCAGCCCTTTTCAGTCAGCGAATCAATCTCATAATTCGGTTCGCCGTGGCGGATAAAGATAATTTTCATAAGAATTCCTTTCTTCGTATGCCACAAATCGTTTGGTTTATGCATCGAAAAGTCAATTTCAGTTCCGAAAAATCTGCGGCAGAGCACAGAACATTCAGAATTGATGTCACTTAGCTTAGTGTATCATAAATTGTCAAACTTGTGTGAGTTTCTGTGGAAAAAGATGCGGCAAATTGGAAGAGGCGTTCGCACGTCTGGTAGGCGGCCTGGGAGGAGTGGTTAAGATTTGAGAGGAGAGTGACAGAGGATGATGCGTTCTGGAAATATTTTTGAACGGGAAGGCAGCAGAGGGCATGGCTGCGATGGAGATGGCACAGAGATTACAGGAGGTGGTGATTATTCTGGTTGGGATAAGATGTATGATCAGGGCAGTATTGAAATAAAGGGGAGATGCCATTTATAAAAAAACAGTAAATTCGTCCACTTAGGACTAGCCGCCGCGGCTGTAGATTGATACAATAAAAGAAATAGGAAATATCGATTTTTTGCATAGGAGGAACACGGCGGCATGGCGGGATATGTGAGTCTTCAGGATGTAACAAAGACCTATCAAATGGGTGAGATTACCATCAAGGCTGCGGATGGGATCAGCTTTGATGTGGAAAAGGGTGAGTTTGTGATTGTTGTTGGACCGAGCGGTGCGGGTAAGACGACGGTGCTGAATATTTTAGGCGGAATGGACACAGCGACTTCAGGAAAGGTGTTGGTGGACGGGGCGGAGATCAGTAAGTACCGCGGCAAGAAGCTGATCCAGTACCGGCGGGAGGATATTGGATTTGTTTTTCAGTTTTATAATCTGATGCAGAACCTGACGGCGCTCGAGAATGTGGAGCTGGCGATGCAGATTTGTAAGCATCCGCTGGATGCGTCGGAGGTGCTTGCGGAGGTTGGGCTGGAAGAGAGAATGAATAACTTCCCGGCGCAGCTTTCGGGCGGAGAGCAGCAGCGTGTGGCGATTGCGCGTGCGCTGGCGAAGAATCCGAAACTGCTGCTCTGCGATGAGCCGACCGGCGCGCTCGATTATGTGACGGGAAAAGCGATCTTAAAGCTGCTGCAGGATACCTGCCGGGAGAAGGGGATGACGGTCATTGTCATCACTCACAACTCGGCGCTGACACCGATGGCGGACCGCGTGATTAAAATCCGAAACGGAAAAGTGGCGGGCATGAAAACAAATGAGAACCCGACGCCGGTGGAAGAGATAGAATGGTAGGTGGACGATGAGAGCATTTCGAAAAGACTTTATCCGGGAAATCACAAAGAACAAGGGGCGGTTTCTGTCAGTCTTTTTCATCGTGCTTCTTGGCGCGGCGTTTTTCTCGGGCATTCGGTCGGCGGAAGGAGATATGAAGGTTTCGGCGGACCGGTATTATGATGAAGTAAATTATATGGATTTGAAAGTTCTTGGAACGCTGGGGCTGACAGACGATGATCTGGCGGATATCGCGAAGACGGATGGCGTGAAAGCGGTCTACGGCGGAAAAACGGTGGAAGTGCTGCATGACATCGGCGAGAGCGAGCAGGTTGTGAAGCTGATTGCGCTGACGGACGGTGTGAATGAGCCGCGCGTGGTCGAGGGACGGATGCCGGAGAAAGAGGATGAAATTCTTGTTGATACGCAGTTTCTGAAAAGTTCCGGCTGTGAGATCGGAGATCAGGTAACGTTCACTTCCGGAACGGAGGATCCGCTCTCAGATTCGCTGACCGGGGACACGTTTACGATTGTTGGTTCGGCGACACTCCCTTATTATATGGATCTGAACCGGGGAACGGGCTCGATTGGAAACGGAAGCATCAACAGTTTTGCACTGCTGCTTCCGGAGACATTTACCTCGGATCTCTATACAGAGATTTACGTCCAGGCGGACGGCGCACAGGAAGAGGCGAGCTACAGCGATGCGTATGATGAGACGGTGAAGGCTGTACAGACGAAGATTGAAGCGCTCGAGGATGCGGCGTGCGACCGGCGGTATACGGCAGTCAAAACCGAAGGACAGGAAAAGATTGATGATGCAAAACAGCAGGTCGCTGATGCAGAGCAGAAATTAGCGGACGCAAAAACAGAGCTGGATGACGGTGCACAGCAGCTTGCCGACGCGAAAGTGACGATTGCGGACAAAGAGCAGGAACTTCTCGACGGCGAACAGACGTTAAAGGACAAAGAACAGGAGCTTCTTGACGGAAAGCAGACGATTGCTGAGAAAGAACAGGAACTCCTTGACGGAAAACAGACCATTGCAGACAAAGAGCAGGAACTTCTCAGTGCGAAAGCAACCATCGCCGATAAAGAGCAGGAACTGGCATCCGGCAAGGCAACGCTGAAAGATAAAGAGGCGGAACTTGCGAGCGGAAAAGCGACGCTGGAAGCAAAGGCGGCAGAGCTGGAAAGCGGAAAAGCGGAGCTGAATCAGAAAGCCGATGAACTTGCAAGTGGAAAAACCACACTTGAGGCAAAAGCGAAAGAACTTTCCGACGGAAAAGCACAGCTTGCAGAGAAAGAAACAGAACTGGCATCCGGCAAAAAAGAGTTAGAGGAAAAAATGACGCAGCTTTCGGTGGCAAAAACCGAACTGACTCGGAAGCAGACGGAGCTGAATACTGCAAAAGAGCAGCTTTCCAAAAAAGAAACGGAATTGAATATTGCAAAGGAACAGCTTTCCGCTGCACGCGAGGAACTGGACAACAAGAAAGCAGAAACCGCTGCAGGACGCACACAGTATGAAGCGCAGAAGGCAGCGTATGAAGAACAGAAGAGTCAGTATGAGACAGCCAGGGATCAGTTAGCCCAGATTTCCAGGCAGCTTCCGATGGTGGAGGCTGCGCAGACAGAAGTGACTGGTCAGATCGAGGTGATTGAGGCTCAGCTTGACGGACTGACAGAGGAAGATGAAGCATATGTATCCCTGTTGGAACAGAAAACTGCGCTGGAAGCAAAACAGACAGAGTTAGCACAGCAGCTTTTCACGATGCAGGAGCAGAAAACATTTCTGGAACAAAACATCGCAGCGTTTGAAGCAGCAAGCGCTGATGCGGAAGCCCGGCTTGCGGCTGCAGAAGCTCAGATTACCGACGCAGAAAGTCAGCTTGCCGCTGCAGATGCACAATTAACAGAAAAAGAGCAGGAATGCGCCGCAGGCGAGGCACAGATTGCTTCTGCAAAAGAAGAACTGGAAAGCGGCGAAGCTCAGATTACAGAGGCTCTTGCCCAGCTTCAGGATGGAGAAGCACAGGCAGAAGCTTATCAGAAACAGATTGAGGATGGCGAAGCCCAGCTTGCATCCGCCAAAGCAGCGATTGCCGACGGAGAAGCTCAGATTGAGACGAACCGCAGTAAATTAAAAGACGGAGAAACTCAGCTTGCGGCTGCCAGAGCCCAGCTTGCTGATGGGGAACAGCAGATTGCATCGTACCGACAGACGATTCAGTCGGGTGAGGCCCAGCTTGCCGCTGCAAAGCAGACAATTTCCAGTGGAGAAAGTCAGCTCGCCGACGCGAAACAGACGATCGCCGATGGCGAAACCCAGTTAGCAGAAGCAAAGCAGACGATCGCCGATGGAGAAAGTCAGCTCGCCGAAGCCAAGCAGACGATTGCCGACGGAGAAACCCAGCTTGCCGACGCGAAACAGGAAATCGCCAACGGAAAAATCTCCCTTGCGGATGCGAAACAGGAAATTGCCGATAAAGAAAAGGAACTTGAGGACGGCAAAGCCGAATATGAAAAAGCAAAAGCCGACGCCGAACCAGAAATCGCGGATGCGAAGCAGGAAATTGCGGACGGTGAGAAAACACTCGCAGACCTGAAAAAACCAACGTGGTACGTCTGGGGACGGAATAAGGTAACGTCAACTGAGAGCTTCGGTCAGGATGCCGGCCGTATCTCGAATATCGGAAAATTCTTCCCGGTTATCTTCTTCCTCGTGGCTGCTCTCGTCAGCCTGACGACGATGACACGAATGATCGAGGAACAGCGTCAGCAGATCGGAACGTTAAAAGCCCTCGGCTATTCCGACGGCGTGATCGCCTTTAAATATTTCGCATACGCGATGCTCTCCACCGTATCCGGCGCTCTCGCGGGCGTGGTGGTTGGAGAAAAAATCCTGCCCTGGGTTATTATGAATGCCTACGGCATGCTGTATACCGGACTCCCGTATTACATGACCCCGCTGAACTGGGAGCAGGGAGGCCTTGCGATTCTGGCGAGTGCAGCCTGCACCGGCGTGGCGACGATCGCGGCATGCTACAAAGAACTCGCCGCAGGTCCGGCAGAGCTGATGCGGCCGGAAGCACCGAAAAACGGCAAACGGATTTTCCTGGAACGCATCGGCGTACTCTGGAAACATCTGAACTTTACGCAGAAATCAACCGTGCGGAATCTGGTGCGGTATAAAAAACGATTCTTCATGACCGTTATCGGAATCGGCGGATGCATGGGTCTGATCCTCGTCGGTTTCGGCCTTCAGGATTCCATCACCGCGATTGCGAAAAACCAGTTCGTCAGCCTCTTCACCTATCAGGCGAATGCTGTGCTGAATTCAGATGTGGATGAATCCGAAAAAGAAGCATTGCAGACCGATCTGGAAAACTACAGCGGCATCGATGAGCTGCTGGAAATGTACTGCCAGAACATCGAACTGCAGACCGACAAAAAGACCGTGGATGCAGTGCTTGAAGTGCCGAAAGAACTGACGAATTTCAATGACTTCTATGCCTTCCGAGACCGGAAAAGCGGAGAAGTTTACGAATTCCCGACCGACGGCGGCGCAGCCATCAGCGAAAAGACAGCAACGATGCTCGGCGTAAAAGCAGGCGACACGGTTCAGCTGAAAAAAGGCGATGATATTGTGGACGTAAAGATTTCGATCATCGTCGAAAACTACGTGCGCCATTACCTGTATTTGGCCCCGGATCTCTACGAGGAGCTGTTCGGCGGAGCGCCGGACTACAACCAGCTTCTGATGAAATATCAGGACATGTCGGGCAATTATGAGACAGCACTCGGAGAAAAAATCATGACGTACGACGGTGTAGCGGCAATCTCGTTCACATCCGACCTGATTGATCAGATTGACAACATGCTTCGTTCCCTCGACATCGTCATCGTGGTGCTGATCGTATCGGCGGGCCTGTTGGCGTTTGTGGTGCTGTACAACCTGAACAACATCAACATCACCGAACGACAGAGAGAGCTGGCAACGCTGAAAGTGCTCGGCTTCTTCGACGGCGAGGTGGCATCGTACGTGTACCGGGAAAACATGGTGCTGACACTGTTCGGCGTTATCGCGGGCATGGGAATTGGAACGTTTTTACATCATTGCGTAATTCAGACCGTCGAGGTCGATATGATGATGTTCGGACGAAACGTGTTCCCGCGGAGCTACGGCTGGAGCGCCCTGATTACCCTGGCGTTTGCTCTGTTCGTCAATTTTATGATGTTCTACCGGTTAAGAAAAATTGATATGATTGAATCGCTGAAAAGCGTGGAGTAAACAACAGAAAAAGGCCGTCCGCGGTGATGCAGAGAATCTGCAGAAACCGTGGGTGGTTTTTTCATTTTGAAAGTGAAATATGAGCCGGAATGCTTGTTTTTTCAGACATTTCGTTGTATAAAAAAAATAAGGGTTTTTATTAGAACAGAATCAAAAAACAAAGAGTAAAGGGGATTTTTACAAATGGGAACAACAGAAACGAAAAAAATGAGAGTCGGCGTTGTCGGCTGCGGAGCGATCAGTGATATTTATCTGACGAACATGATTCATAACTTTGAGAATCTTGAGGTAGCAGCATGCTGCGCAGGCCATCTTGAACATGCGAAAAAGAAAGCAGAGCAGTATGGCATCAAGGGCTGTACCTACGAGGAAATTCTGGCAGATCCGTCGATTGAAATGGTAGTCATTCTGACACCGGCACCGACCCACGAGGGGCTGATCCGTCAGGCACTGGAAGCCGGAAAACACGTTTACACTGAAAAAACAATGACCCTCGCACCGGAAACGGCAGCGAAACTGATCGAGCTGGCAGAGGAGAAACATCTCTATCTCGGTTCCGCACCGGACACCTTCCTTGGATCGGCACTGCAGACCGCAAGAAAAGCGATCGACGACGGGCTGATCGGCGAGGTGACATCTTTCGAAGCATGCGCAAACCGCGATCTTGATTTGCTGGCGAGCATCTTCCGTTTTCTGCGGATGCCGGGCGGCGGTATCTGCTACGATTTCGGTGTTTATTATCTGACGGCAATTGTGAGTCTTTTTGGTCCGGTGGATCGCGTTGTATCGTCCGTGCGAAACCTTGCGGCGAAGCGTGTGAACATCATTCCGGGCAGCCCGGAATACGGACAGGAATTTGACTATACAAACGAAAGTCAGGTCTTTACCATTCTGGAAATGAAAAACGGTGTGACCGGTACATTCTGCGTCAATGGTGACAGCGTCATCAATGATCAGGCGGTATTCACCATTTACGGTAAAAAAGGTATCTTAAAGCTTGTTGATCCGAACAATTTCGGCGGCGATGTTGTCTATATTCCGGGTGTAAAAGACTGGACACAGCAGACTGTTCCGGAAGTTTTACATTATGGCTTTGATTACAGCGAAAACAGCCGTGGTCTTGGCCCGTCTGAGATGGCAGAAGCAATTGCCGAGGGCAGACCAAACCGTGCGAGTGCCAAAATGGCATATCACGTACTCGATACGATCGATCAGATTATGAAGAGTGCGGAAACGGGTGCATTTGAGAAGGTTCCATCCACCTGCGAAAGACCAGAGGCCATGCCGAATTCATAGCCTATTTCTGATAGGATTGCAGGTACATCTGACGGAAGTCGGTAGGGCTTACATTTTTTGATTTCAAAAAGACTCTGTTAAACGTAGAAATACTGTTAAAACCGGATTCGAGCGACACTTCGGTGATCGTGAGATCCGGTTTTTTTAACAGGTTTTCGGCGATATGGAGCCGTTCCCTGGTGACGAAATCCGTGAAGGAGAGGCCGGTGTATGCGCGGAACAGCTTGGAAAAATGGCAGCGGGAGAATCCGGCGACTTTTGATGCTTCTTCCAGGGAAACCGGTTCGGTGCAGTGACTTGAGATCCAGGTACATGCAGCAACCATCTGGCGGTGTACCTGTGCGGAATGGCCTGTTTTTTGCGGTGCGGCAGTTTCGGTCGGCACGGAGAGATTTTCGCCGAGCAGAATAAAAAACTGATATAGCAGAACGCATCCGCGCAGTTCAGAAAAACTGATACCGGAGAGGGAGAGCCTGCGAAGCTCTGTCAGAAATCCGCGAAGCTTTTCGATTTCCGGGAAGTTGTTCTGATTCAGAAGACGGATCTGATAAAAAAGATAAGCAACAGACTGGAAATCCACGCGTTTTTCCAGAAAATCTGCATCGAGCTGAAGCATGATCAGGCGATGTTCTCTGTTGGTTGTGGAAACAGCGTGCAGCTCGCCGGGCCAGATAAAAAGAAGATCACCGGGCTTTAGCGGAAAGGTTTCTCCATTTACTTCATAGATAATGCCGTTATCCTGTGCAAGCACAATTTCGATATAGTGATGCCAGTGCAGACCGAAATAGGCGGGGACATGCGAAATAGAGATATCGTAAACATAGCTGTTAGCAAAATGATTGTTTTCGAAAAAAGAAGTCGAATCGTTTTTCATGGCAAAAGAATCCTCCGTATCTGATAAACGGTATTATACAACAGAAGAGAGAAAAAATATAGAAAAAATCGAAACATCTGGGCAATGATCGGCAATATATAAGTAGTGTTTTACGAGGATCTGTATTATGGTTAAGATATGAAAATTGTGAAGAACGGCAGAAATCGGAAAAAGAGTGATGTGATTTTGGCGAAAATTCACAATAAAAGTTTATGAAAAGTGAAGAAGTGAGAGGTAAGCGAAAAATGCAGATTTATGTAGATGGAAATGCTGTGCGAAGCGGAAATGGGCAGAAGGAATATCCATTTCAGACGATTTCTGAGGCGGCAAAAATTGCAATGCCCGGCGACGAGGTGCTTGTAGCGCTTGGCGTATATCGGGAATATGTAGATCCGGCGAATGCGGGATGTGAGGATGCAAGAATTGTGTACCGTTCTGTGGAACCGGGAAAAGCTGTGATTACCGGTGCGGAAATTGTGGATAACTGGGAGCATTTGGAAGGTGATGTGTGGACAGCGCGCGTTTCGAACGGATTGTTTGGGGATTACAATCCATATACGACACTGGTCAGCGGTGACTGGTTTATCGCATCCTACACGGCACACACCGGAGAAGTGTATCTGAATGGAAAATCCATGTATGAGGTGACAAGTCTGGATCAGGTGAAAAAGCCGGAGATCTATAAAAAATCCTGGGATCAGGCATTCACGGTTTACACCTGGTATGTGGAGCAGGACGAAGAAAAAAATGAGACCGTTTTCTATGTGAATTTTCAGGGAAAAAATCCGAACGAAGAAACCGTAGAAATCAATGTACGTGAGAATTGCTTTTATCCATCGAAGGAGGGCATCGGTTATATCACGCTGTCCGGCTTTGTTGTAAAACAGGCGGCAACTCAGTGGGCTCCGCCGACGGCATATCAGGAAGGAATGGTCGGCCCGCACTGGTCAAAGGGATGGATCATCGAGGATTGTGAGATTTCAGATTCGAAGTGCTCGGGCATTTCACTTGGAAAATACAGACAGCCGAACAATGACAATAAATGGCTCAAATGGAAATTCAAAGATGGTACACAGACGGAGCGTGACTGTATCTGCCAGGCGCAGCGAGAGGGATGGACGAAGGAAAACATCGGAAGCCACATCATCCGCCGGTGCAACATCCACGACTGTGGACAGACGGGTATTGTAGGCCATTTAGGCGGTGTGTTCTCGATTATTGAGGATAACCACATTCACCATATCAATAATAAACAGAACCTTGCGGGTGCGGAGATCGGCGGCATCAAGATGCATGCGGCGATCGATGTGATCATTCGAAGAAACCATTTCCATCACTGTACGAGAGGCCTCTGGCTCGACTGGCAGGCACAGGGCACACGTGTTACGCAGAACCTGTTCCATGACAATACGCTGCCGAACGAGGAGAATGCAAATCCGGAGGGGATGGACGGCATCGGCGAGGATATCTTTATTGAAATTTCCCACGGACCGACGCTGGTGGACAATAACGTACTGCTTTCGGACCGCGCTATAAAGCTGGCAACACAGGGTGTTGCGGTAGTACATAACCTGATCGCGGGATCGTTTACTGCTGTCGGCCGCGGTGTCAACAATGGCTCCGAAAAGCTGCCGTCGCCACGCTACACACCGTACCATGTGCCGCATCGCACGGAGATCAACGGATTTATGACGGTTCTTCACGGTGACTGCCGGTTCTACAATAATATCTTCATCCAGAAGCCGGTTCGTGCGGGAATGGAAGAAATCCGTAAACTGACCGGAGATAATGAGTGGGATGACGGAAATCTGACAGCAGGAACCGCACCGTACAGCGGATATCCGACGCTGGAGGAGTACGTGGCAAGATTTGAGGGCTACTGCGGAATGGGCTCCGGAAAGTCGCCGGATCTGTATTACGAGAAGCTGCCGGTATGGCTTGGCGGAAACGTTTACTTCAATGGGGCGAAGCCGGCGGAGCAGGAACAGGACGCTGTAGTGGATACCGAGCATGAAATCACCATCGGTGTAAAAGAAGAGAACGGAAAATGGAAACTGGAGACCAATGTTTACGATTATCTGCCGCAGAATGCCTGTGCAGTGATCTCAACGGAGACGCTTGGCATGGCATTTGAGCCGGAACAGAAATATGAGAATCCGGATGGAACGCCGATCGTGTTCCGATATGACTACTTCGGAAACCGTCAGGGCATTCATCCGCTGCCGGGCCCGTTTGCATCAAAAGAGGCTGCGGAAGAAGCATTATCATAAAGAAATTCTATAGACCCGCAAAAAAATAGCGTAAAAAATTCAGAGCCGCAGAGAGTGAATGATTGCGTCACAGCCTTTTTTGCAGTGTTTTCAGGTTTTACTATAACAAAAAGGAGTATAGAGAAATGATTTACTATGTCAATAATTCCGCTCCGAAGAATGGAAACGGAACAAAAGAGATGCCGTTCAAGTTCATCAACGATGCGGCAAAAATTGCAAAGGCAGGAGATGAAGTTCTGGTTGCACCTGGTATTTACCATGAATATGTTGATCCGGTCAACGGAGGAACCGAGGATGCAAGAATCGTCTATAAGAGTGAGAAGCCGCTCGGCGCAAAGATCACCGGTGCGGAAACGATGAATGACTGGGAGCATTACAAAGATAATGTGTGGGTATGCCGTGTAGACAACGGAGTGTTTGGCAATTATAACCCATACACGACAATGGTCGGCGGTGACTGGTATTTTGCACCGGTGGTACGCCATACCGGCGCGGTTTATCTGAATGACCGCCAGTTATACGAGGCAGAGACGCTCGAGGAGTGTATCAAGGGCGAGGTTTATGCGCCGTCCTGGGAGCCGGAGTGGTCGGTTTACAAATGGTATACCGAGCAGGACAAAGAGAAAAATCAGACGGTCATCTACGCAAACTTCCAGGGTAAAAACCCGACGGAGGAAAAAGTAGAAATCAACGTGCGCCGGAACTGCTTTATGCCGTCGAAAACAGGCGTAAATTACATTACGTTCAGTGGATTTGATGTCAGCAAGGCGGCAACGACATGGGCGCCGCCGGCTGCTTATCAGGACGGTATGATCGGTCCGCACTGGTCGAAGGGATGGATTATTGAGGACTGTGAGGTCAGCAACAGCAAGTGCTGCGGTATTTCGCTCGGAAAATATTACGATCCGGAGAACGACCATTACTTTACCAGAAAACACGTAAAAAGCCCGACCCAGATGGAGCGTGATGCTGTGTGCCGCGGCCAGTATCATGGATGGACGAAGGAGAACATCGGAAGCCATATCATCCGCCGCTGCCACATCCATCACTGTGAGCAGACCGGTATTGTCGGACGGATGGGCGGTGTGTTCAGTATCATTGAGGACAACCACATTCACAACATCAACAATATGCAGCAGCTTGGCGGAGCCGAGATTTCCGGTATCAAGATGCATGCAGCGATCGATGTTGTGATGAGAAGAAATCACATTCATCATTGTACGATGGGCATCTGGTGCGACTGGGAGGCACAGGGAACACGCCTGACCCAGAACCTGCTGCACGACAACTGCCCGCCGGAGGGAACACCAAAGGCAGAGGGCGCAATGATGAGTCAGGATATTTTCATCGAGGTTGGCCATGGTCCGACACTGATCGATAACAACATTATGCTCTCACCGGTCAGCGTTCGTATGGCGACCGATGGTATTGCCTGCGTACACAATCTGATGCTTGGCTCATTAACTGCAGTTGGCGGCGGAACAGGAGACCGTTACACGCCGTATCACATCCGTCACCGTACCGAGGTTGCCGGATTCATGACATTCCTGCATGGCGATGACCGGTTCTACAACAACATTTTTATCCAGAATTACCCGGTTGAGGAAACAGAAACGGTTGAGGACATGGGCTTCAAGATGGAGGATAACCAGGAGGTCGGAACGCATGTGTTCGACGAGTATCCGACCTATGACGAGTGGATCAGCCACTTTGAGCTGGACAAACCGGCCGACATGAGCAAGCTGGAGCCGTATCACAATAAATGCCATCTGCCGGTTTGGGTAAATGGAAACGCTTACTTTAACGGAGCAAAGGCGTGTGTGAATGAAAAAGAGAATCTTATGGATAACGAGAACCAGGTTAAGGTGGAACTTGTGGAAAAAGACGGCCACTATTCCATCAAGACGAACGTGTATGAGTTCCTGAAGGATTTCCGGACGGGAATTATCAACAGTGATATTTTAGGATACGCCTTCGAGCCGGAGCAGAGATTCGAAGATCCGGACGGAAGCACGATTATCTTCGATCAGGACTATCTTGGCGAGCACCGCGGCGTGGCAGCAATGCCGGGACCGTTTGCGGATGGAGCTGAGGCAGAGAAGATTCTGTGGTAGAAAAAATCAGAACTTACCGGTTGATACGAAAAAAACAGGGCGCTGTGCAGGAAATGGCACAGCGCCCTGTTTTGGTAAAAGGAAAGTCAGGATGCCTTTGCAGAATCTTTTGCCGTCGGCATTTTCGCGTATAAGATTTTTAGTATAATCGGTGTTGCAACACTCGAGAAGAGAATCAGCAGAATCACGGCACTGAAGAAATCGCCGGATAAAAAGCCTGCATTCAGACCCTTTTGCGCGACGATCAGACAGACTTCACCGCGGGTCATCATACCGACACCGATTTTCAGGCTGTCGCCCCAGGTAAAGCCGCATCCCTTTGACATCAGGCCACAGCCGATAATTTTTGCGACAAGGCCGACGATGACGAAACAGATGGCAAAGAGTACGAATTTCTCGTTCATGCCGCTGAGCGTTGTTTTGAGTCCGATACTTGCAAAGAAAATCGGTCCGAAAATCATATAGGAGCTGATATCCATTTTTTCTTCGATGTAATCGGAAGAATCGAGGGAACACAGGATAACGCCCGCAACGTATGCACCGGTAATATCGGCGATGCCGAAATATTTTTCGGAAATGTAGGACAGTCCGAAGCAGAGTGCAAGACCCAGAATCGGGAGACGGCGGGTGTGCGGAAATACGGAGTTCATGCGGTTGAACAGCTTAAAGCAGAGAAAACCGAGCACAATCGCAAGGGCAAAAAACAGAATGGTGGAGGCTGCTACTTTCAGCGGATTGGATGTCGGATCCTTAAAACCGATGACAACAGTCAGCACAATGATACCAATGACATCATCAATGATAGCTGCGTTTAAGACGGTTGTTCCAACCTCTGTTTTCAGTTTGCCGAGTTCTTTTAAGGCCTGTACGGTGATGCTGACCGATGTTGCAGTCAGAATAACACCGATAAAAACAGCGTGGTAAAATTCTTCCGTTCCGACAGCAGAGAAGCCATAAAAGCTCATGTATAAGACGGCTCCAAGAACCAGAGGAACAAAAACACCGGCACAGGCGATCAGCAGGGATTTCACTCCGGTGCGGAGCAGATCCTTCAGGCTGGTGCCAAGACCTGCGGAGAACATCAGCAAAATGACACCGATCTCCGCCATCTGTGCGAGAAAGTCAGACTGCTGAACGAGTCCCAGCACACTGGGTCCAAGGACAATACCGGCAATCAGCTCGCCCACAACCTGCGGAGCCTTGCATTTTCTGGCAAGAATACCAAACAATTTTGCGAATACGATAATGATTGCCAGGTCTTTTAAAATGACATACGTATCCATGAAAAAGATACCCCCTTTTATGAAGTTTATGTATGTGTCGGCAGCTTGAAAGAGCAATGCCGGAGTTTGATACGCATACATTTTCAGTATAGCAAAAATTGAGAAAAAATACTATCGGCAAGAAAGAAAAAATAAAGTAAAACGAAAAAAGAGATATAGAAAAGAGCATGTAGATATAGTATGATCAAAGCAGCAAATAAATTTTACATGGAGTTCAAAAAGCGGGATCAAAAAAACGAAAGGGGAAATAAAAAATGAGAGTTGGGAACGTGAAAGAAATTGTATTTTCCAAAGATCCAAAACAGATGAACTGGCTGCGGGAGGATTTCCCATACGCCGAGGTGAAATGCCCGCCGGAGTTTTCGGCTGAGGTGCAGAATGAGAAAGACGGAGATGTGCTGACAACGAAGATTGTGGTTTCTTACAACGGTGCGCATCCGTATTTTACAAATGCCGGAAGTATTGGGGTTTCATTTCCGTTGCAGGACCGCTACACGGACAGTGTGACCTGCCGTGACTATCGGTGCCATGCACATGTTTTCTGTGGGGAGAATACCAGTTATATCATGGCGCTCCGCATGGGTGGTGCGGCTCCGCATCTGGGAATGGTGCTCACAAAAGGCAGTCTTTCTGCTTACAGCGTGGAGCGCGATCTGAAACTGCAGAGTAATGACAGAGGCTGCTTCTGGCTGCACCCGTCCGCACAGGAATTTGCACCGGGAGACACGATGACGCTGGAGTGGAAAGTATTTCCGCATCAGGGACGTGAAGATTTCCGGGAGAAATTAAGAGCATTTTCCCAGGTGATTCTGGTGGATGCGGAGCAGTATGTGATTTATCCGGGAGAGACGAGTAAGGTAACCATTGAACCGACATTTCCGGCGGAAAAAGTGACGGTAAACGGAGTATCGCTGGAAAAGACGGAAAAAGGTGTTTATGAATATCTGTTTGAAAATGAAAAAACAGGGGAGTATGTACTTTCAATTTGTGCCGATGAGGTGAAAACTATTTGCCGTCTTCTCGTACAGGAGCGGCCGGAAACACTGGCTGCAAAACGGTGTGCGTTTATTGTCGATCACCAGCAGTATCATGGAAAGATCAAAGAACTGCAGGGTGCCTATCTGCCGTATGATAACGAAGAAAAAATTCTCGTCTGCACGCCGGAAAACGATTTCAATGCCGGACGGGAGCGTACCGGTATGGGTGTGCTGATTGCACGGGCACTGCAGCAGAATCTTTTAAAAGACCGGGAAAAAGCGGAGCAAAGCCTTCGTGAGTACCATGCATTCTATCTTCGCGAGCTGGTAAATGTAGCAACAGGTCTTGTTTGCAACTGTTCCGGAAAGGACAACAGCTATTTTCGGCTTTACAACTACCCATGGGCAGTGACATTCTTTCTTGAATGCTGGAAGCTGTGGGGAGAAAAAGAAAATCTGAAGACAGCAGTTCGTATCACAGAAAAATTTTATGAACAGGATGGATTCCGTTTTTATCCGATTGAAATGCCGATTGTGATGCTCTGCCAAGAGCTGGAAAAAGCAGGAGAACAGGAGGATCTGAAAACAGTAAGAGATCTGTTCCGACGTCATGCTGATCAACTGATTGAGATTGGAACGGCTTATCCGGCTTCGGAAGTAAATTACGAACAATCGATCGTACAGCCGGCGGCCGAAGTCATTCTTCAGGTTTACGAAGTGACCGGGGAAGAAAAATACCTGCGCGGAGCCGAGCAGCAGATCGCCGTCCTCGAACTCTTCGACGGCCAGCAGCCGGACTACCATCTGCATGAAACTGCAATCCGCCATTGGGACGGCTACTGGTTCGGAAAACGCAGAGTCTTCGGAGATACTTTCCCGCACTACTGGAGTGCAGAAAACGGTCGAACCTTCAAGCGCTACGCTCGCCTGACCGGAAACGAAGAATATAATATTCGCGGTGAGCATTCCCTGCGCGGCGTGCTGTCCATGTTCTTTGAGGATGGAACAGCGACCTGTGCGTACGTGTATCCGTATTCCGTCAACGGCCAGAAAACCGATTTTGCCGATCCGTATGCCAATGACCAGGACTGGGGTCTGTGCATGAATCTGGAATAAAACCAGAACCGGACAAAGGAGTTGTGAGAATCAAAAGTGGCTGTAAAACATTTCCAGGAGCTGAGAAACAAAAAAACGTTGACGAAAAAAAAGAAATTTGATAAACTGGAAAAATAAAAGGGAGTAGCTAGCCAACCGTGTTCACTTCTTCGTCAGTACAGCTATTGATATTCAATAACTCGGAAAGTGATTAAATAGCGAGACTTTTACTGTAGATGCAGTAGGAGTCTCTTTTTTTATGCCTATAACACCTGCTGCAAAGAATGCAAAAGAAAGAGAGGAAGATACGTATGATGTTACAGGCAGGGATTTTGATAGTGGGTTTCCTTTTTCTGGTAAAAGGAGCAGACTGGTTTGTGGAAGGGTCTGCAAGCATAGCAAGAAAGTTTGGAATTCCCCAGCTGATTATCGGACTTACCATTGTTGCAATGGGAACGAGTATGCCGGAGGCTGCTGTGAGTATTACTGCAGCGATGCAGCAGAACGCAGGAATTACGATAGGAAATGTGGTTGGAAGTAATATCTTGAATATTTTTATTATTCTCGGACTTACGGCATTGATAACAAATGTGGCAATACAAAGGTCTACCTTGTTTTATGAAATACCGTTTATGATGTTTGTTACGGTAGTTTTAATGATATGCGGAATGACAGGAGGAAAAGTAACGTTTGCCGAGGGCATAGTCTTATGGGTACTGTTTCTTGTATATCTTGGATATTTATTTGTAATGTCAAAAAAAGGGGAAAATCCGGAAGAGGAGGAAGCGAAAAATTATCCTGTCTGGAAATGTCTTCTTTTGATGGTGGCAGGCGGCGTCCTGGTTGTAAAAGGAAGTGATTTTGCCGTCAGCGGGGCAACCGAGATTGCACGATACTTTGGAATGAGTGAGCGTTTTATCGGACTGACGATTGTTGCTCTCGGAACATCTCTTCCAGAGCTGGTAACATCTGTGACAGCGGCAAAAAGAGGAAATGCAGGGATTGCAATCGGAAATATTGTCGGAAGCAATATTTTTAACATTTTATTTGTAATTGGAACAGCCGCACTGATCTGTCCTGTGCCATTTGAAACTAAATTTATTGTAGACACAGGAATCGCAATTCTGGCAGGTCTGGTTTTATGGATTGGGACGTACAAGAACAGGGAATTACGGAAAACGTGTGGTGTCGTTATGCTTTTATGCTATGCAGGATATTTTGCATATTTATGTGTGGTATAGGATGAACCATTTTTGATGAAACCATTATTTAAGCACCGACCATTTGGCCGGTGCTTTTGAAGTGCATTCAAAGCTATGCGAAACGGAAGAAAAAATCAAGAATCATGCTAGAATCTAGTACATCGTTTTGTAAATAACTATACCAATCACGCAGGATGCAGATTCGAGTGTGCAGGTATAAAAATGTAGGCGTAGCGGGCTACGCCGAGGCTTTTATGCCTGTGCAATCAGATTTGCAGACAAGTGAGTGGTATAGTTATTTCGAAAACGATGTACTAGCTTCGGAAGGCGGAAAACAGTCCCAAAAAGTGCAACAATTTTCTGGAAAATATGCTATAATCTGATCAAAGTAGAGAAAAGCGGAGAGTAGAAATGAAAAAATTACCAGAATCAGAACAGGAAATTATGATGATTATATGGGAATATGAGGAACCTGTCAGTCGATTTCAAGTTGAAGAAAAGTTGAATGTAGAGAAAAATGTTGCACCGAGTACCATTTTAACATTGCTTACTCGTTTGGAAAAAAAAGGATTTATTCAAAAAGTGAGGAACGGGAAATCAAATCTTTATGTACCATTAGTAGAAAAAGAAAATTATATAGGCACGGTTGGAAAAAACATGTTAGATAAAATGTTTCAAGGGTCATTAGCAAAATTCGCATCGGCACTGTATGATGGAGAAAAACTTAGCTCAAAAGAGGTTAAGCAATTGCAGGAATTTATTGACAGACAAAAATAGAAAAAGTGGTGTAGAGGATATAGTTACAGATGGCATTTATCATAAAGTGG
This sequence comes from Blautia sp. AF17-9LB, assembly GCF_003479185.1. Taxonomy (NCBI): domain Bacteria; kingdom Bacillati; phylum Bacillota; class Clostridia; order Lachnospirales; family Lachnospiraceae; genus Blautia; species Blautia sp. AF17-9LB. The sequence goes on from NZ_QUGU01000009.1 coordinate 79,642, forward strand.
AATCTTTCAATAGGCATAGTCGCATTTATGGCATATGTTGTACAAAAAATAATGGGGAAAAGGCTCGGTCATTACTGGAGAAAGATAGTCTGGATACTTCTGACACTTAAAATGTGCTTTCCATTTTGGAGTGTGACAGAGAAATTTCGGCAACATCCTTTTATGATTTCTATGCCGGCATATTATATCGGGGAACAAAATCAAAAGACCGCGATCATGACGAAAATGGGAAACGTTTCAATTCGAAGGTGGATGTCAGGCGAAAAATTTTTGCTGTATATATGGATTGCAGGGATGATTTTATGTCTTTTGTTTCACGCAATACAATATAGAATATGGAAAAAAAGAATATTTGCAGAATGTAAAAAGATGCAAAAAAATTCCGTATTAGAAGCTCTAAAAAAAGCAAGCGAAGTTTGTAAAATAAAAAAAACAGAAATATGGGTCTGTGAAAATCAAGATTTTTATTCTCCTATGTTGTTTGGTGTACGAAATACAAAAGTATTGATTCCACAAGAAATGCTGGAAACGGAAAATTACTCCTATGAAGAATGGTATTTGATTTTTTTACATGAATTGACACATCAGAAAAAACACGATTTATGGTATAAAAGGTTTCTTCAAATTATAAGGGATGTTTATTGGTTTTGTATCCCAATGCTGTGGGTGCAAAAAATGGCAAATATAGATATCGAATGTGTCTGTGATGAGACTGTTACAAAACATATGAATCTGACGCAACGGAAAGATTATTGCAATGTTATTTTAAAAGTGGCTTCAAAACAAACGAAAAAAGAATTGTCTGGAGTTGTTTCAATGGTATCAGAAACAGAGATACTGAAAGAACGATTTTACAATGTGTTTTTAGCAAGAAAAAAACTTCGAATATACGTCACTGTTTTTCTTTTTGGAATAATTATTTTGAGTTTTTCGGAAATGCAAATAGCGCGACAAATATGGTCATCATCGCATATAGAAAATTGTCCCAAATGCAAAGCTGCGGTACAAGGAGAAGTGGTTTGGAATGCATGGGAAAATGAAAAAAATGTAGTATGTACACATCAATATGCATGGGGAGATGACTTACAGAAAGCCAGATATGGAGTAGAAAAAATCAGGTGTAATGAATGTGGAAATTTTTTTGAGATAAAGATCAGGCAAGAAAAAATAGTCTGCCATGGGTATAATGATTAATTAGACAAATGTAGAAAAAAGATTGACAAAAAGTAGGAAGTATGGTATTTTTTGTTATACAAATGTAGAACGTACGTTGACAGGTATAATAAATTTTTAAGGAGAAAAGTATGAAAGCGGTAAAGAAAAAAATTTCCATTTTTCTAATGACCTTAATGTTGGCCAGTACATTTTCTGCCAATGTAACAAAAGCGGATGTTATCGAAAGTAAGAATATTTTTGCGTATGAAGAAATTATGCCGTATGCTGCAGTTTGCCCGAGATGTGGAGGAAGAATAACATCGTCAACCGTATGGGGAAGCTGGATAAGCAGTGGTACAGTTACATGTACTCATGGTCACGCATGGGGAACTGATTTGAAGCAGTATAGAACAGGAATAAAAACTACAAAATGTTTAAATTGTAACGCAGGAAATACTGCTAATGTGAAAGAAACAAGAACAATTTGTCACGGATATGATAATTAATGGTTAAAACACAAGGCTGTTGTATGATATGTAAAAAAACAGAAGTCATGCAATAGCCTTGTGCTATATAGAAACATAGGGGGTAGCATAATGATGGGAAAAAGGTTGAAAGAAATTTTTGGTTTGATTCTGATTAACATCACATTAGTCAGTGGGAGCTTAAATGCAGAAACGGTATATGCAGATACACAAGCCAAGATTGAAATTGAGAAAACGGAAATGCCATTAAAAATTTGTGTTGATGAAGAAAATAAAAAAACGGTACTTCAAATAGTGGCAGCCTGGAAGAAAATATATAAAAATAATGGAGTGGAACTAATGGTAATCCCATCAGGGCAACAGGCTTCGGAAGAAAAAGTACAGGAGATCCAGAATGAAATTACGACAGGAGAAGGGCCGGATGTATTTTTGGCAGAAGGGCCGAATCCGACCTGGAGTGAGCAAAGAGCAGTTGTTTTTGAGGACCCCAAAAAAGAAATGTATCAGGGAACCTTTCTTTCGTTGAAACCATACATGAAATATTTTGATATAGATATTTTAGAAGAGAAGATTTTGTCTGCAGGTATGGCTAATGAGGAACAAATACTGATTCCTATGACATACGATTATTTTCTATATGCATTTACAACACAGGATTTACCGGAAAATACAGAAATATCAAGAAATTGGCTGGAATTAGCCAGACAAAAAGAAAAAGCAATTCAACAGATTGTAGGGCAAAGAAGTGGGGTTCAATTTTTTGATACATTTAGTGAGGTAGTTGATTATAAGAAAAAAACACTTCTATATTCGGAAGAGCAGATAAAAAAAGTTTTGGATGAAACAGTAGCATTAAAAACAAGATCATTAGCTTTAAACTGGAAAATAAAAGATACAGGAGTAGTAAGTCTAAATGATTTGGAAGAACTTGGAGGTGAAAAAACAGTTCATACGGTATTTGCAATGCCGAATCAGGAAGGCGGATTCACTGCAAATGTTACACTTTATGCAGGAATTAATAAGAACACAAAGCAACCTTTAAAAGCAGTCTCCTTTTTACAAATGCTATACAGTGAAGAAGTTTTATCAGGAAAAGGAATAGAGTTAGAAGATAGAAGAGAGGCAAGCAATATAAGATTTCCGCAAGGGGTTTCTATTTACAAAAAGGAACTAGAAAAACGAATGCGGAGTCTTTCGAGACAAGATCAAAAACAAATCAAAACGATACAGGAAGAAGTAAACACCGTTCGATTTTATTCGGTATGGGACAGGGAACTTAATTCCTTATTATCTAAGTATGAGGCACAGGAAGATGAAAAGCAAAAAGAGCATGTCTTCATAAAAACAATACAGAAATGGAAGGGAAAAATACAGAAATGACATAAAAAATCAGCCCTGTGGAGTGAGAGTTGCAAGAAACAGATTTTCCGGAGTACTGTGGAACAGTCTGTAAAGCTAAAGCGGATATTCGCAATCCGCTTCGTTACTTGCTCATAACTGAATAGCTGCTTCACCGCTTATCAGGACTTGGTTGATTCGGTTAAATTCTTTTAGGGTTTGTCAAGGGTGATGAGGAGCTTTAAAAACAGGCTCCTCTTCACCCTTAATTTATATATCGGTTAATGATCTGTGCGTTTGAGAAATTGATTCGTATATATCAAGACACATATGACAGAGCATTACTTTTGACAGGAATTTTTAGAAACAATAACCTTTGTCGGTCGATACAGTTTTTCTCCGAAGAAGTAGCCTTTCTGTATTTCCTCGACAACTCTGTCTTCTTCCACCCGGTCGGTTTCTTCGATGTGCACTGCATCATGGATATGAGGATCAAATATTGTACCATTTGCTTCCATCGGTAAGACATTCAGCTGATATAAATTCTGCGCCAAAGCTGTACGGAAATCCATCATAAGAAGCTTTTCATCCATATAGGCCCAGCGATTCGTCGTTCGTTCCGAACTGACAATTCCATATTCGAGATTGTCTTTTACAGCCAGCAGCTTTTCAATCCATGTGCTGACTCGGATATTTGTATCTCCGTCATGACAGTCTGCAAATACTTCTTGTGTCTGTCTGGCGATCATCTGGATTCTCTTTCCAATTGCAGAAGCCTTCGTTGTGGGGTTCAGATTTTCCGCCCCCAGGCAAAACTCTTTTCCGGCCTGAAGTACATTTGCGAGAAGCTGTTCCGGTACGAAAACGGTATTTATCGGGAAGCGTTTCGGCTTTTCTTCTGTGAATTGACTCAAATCTATCTTTGCAAGATTCTCTCCTGATTGCAGTATCAGGGTAAAATCGCCGCATTCCATTCCAACCTCGATCCATGCTTTCAGCCGGCTTGCATCCTTTGGAAATTCAGGACAGATCTCCTCCATTTTCTAGGTTCTGACTTTCCTTTTAGAATCCTTTGATTTCAGATACAGGTTCAGACCTTTTCCTTTGATTCCGGAATCCAGCAAAATGTCGAAACCATCTGTTCGCATGGGAATCATGTGTCGTTCTTCGTTAAGCCAGGTTAATGGAATGCATTCCTTTCCCCATTGGATGGTTGAAATTTCAATTCCGGCGGTCCATGGGAAAAGTACAAGCATGGTAATAGGCTTCGCGGTAGGATTGGTAAGTCTGGCTCCCTGGGCTGCAGTTCTATCCGCGGCCACAACGGAAAGATCCTCGTATCCGATTGTTTCCTGACCCAGTGTTTCTCTCGATTTCGTATCACTTAGATAATAGTACGTCATATTTGGAATCATTTCTGGAGTATTCTCTCCGATGGTATATTCCAATCCTTCCAGCATATTAGTTTGATCTGTCCATGCTGAAAATTCTGCCAGCAGATTTTGCTTTTTACAATTTGAAATCACACGAACCCCAAATTGCTGGTCATGTTTCATATCTTGTGCTTTTGAAAGGGCACAAGCATCTGTCGCAGTCATAACCCTTATTACATGAAAGCCTGCTTTTTCCATGGCGGTCCGTACATTTTTCTGCGTTATAATTTCCGGTATAGAAAGGGCAAGCACACAATCGCTTATCTGTGCAAATGCAGTTTTTTGAAGCTCCATTTTCAATTCCTTCATCAGAGCAATACAATATCGAATCGAACAAGGCTCCAGGGTAGAAGAAACTGCGCTTTCTGCTTCCTGCATAAAGTCTTCTTCGTCTGTGTTTCTCTCGTGAAGCATCCGTAATATCCGCCTGACTCATAACGGTGAAGATACGGAGCAGTTACTTTTTATCAAGGGTTCTCGCGCATTACGCCGACCAGTGCATGCGGGACATATGGCTCTTCGAGATAAGCAGTCTCATCCGGTGTCAGCTGTACACCGATGGCTTTGACGCCCTCTTCAATATGCGATACCTTTGTCGCCCCGACAACCGGAGCAGTTACTTTTGTGAGCAGCCATCCGAGCGAAATCTGGATTCTCGTCAGCCCCTTCTTCTTTGCAAGTTCACCGACGCGGTCGATAATGATGGCGTCTTTTTCTTTCGTCGCATCATACTTTCCTTTTGCGTACGTATCTTCCTGCAGCCGTTTGGAAAGCTCCGACGGTTTTTTTGCCAGGCGGCCGGAAGCCAGCGGGCTGTACGGTGTCAGTGCAATATTCTGATCCTTGCAGAACGGAACCATCTCGCGTTCCTCCTCGCGGAATAGCAGATTGTAATGTCCCTGAATCGAAACAAATTTGGCCCAGCCGTTCTTATCCGCAATATAATTTGCTTTTGCCAGCTGCCATGCGAAGCAGTTAGAAATACCGATGGCGCGTACCTTTCCTGCAACGACAGCTGAATTTAATGCCTCCATCATTTCTTCTACCGGTGTGTGATAGTCCCACATATGGCAGATATAAAGGTCAACATAGTCCATGCCAAGATTCGTAAGGCTGCGATCGAGAAGACCTAAAATATGATCTTTTCCGCTCACCCCGTCTGCAATTTCCTGCGGGCTGCGCGGGAAAAATTTTGTTGCGACAACGACTTCATCACGTTTTGCAAAATCGTTCAGCGCGCGTCCCAGATACTGCTCGCTGGTGCCGCTCTGATAACCGGCAGCGGTATCAAAAAAGTTTACACCAAGTTCCAGACCGCGTTTTAAAATCGCGCGGGAATGCTCCTCGTCCAGTGTCCAGGAATGTATGCCGCTTTTTGCATTTCCAAATCCCATACATCCCATACAGATTCTCGATACCTTTAAATCCGAATTTCCAAGTTTTGTGTATTCCATGAAAAAATCTCCCTGTGCGATGATGTACTCCCAGAGTACATGATTTCGTGCTTTTCTAAGATACTTCCATTGTAAAATCGGAATACAGATTTGTCCAATACTTGATGCAAAAAGAAGGGTATGTTCAAAAAGCATGAAGAACGAGAGAAAGAACAGGAAAAACATGTGAAGGAACATATACAAAATCAAGTGAAAGTCAGTTTTCTAAAAGTAAAAAGTCAAATCAGAACATTTTTTTTCATCCCGGAGTATGCTAAAATTTTTTTATAAGACAAAGACAGGATGTGCGAAAGCATGTTGCAGGGGTTTTTACGCACAATCCGGAAAAGAGGAAACATGAAGAAACAGTATTACTGCAATCCATTAAACATGGACTACCGTTACCAGTTTATCGAGGATATGAGAAGCGGCGAGGACAAGATTTCCCGCGAGGCCGCCGATCCGTCGATGATTTTATTTCAGGGAAAATATTATATTTTTGCATCCATGACTTTGAGCGTCTGGGTTTCGGAGGATATGGTTCACTGGGAGAGCCACCGTCTGCCGGACAGCCTGCCGCTGTATGACTATGCGCCGGATGTGCGCGTGGTCGGCGATTACGTGTATTTCAGCGCATCCCGTCGTGGCACGATCTGCGATTTTTACCGCACGAAAGATATCTTAAACGGTCCGTTTGAGCGTATTCCGGGAACCTTCGATTTCTGGGATCCGAACCTGTTTCTTGATGATGACGGAAAGCTCTATTTTTACTGGGGATGCAATAACGTGACTCCGATCTGGGGTGTGGAGCTTGAACCGGAGACGATGGTTCCAAAGACCGAGAGAAAAGAACTGATCTACGGTCAGCCGGAAAAAATCGGATACGAGCGCGTCGGAGAAAATCATTCCAAAATGCCGCTGAGTGAAGAAGAAGCTGTTGAAAAATTCAAAGAATTTCTGAAAGCACAGGGAAAAGATGCGGATCATCTGACGGAGGAGCAGATCGGGTTTGCCAAAATTATGTTCAGCCAGAGACCGTTCATCGAGGGCGCATGGATGACAAAGCACAATGGAATCTATTATCTCCAGTATGCCGGCCCGGGAACGGAATACAACGTTTACGGTGACGGTGTTTACGAGAGTGATTCCCCGCTTGGCCCGTTCCATCTGGCAAAGAACAATCCATATTCCTATAAACCGGGCGGATTCCTGCGCGGTGCAGGCCACGGTTCGACGATGGAAGACCGCTATGGAAACTGGTGGCATACCGCGACAATGCAGATCAGCAAAAACCACGATATGGAGCGTCGCGTCGGCATCTGGCGGGCAGGTTTCGACAAAGATGGTGTCCTGTTCTGTAATCAGCAGTTCGGCGACTGGCCGATGGCGGTGGAGCAGGCAAAAGAAGACCCATGGGCAAAACCGGAGTGGTATCTCTTAAGCTATCAGAAAGCAATGACGGCATCGTCCTCGGAAGAAGGCAGAGAACCGTCGTTTGCGACAGATGAAAATATCCAGACCTGGTGGCGCGCAGCCGGAAATCAGCCGGGTGAGTGGATTTCGATGGATCTTGGTGAGGTAAAAGATGTCCGCGCCGTACAGATCAATTTTGCAGATGACAAAATCGATGCACCTCTGCCGGGCGAGCGTCAGGGCGAACGATATATCGACCCGAGCCAGCATAAGACCAGATGGCTGCTTGAGGCATCCGCCGATGGAACAAACTATTTTGTTCTGGCAGATAAATCAGACGCAGAAACCAATTTGCCGCACGATTTCATCGTAAAAGAAGAGGGTGTACAGATCCGTTATCTGAAACTCACTGTTTTTGAAGTGCCGTACAACCAGAATCCATGCATCTCCGGTCTTCGTGTTTTCGGCCTCGGCAACGGCGAAAAACCATCCGCACCGCAGTACCAGGCAGAGCGGACCGGAACTATGGATATGCGCATCACCATCGAGCCACAGACAGACGCTGTCGGATACAACGTCCTCTGGGGTTTTGCACCGGACAAGCTGTATCACAGCTGCATGACCTTTATGCCGGAGCAAAATATTGGAGCGCTGGTAGAAGGCGAAACGGTGTATGTGAGAGTCGATGCGTTTAATGAAAATGGAATTACGGAAGGAACCGTAAGGCCGCTTGCATGATACAATTATATTGAAAAAGCAGAAAAACAGCTCAGGTGCTCTTTGGAGAAATGAACATTAGAAATAAACGGATTGAACATAAGGAGTATTTATGGAAATACATGAATTACAGCAATTGCTGTCAGAAATGTCATTACAGGAAAAAATAGGACAGATGGTGCAGCTCACCGGTGTATACTTCGATAAAGAGGCAGTACTCACCGGTGTTGTTGGCGAACAGTTACCACCGGAATGGATCATTCAATATGCCGGTTCAGTGCTTGGAGTGATCGGTAAAGATAAAATTTATGATATTCAGAGCAGATATATGGAACAGCATCCCCATCATATTCCGCTTCTTTTTATGGCAGATGTTATCCATGGATGTCGGACGATTTTTCCGATTCCGTTGGGGCAGGCGTGTTCATTTCATCCGGAACTGGTGTCTGAGGCGGCTTCTATAGCTGCCTTGGAGGCATCTTCAGAAGGGCTCAGAGCAACATTTTCTCCTATGATTGATGTTTCAAGAGATCCCAGATGGGGAAGGATGATGGAATCCTTTGGAGAAGATCCATATGTAAATGGGATCATGGGAAAAGCAATGGTAGATGGCTATCAGCAGAAAGATGATGCCGGAATAGCGGCATGCCTGAAGCATTTTGCGGGTTATGGGGCAGTGAATGCAGGAAGGGAATATAATGATGTTGAAATATCCCAGCGGACATTTCTGGAACAGTATGTAAAACCTTTCCGTATGGCATTAAAAGCAAAGCCTGCTATGGTCATGACAGCTTTTAATGCTATTGACCGTAAACCGATAAGCGGAAATAAGGAACTTCTTAAAGGGCTTCTGCGGGATAAGGAAGGATTTGAGGGAACTGTAATTTCAGATTGGGGCTCCATAGGTCAGCTGGAAGAACAGGGAGTGGCAGCTGATATGGAAGAAGCAGCAATTCAGGCTTCCGAAGCCGGTGTAGACATTGATATGATGAGTCCTGCTTATATGCTGTGTCTGGAAAAACTGGTAGAAAGCGGAAAAATCCCGAAAGCGTTTGTTGATGAAAGTGCATTCCGGGTCCTGATGATGAAAAATCAGCTGGGGCTTTTTGAAAATCCGTTTGCCGGTCTTGGAAAGAGTGGAAAACTGACTCTGCATAACCGGGAAAAGGCATATCAGCTGGCGGGCGAAAGCTGTGTCCTTTTGAAAAATGAAAAGCTGCTGCCATTAAGCAGGAAGAAGAAAGTTATCTGGGCAGGTCCTTATACAGCGTCAAGAGAATTTTTAAGCCGCTGGTCAATTTTTGGAGAACATGAGGCAGTTGAAACAATAGAAGATATTTTACAAAAAAAGCAGATAGAAGCAGAATGTATTACAGGATGCAATATTCTTTCTGATGAAGAGTGTAAGGTATGGCAGGTGGAACAGGAATTGTCTGACAAGCCAAGGGATGAGCAGTGGCTGGAAACGATAACCCATGAAGATACGGTTGTATGTGTACTGGGTGAACATGAGTCCCAGTCAGGAGAGACTGCCAGCAGGGCATTTCTGACTTTGCCGGAAGAACAGCAGGTGTTATTTGAAAAAATAGCAGAACGTACAAGTAATATTGTGACTGTGGTAATTACAGGAAGACCATTGGACCTGCGGAGGATATCAGAAAGATCCAAGGCTGTCATTATGGCATGGAGACCCGGCACTATGGGAGCTGAAGCAATCATAGATCTTGTGTATGGCAGAATAAACCCTTCCGGCAAATTATCTGTGAGTATTCCATGGTGTGTGGGACAGGTGCCCATAAGCTACTGGGATGTAAAAACCGGACATATACTTACAGAAGATAATTCAGAAAATCGTTTTGCCAGCAGATATATGGATATCCCAAATACGCCGTTATATCCATTTGGCTATGGATTGTCCTATACAGAGTTTGATATTTCGGACATTGATGTGCAGACAGGACAGGATAAAAAAGTACATATACATTGTAATGTGTGCAATACAGGGAATGTTGCGGGAGCAGAAGTAGTCCAGTGTTATTATGAAACATTATATGCATCTGTAGTACGTCCAAAGAAAGAACTTGTCCGTTTCCGAAAGGTTTTCCTGGAGCCGGGGGAAAAGAAGGATGTAGATTTCTTTATTGACCAGGAAGAATTCTCATATTATGGCAAAAACATGGAAACCGTCAGCAGCGGAATGAAACTGCGTATCAGTATTGGAAACAGTAGTGACCACCTTGTTTCTGAGAACATTATACAAGTATAGGAAAAAAGAGACATGAAGGATTTTGAAAATGATTTGATTTATTATCCTAATCCGGACCCGGTCAAGGAACCGAGATTTATTTTAAATTCTGTAGATGAATTGGAAAAATCAGCAAAATACAGTGTTACCTGCAATGGAACAGAGCGAGTGGTATACCATACAGATTCGTTTGACTATGTTGTTGTAGTAGATAACGAAGCGTATGATCTGGAGATTTCAATCCATGCATCATATGAAAAACTTGAAATCCGTCCGTCCAGCTTTGGCATAGTTCCTTCTGTAAAAGGAGAAACAATCCATATCCATCTTGATGAACCGAGAAAGTTTACTGTAGAGACAGATGGTGGTCTTCATGATGCATTGTTTGTACTTTGCTCGCACAGGATTGAGAAACCGGCAGATACCACCATCTGCTTTGAAAAGGGCAAGGTATATAATGTAGGAGTTCTTACCTTAAAGTCCAATGATACGGTTTATATTGAGGAAGGTGCGGTTGTATCAGGGTGTGTATATGCAGACCACTGTGACAATATTTCCATTGTAGGAAACGGAATTATCAACGGAGCCTGCTGGCATCTGCCGGACAGTAATGCACACCGTTTCTTTATCTATGCCAAGTGGTGTAATAATGTACTCTTAAAAGGCTTTACGGCTGTAGACGGACCTTCCTGGCATGTAGTTCCTGCGGCGTGTGACCATGTTGTGATTGATAATATGAATATTATGTCGAGGATTGTAACGGGAGACGGTATTGATATTACGAGCAGCCAGGATGTAGAGGTAAAAAATTGCTTTATCCGTTCCACAGACGACAGTATCTGCATCAAATCCCAAAGATTGTTTGAAGATCCGTCAACGGTACGTGATGTAACAAAAGTGCGTGTTCACAATAACGTAATCTGGAATGCAGAACCCGGTAATGCCATAGAGCTTGGTTATGCCCTCCAGAGCGAAATCCACGACCTGGTATTTGAAGACTGTGACATCATACACTGCCAGTATGAAGGAAACATGGGTGGTGCGGCGATTTCCATACATCAGGCAGATGGAGGTCATGTTCATGATATACATTATAAAAACATCAGAGTAGAGCAGGCAGAACAGAAACTGTTCGATATTAAGGTTCTGCTTTGCAAATATACGGAACAGCTTGCCAAAGGAGAGATTAATGATATCTATTTTGATAATATCCAGGTGCTGAACGGAGATATCCCGGTTTCCGTGATCCGGGGGTACCAGACACCGACAGAAGAAGTACGTGTTCATGATGTCCATTTTGATAACATTACTTTTATGGGGAACAAGTGTGAAACCTGGCAGGATATGCGGCTAGTCACAGAACTGGCAAATGATATTTACGTCAACGGTGTCAGAACATGCAGACAGATGAAATTCTGAGAATATTACCATATAGGGAAGATTCAACAAATAATGGCAAGGATTCTCCCACCTCGATAGGTGGTGAGATGAATTGCAAATAAGAAAATTAACGGCAGTGGAGGGCGGAGAGAAATCGGTATCCCTACTGACATGAGGCAAACCACAGTCAGCATTCTGCTGACAAGTCAGACTCTGTGAAATTACCGACTGTGGATTGAAACAACTTCTTAAATGAATATAGTTTTTTCAATTATATTGACAAAGCAGAAAAACAGTTCAGGTGCAGAAATGCACTTGAACTGTTTTGACGTTAGGCGTATCAATGACTAATCCAGCCGACCTGAATGGATCAAGGAAAATTTTACACTTGTTGATTTACCGTTCTTTCTTCATCTCAAACACCAGCGCAATCGGTGCGGAGCCTCGTCTGTATCCTGCCGGGACAGTTATGCAAAGGCCGCCTTCGACTTCTTTGAATGCAACCTTTTCTCCGTTTTCCACCATACAGATCTCCGAAATCTTCGTCTCGGTATACGGTACGAAAATTTCTGCCTCTACCGATTCCTGTACCGTCGGATATAACCGGAATACATAGACAGAATCACCTTTCTGTGTGAACGAAAGGGTTCCGCTCTGGTACGGCGCGCAGACGCGGGTTCCGTAGATAGCATCGCCGAAGGTTTTCATCCACTGGCCAAAACCGTTCAGGCTGTCCCAGGCATCGACCGGGATGCGGCCGTCTGGCTGTGGGCTGACGTTCAGTGCCATGTTGCCGCCTTTGGCAACGATGTTGACAAGCATGCCGACAAGCTCACGCGGAGATTTATAATGATCGCCGTATTCGTACGTAAAGTCAACGCCGAGGGTAAGGCAGCTTTCCCATGGAACGTTCAGCGGTTCTTCCGGAATGCAGAGCTCCGGTGTCACGTAGTTTTCGTAAGCGCCGCCGATTGTACGGTCAACGGAGAGAATCCACGGCTGAATCTTACGTGCTTCCTCAACGATCTCTCCAAGCTCAATATCCTGGCCGTTGCTCTCAGAGACCCAGCCCGCGTCGAACCAGAGAATATCCAGCTTACCGTAATTCTCACAGAGCTCCAGAACCTGATTTTTTGTATATTCTTTAAAACGGTTCCACACGTTGGGATATTCCTTCGGATCGTAGGAAGGTCCGCGGGATGTCAGACCATCTTTTCTCAGATCTTCATTCCAGTAGTCCGGGCAGTGCCAGTCGGCTTTGGAAAAATAAGCACCGATGCCGATGCCTTTTGCACGGAATGCATCAAACATGGATTTTACGATATCCGCATTTTTATGTTCATGGAACGGGCAGTCCTCTGCAGTTGTTTTATAATCTGTATATTTGGTGTCCCAGAGGCAGAATCCGTCGTGATGCTTTGTGGTCAGAAGAAGATAACGGAATCCGCAGTCCTCTGCCATCTGCGCCCATTCCTCCGGCTGAAAGCGGACCGGATTAAACGAACGATTCAGGCCGAAATACTGTTTTTTAAAGGTTTCGCCGTCCGTCCAGTTTACCTGGTGGCGGGACCAGTCTGAATCCTTGTCGCTTAATGCCCAGGAGGCAACCATGCCGGGCTGGCAGTACAATCCAAAATGCATCATCAGCGCAAGCTTCTGATCCCGGAACCATTCGAGCTGCTGCAGAACAGCCGGATCGGTCGGACACACATACGTTTCAGCGGCGCTGTAGTTGTGGACACCCTGGGAAACAATTTCCTGTTCTGGATCAGAGGGCGCTTCATTGCCCAGGATATCGATGATCGGTTCCGTTGTTCTGTTTTGATCTTCGTGTTCTAAGTTCTCTGTGCTCATAAGAGAGTCTCCTTCTCGTCAAGATGAAATTCACACCAATACTCGAAAATACAGCCAGAACCCGTTAAAGAGCCGGTTTTGGCACTAAAATAAGAAAGAATCCTGCCCGGAGGGCTTTTTTCTGTAGAAAAAACCGCGGCGACCCGATGACGTGCAGGCGGCCGCGGATCGGACAGGAATCCTGTCCTCGAGATAGTGTGTGTACGGACTCCCGACACCGGGATATCCGTCTGTGTTGTCTATAGAATACCATATAAATGTTAAAAAGTCACCCTTTAAATTTAAACAAAATGTTCATAAAAAATCGGTAAAAGTGAACAAAAAGGATCATAAAAAAATCTAAAAAAATAACCCCTACGGGGGCTTGCAGGACGAATTTTAGCGTAGTAAAGTAAAAAAAAGAAAAAAACAGAAAACAAAAAGGAGGAGAATATTATGCATATGGCTGATGCGTTGGTTGCGCCTGCAGTGGCTGCAACAATGTATGTCTGTTCCGGCGGAGCAGCTGGTTTTTCTGTAAAAAAAGTACGCCTGGAGAGCGACCCGAAAAAGATCCCAGTGATGGGAGTGATGGGTGCGTTTGTCTTTGCGGCGCAGATGATTAACTTTACAATTCCGGGCACAGGATCGAGTGGTCATCTCTGCGGAGGGATGATGCTGACTGCATTACTCGGACCGTACGCCGCATTTTTAACAATGATCGGTGTGCTGCTGATCCAGTGTCTGCTGTTTGCGGACGGCGGTCTTCTGGCGCTTGGGTGCAACATCTGGAATATGGCGTTTTATGGGTGCTTTCTCGGCTATTTCCTGTTCTGGTGTCCGATGATGAAAAAGGGAATGTCGCGCGGAAAGATTGTAGGTGCTTCCATCCTTGGGTGCGTGGTGACGCTGCAGCTTGGTGCTTTCAGTGTGGCGCTGGAAACACTTGCATCCGGTATTACGGATCTGCCGTTTTCTGTATTTGTGGCAACAATGCAGCCGATTCATCTCGCGATTGGTCTTGTAGAAGGCCTGATTACAGCGGCCGTTCTGCTGTTCGTCTATGAAGCGCGTCCGGAGATGCTTTCGTGCAGCGAAGAAAGGGCAAAGAGCCGCTTTTCTTTCAAGAAGACAATTGCGATTTTAGACATCGCAGCACTGGTGATCGGCGGAGCTGTTTCTCTTGCGGCATCCTCCAATCCGGATGGACTTGAGTGGTCCATGGAGCGTCTGACTGGCTCGACGGAACTGGAAAACGACGGAACCGGCGCACATGCAACGGCGGAAGAAATTCAGGAAAAAACGGCACTTCTGCCGGACTATGGATTTAAAAATTCCGATTCCACATTTGGAACCAGCTTTTCCGGAATTGCGGGATCCGCAGTCGTTCTTGTTGTCTGTGTCGGTGCATGCTATGCATTCCGCTTCTTTAAAAAGAAAAAGTCATAAGCTGTACGGAACAGGAGAAAAATGAATAAACTTGGCAATGCATTATATGAAATTCATCATCTGGACATGCTTGCGACGAAAGACCAGTGGGTGAACAAAATTCATCCACTGGTTAAACTCGTTTTGACGATTGTTTTTCTGACCGTAACGATGTCCTTTCCAAAGTACGATCTGACCGGCCTGCTGCGCATGGGAATTTATCCGATTGTGCTCTTTATTGTCGGCGAAATTTCGTTAAGCGACAGCATCCGGCGGCTTCGGATTGTTCTGCCGCTCGTCTGTTTTGTGGGGCTGTTCAATCCGATCTTTGACCGTCAGGTAATCGGGCATATTGGTACTGCTCCGCTGACAGCAGGGATGCTTTCCATGGTGACGCTGATGATCAAAGGTATTTACAGCGTACTGGCGGCGTATCTTCTGATTGCGACAACATCCATCGAGAAAATCTGTTATGCACTGCGTCTGGTTCATATCCCTGCCATTCTGGTGACACAGGTGCTGCTGACGTACCGCTATGTCACGGTGCTTCTTGAAGAGGCAAGCCGTATGACCCAGGCGTACAGTCTGCGCGCGCCGAATCAGAAGGGTGTTCATTTCAAGGTATGGGGAACACTGGCCGGCCAGCTGCTTCTGCGCAGCATGGACCGCGCAAATGAGGTGTATGAAAGCATGACTTTGCGTGGCTATCAGGGAGAATTTTACTATACAGCGAAGGAGCCGTGCAAAGCGAAGGACTGGCTGTATATGGGTGTGTGGCTTGTACTTTTTGCCGTACTGAAAGTAACGGGATGAAGCGCTGCGTGGGAAGACATCTATTTGCAACAAGTCGGAAGAAGTAGAAAAGCAACCTGGTGCAGTTGCCTGCACGCGGGAAGAGAAAAGAATTGTCGGGAGATATCAAAAATGAGCCATATTCACATCAATTTTGAACATGTTAATTATTCTTACGAAAAATCAGTCCCGATTCTGCAGGACATCACGTTTACTGCACACGAAAATGACAGCATCGGGCTGATCGGCGCGAACGGTGTTGGAAAATCGACGCTGCTGAAACTTCTGGTGGGACTGAATCTGGACTACGAGGGCAGCATCCGTGTGGAGGAAATGCCGGTTGTAAAAGAGATGCTTCCTAAAGTGCGCGAAAAAATCGGCTACGTATTCCAGGATTCCGACAGCCAGCTTTTCATGTCGACGGTATTTGAGGATGTTGCATTTGCTCCGCGAAATTACGGGCTGCCGGAGAAAGAGGTGGAAAAACGTGTAAACCATGCACTGAAACAGATTCACATCGAGCATCTGCGGGACAAACAAATTTACAAAATGTCGGGCGGAGAAAAAAAGATGGCATCCATCGCGACGATTCTCGCTATGACACCGGATATTATCCTGATGGACGAGCCATCGATTGCACTCGATCCCAGAAACCGCAGATCACTGATCCACATTCTGAACGATTTTGAACATCTGAAAATCATTGCATCGCACGATCTCGACATGATTCTGGAAACGTGCAGTCGCGTGATTCTGATGTCCGGCGGGCGCATTGTCTGCGATGGAGATGCAAAAGAAATTTTGACGAACCAGGAACTTCTCGAGGAAAATGGACTGGAACTGCCGTTCTGCCTGCAGAAGCCGGTGTGGTAGAAAAGGCCGAAAAAAACAAAAGAAAACAACAACCGGTGATATCTGAAATCAAAAAATCAGATATTCCCGGTTGTTGTTTTTAAAAAGAATCCGAAGGTCGAATCGGGATTCGGATCTCCGTTACAAATTTTTCCGGATCGCTTGTCATTCCGTTGTCAATTAAGGTGATTTCCTGCGATCGTCTGTCATAAAGATATCTCCAAAGAAAATTTATGCAGCAGTACGAATCGGTTTCTTCTTTAAGTACCGGAACACCAGCAGGCAGATAATAAGAGAGGTCAGAGATCCGCATGCCGTTGCAATGCCCATCGGGAACAGCGTGTCCGGGAACCAGATGGAAGTCAGATACACACCGGGGATTCTGACAAGCAGAATGGCAATGATATTGTGCAGGAAGGAAAATTCCGACCGTCCGCAGGCACAGAAATAGCCGCTGAAGGTGAAGTGGACTCCAGCAAAAATGCAGTCCCAGATATAACCGCGGATATACTGACCGCCGAGGCGTGCAACCTCCGCATCTGTTGTGAAAAGACCGACCACAGGAACGGAAATAAACTGAATCGTAATAACGACGATCAGTCCGAAAACGACAGTAATCAGTGCAGCACACCACATGGTCTGTTCGGCACGCTTCTGCTTTCCAGCACCGATGTTCTGCGCGCCGAGCGCCGAAACAGTGGAAAGCATGGAAGATGGAATCAGGAACAGGAAGCTGATGATTTTCTCTACAATACCGACTGCAGCCGCTGCTTCCAGGCCACGCCGGTTAGCGATGATGGTAATGATGATAAAGGCGATCTGAATAAAACCATCCTGCAGGGCGATCGGAACACCGATTTTAAGAATCTGTCCCATCACAGCTGTCTGAGGGGAGAGATCCGACCGGGTAAGACGGATGCCGGTATCACGTTTGCGGATCGCAATCAGTGCCAGAATGACGCTGAGTGTCTGGGAAAGCGTGGTTCCAAGCGCGGCACCGGATGGACCAAGATGCAGGGCGCCCATAAAGAGATAGTCGAGTGTGATATTGGCCGCACATGCGACCGCGATGAAGTACATCGGGCTTTTCGAATCACCAAGTCCACGGAAGATGGAACTGATGATATTATACGCGGTGATGAATGGAATACCAATGAAACAGATCGTCAGATAAGCGACGGTGCCGGAAACGGCTTCGGATGGTGTGGACATCACAAGTACGATCGGCTTTACCAGAAGAAGCAGGATTACCATCAGCACGACGGAAACACCGAGAAATAAAGTGATGGTATTTCCTGTGCAGCGTGATGCCTGCTTTTTATCTTTTGCGCCGACGGCCTGCGCAATGCTGACAGTCGTTCCCATGGCAAGTCCCACGATGATAACGGTAATCATATGCATAACCTGACTGCCGATGGAAACGGCTGTTGTACCGGCCGCGCCTTCAAACTGTCCGATGATGAAAAGATCCGCCATGCCGTAGAGCGTCTGCAGAAAATACGATAAGAGATAAGGCAGCGAAAAATAGAAAATATTTTTCCGGATACTGCCGGTTGTTAAGTTTCGTTCCATGATAGGGAAACCTCCTGTTGTAGAATGTTACGATTATAGTAAACCCTACAATGATTATAGAGTCAAGAATATAATTTTCTGCACTTTATAAAAATACTTTAGATTTATAAGTTCGAACGTTTTCCGTGTGCACTCCTTGACAAATGTTCAAAAAAGAACTATTATACAAAAAAGTTCAAAATAGAACAAATAAGAATATCAAGTTAAAAAAGAAGGTGAAAAAGTATGTTTGATGAACAATGGCAATTTGCAGTGGAGGTAGAACGAAAATACGCCAAGTACCGAAAAAAGGTCATGGTGCGTTATGATCTGTCAGCTGCGGAAGTGGATGTTCTGCTGTTTCTTGCGAATAACAGCCAGTTTGATCTTGCAGTGGATATTGTGCGTGTGCGGAAAATGCAGAAATCGCATGTTTCACTGGCAGTGAACAAGCTGTGTGAAAA
Organism: Blautia sp. AF17-9LB; assembly: GCF_003479185.1. NCBI lineage: Bacteria > Bacillati > Bacillota > Clostridia > Lachnospirales > Lachnospiraceae > Blautia > Blautia sp. AF17-9LB. Next base: position 98,161 of record NZ_QUGU01000009.1, read on the forward strand.
AGGATACATTCAAAAAGAAACAGATGCGGCGGATCGCAAGAAAGTGCATTTGAAGCTAGAAGAAAGTGCATCAGAAATTATCCGCTTTGGACAGGATTGCCAGAGAGCGTTTGGAGAATCGTTGTTTTCCGGAATTTCCAGAGAAGACAGGGAAGAATTTCTCAGATTATGCGAGCTGATTCGGAGGAACGTGACGGAAAAATAAAAACGCTGAAAGCCAGAGAGAAGAACATAATAGAAAAATAAGACAAAACAAAAACAGAAAGAGGAGGAAAACAGTCATCTGCCCCTAAATGGCAAAGTACAGGAAAAGTGCAACGGATCTAAGCGGATGACAGAAAAACTATGACAATAACACAACTTATCGTATGTATTGTGGCTGGTCTTGGCGCCGGCCTTGGCACGGGACTTGCGGGACTCTCCGCAGCGGCCGTTGTTTCACCGATGCTGATTACCTTTTTACACATGCCGGCTTATCAGGCGATTGGCATTGCGCTGGCATCGGATGTGCTGGCATCAGGAGTAAGTGCCTGGACTTATAAAAAGAATAAAAACATTGATATCCGCCATGGCGTGATTATGCTGATATCTGTTCTGATTTTTACACTGGTCGGCAGCTTCGTATCTTCGCTGGTGCCAAATGGAACCATGGGCGGATTTTCGAAAGTGATGACACTGTTTGTCGGACTGAAATTTATCATCCGTCCGATTATGACAACGAAAGAAGTACAGGCAAATAAATCAGAAAAACAGAAAATCCAGCAGTCGATTCTCTGCGGTGTTGTGATTGGATTTATCTGTGGATTTGTCGGAGCAGGCGGTGGCATGATGCTGCTTCTGGTGCTGACAAGCGTGCTCGGATATGAGCTGAAAACAGCAGTTGGAACGAGCGTCTTTATTATGGCCTTTACAGCTCTGACCGGTGCAATCTCTCATTTTTATATCGGCGGCGCGCCGGACATTCCAATTCTGATTGCCTGTGTCATCAGTACCCTGGTCTTTGCACAGATTGGAGCGAAATGGGCCAACGGGGCAAATGTGAAAATGTTGAACCGCGTGACGGGAATTTTGCTCTGTGCGCTGGGAGTGGTGATGCTGTTTTTCTAACTACGTCGACTGACACTTTAGAAGTTTTCAAATATGATTTAACCAAATCAAGGAAGTCCCTTGCTTCCATGGTGAAAAACAATAAGCAGCGAATCGGATTGAGAATATCTGCTGCTATATAGGAAAAAATCCTGTGGGACATGAACTGCCTCCCAATCTTCAAAATGGAAAGCGGAAGATTGAGAGATAGTTTAACGTCTTGCAGGATTTTTTCTATCATAAAACTATAGATTTTACGCAGATAACCTCAAAATCAGAAAATGGTGTACAACTGGATGAAAAATAAATCAGGATCTCATCGCACCATCCACGGAAAGAATTTCTCCGGTTACATACGAAGCCATATCGCTTGCCAGGAAGAGGAATGCGTTTGCAATGTCTTCTGCCTCACCAATTCTTCGAAGAGGAATGCGGTTGATGAGTGGATCAATCATTTCTTTTGGAAGTGCGGCAACCATATCGGTACGGGTGATGCCAGGTGCAACCGCGTTTACACGGATATGGAAAGGACCAAGTTCCCGTGCGAGGGACCAGGTCAGACCGTTGACCGCATATTTACTGGATGGATAGGCAACGCCGCCCGGCTGGCCGCAGATGCTGACCATTGAGCTGGTATTTAAAATACAGCCGCCGCCCTGTTCTTTCATAATAGCAACGGTTGGAAGGATGCCGTTCATCATGGCGTTGACATTTAGATCCATGACACTGGCAAAGCGCTCTGCGGTATACTTGTCAATTGGTGTACTGTCTGAGACACCGGCGTTGTTCACAAGAATATCGATTTTGCCGTATTTTTCTTTGACTTTGTTGATCTCATCTACCATGGCAGCTGCATCGGTCAGCTTTGGCCATGCACCGGAAACTTTCCAGTCCGGGTTTTCTTCTTTTAAAGATGCAACCGCTTTTGCAACGGTCTCTTCCCGGGATCCGAACAGGACGACTTTCGCGCCGTTCTGCAGAAATTTGTGCACAATGGCATAGCCGATTCCTCTGGTTCCGCCGGTAACAATTGCAACTTTATCTTTTAACATCATACCATTCACCCGATCCCGTTTTTTCGTATCAATGAAAACTGATTATGCAGGCTGTAGTTTTTATTTTTTTAACGATTCGGAGAAAAATGAATTTTGCATGAAAAATCATTTGACTCTGAATGACGATTCGTTTTGGAGAATACAAAAAACGGGATATTTCCTTTCTCTTAAATTTTGTTGCAAATCTTTTCCTTTATTATACGGGATATCGTTGGTGGACAGTCAATGCAAATTTTTTCAGAAATAAACAGCATTCTTTTCTCAAAAGCAGAAGATTTCTATGGAAAAAGAGAATTGTTACGTGGCTTTTTGAGGGAAAACAGGATATAATAGGAAACAAAAGTATACACCAGGTGTATGCTTTTATAAAATCAAAACGAAAAAAGCGGAAAAACAGAAAGAAAAAGAGTGAAAAAAAGAGAAACAGTCAGAATGCGGGGGAATGACTGGACAAAAGGAAAAACGGGGTGCAACAATGAGAATTCAGGAAGTAATCAAAAAAACAGGATTGTCCAGGAGGACGGTTTATTATTATATCGATCAGAAGATGATCTCGCCTGTTGTTGATGAACATAACGGTTACCATGATTTTTCAGAAGCAGATATTCAAAAACTTTTTATCATCCGCAAGTTGCGCGAGGCAGGACTTTCACTGGCGGATATCCGCGCGATTCTTCACAAGCCGCGCACAACACCATTTTATCTGCATAAACAGCTGAATGCACTCCAGTCGCAGATGCTTACCATTCAGCAGACGATCAGCGAAATGGATCGTCTGAGCGGACAGCTTCCTGTGTGCCAGTCGCTTGAACAGCTTGCGGGGATGCTTGCAGATACCGATTTTTGCCCGGAAGATCCTACCCGGAATCAGATGGAATCCCGGGATGCCCGGCTGCTGGCACAGTATTTGTGGATGGCATATCTGGATACGCCGGTTACGGAATATCAGCAGTTTTTGTGGCAGAAAATCACACAGCATACGATTGAGCACGCAGGTACGGATTTGAAAATGATGTCCCGTTATTTACAGTACATTTCTCCGGAGCAGATTGATGCGACGAACATCAACCAGTATCTGCGCAATCAGAAAATTATCTCTCTGACGGAGGAAGATTATCCGGGTTTTATGGAAGAGCTGAAAGTTTCTTTGCTTGCGTTTGCGGCAGATCCAGTACAGCAGGAAAAATGGCGTCTTCTTTATCAGCCGGTGATCCATCCGACGGCGTTGTTCTGTGTATCCGTGAGCGGATGGATGCGGGAATTTCATCCGGCATACCGCCGCTATTATGAAAACACGCACACCTGCTGCCGGATGCTGAAAGATTTTATGGACAGTGATGAGGGAGCAGCGCTGAATGCGACACTGCGGGAGGCATTCCAGGGAAATTGTGATGTGCGTACAGGATATTACGGAGAACTGGAAGTGGCGGCAACATTCCATAAAAGTATTTATGCATTGCTGCCGCCAGAGAAGATCCGAAAATTTCTGGAAGAAAATTCAGATGAAAAATGATCTGGTTTTAGGATTCTGTTTTTATCATTCGAAGCGAGGATGCCCGGGGAACAAGTGTCACCGGCAGTACAATTTTTTCCGGTTCCGCCGCAGGGTTTTCCAGTGCGGAAAGGAGAATCCGGCTGGCTTCCCGTCCGATGCTTTCAAAGTCCTGATGAATAGAGGTAATTTCAAGACTCCGGCTGAGACTCGTGTCATCAAAACCACAGAGGCAGAGATCTTCCGGAATCCTAAGGCCAATGGTACGGCAGGCGAGAAAGATGAGTTCGGCAACCTGATCATTTTCTGCGAGAAGTGCAGTAATTCCATTTTGCCGCAGGGTAAGGAGCTGCTGTTGAAAAGGTGTGATTTCTGTTGAAAGGGCATCTTCTGTAGAAAGTGCATGTGGCCAGGTGATAAGCTGCCGGGAATCGGGCATGATTCCGGCGGCTTTTATTTCGTGCAAAAATCCGCCGAAACGATCACGGACCGACGAGGTTTCGGAAAGGGGAGCTGTTGTGAAAAAGGCGATGTTGCGATGCCCCTGTTCCAGGAGGTGACGGGTGAGCTGCCGTCCGCCATCGTAATTGTCGCAGACAACATTGTTTAAATACGGACAGTCGGTCTGCTTGTCGATGATGACAACCGGGCGGTTTGCAAACAGGAAATCGTTTAACTGTTCCAGGTGGATATTGTCACGCTTGGGATAGTAGACAAGTCCGGCGATGTTCTGAGAACGGAGCAGTTCCAGTGTCGTACGTTCCTTCGGAGAGGAAGAGCCGGTGATATGAATGCTTAAAAAGTATCCTTTTTCGGCCAGTGCGGCACTTAAGGAACCAATCGTTTCCGAAATGTTTCCCTGTGTTGTGGCAAAGGGAAGCAGCAGGGAAACCATTTTTGATTTGCTATCGGTTTCTGATGCGGAGGAGGAAACCGGTGGGATTTTCTGCGAGACAAAGCTTCCAACGCCGCGTTTTCGATACAGGATTCCCTGCTGTTCCAGATCTTCAATCGCCCGCTTTGCTGTGATGCGGCTTACCTCATATTGCTCCGAGAGCATTTTTTCCGTGCAGAACACGGCATCGGAAGAAAACTGTCCGGTGCGGATGCGCTCTAAAAGAGCTTCTTTGATGATTTCATATTTGGGTTTCGTTATTCTTTTATTTCTATCCATGTCTGTAAAATTCCTCAAATAGTATGATTGGTGACAACTGTATTTGTAAAAGTGTGATATCGACTTGCTTTGTATTATAATCTCGGGAAAAAGATAAGTCAAACTAAAAATGATATATCAAATGAAAAGAAAATGATATAAAATCATGGAAAAACGTAGAAATACTTGACAGAAGCATTGCGTTTTTTTATGATATGATATATCAAATCAACACGGCAATACAGGAACAAGACTTAATATAGAAAGAGTTTTAAGTTTGAAAATCATTTTTATAACAGGAGGAAACACATCATGAAAACAACTGTTCATATTATTTCCCATTCCCACTGGGACAGAGAGTGGTATCAGTCTTTTGAAAAACACAGAATGAAACTGATTGAGCTGGTAGACAATATTTTGGAAAAAGCAGAGAACGATCCGGAATTTGGCGGATTTTTCCTGGATGGACAGACGATTGCCCTGGACGATTACCTGGAAGTGCGCCCGGAAAAACGCGAGCAGGTGGAAAAATGCGTCCGTGAAGGAAAAATCCAGACTGGCCCGTGGTACATTCTGCAGGATGAGTTTCTGACCAGCGGTGAGGCATGTGTCCGCAATCTTCAGGTCGGCATGCAGGAAGCAGCGCGTTACGGAGCGATCGGAAATGTCGGTTATTTCCCGGATGCATTCGGAAATGCGGGACAGATGCCGCAGGTGCTGAAGCAGGCGGGCATGGATGCGGTTGTGTTCGGACGCGGTGTAAAACCGATCGGACCGAATAATGAGGTAACCGGAGGACAGTATGAGTCCACGTATTCCGAAATGATGTGGGCATCCCCGGACGGAACGAAACTGCCGGGTATTCTGTTTGCAAACTGGTATAACAACGGAGTGGAGATTCCGGTGGATGAGGCAGAAGCAAAAGTTTACTGGGACAAAAAACTGGCCGATGCGAGAAGATTTGCGGCAACACATCAGCTTCTGATGATGAACGGATGCGACCATCAGCCATTGCAGAAGGACATTACCGAGGCAATTCGTGTCGCACGGAAACTGTACCCGGACATTGAATTTATTCATTCGGATTTCAAAACCTATGTAAAGGCAATGGAAAAAGAAATTTCCGAGAATTTCTCTACGGTAAAAGGCGAGCTGACAAGCCAGGAAACAGACGGAAGATGGACACTGGCAAACACCGCTTCTTCCTGGATGGGACTGAAAGTGGACAACCGTGCCGGCGAAACAGCGCTGGAGCGGAAAGCAGAACCGGCGGCAGCCATGGCAGAGGTGCTTGGCAAAGCATACCCGGAAGACCAGATGATTTACAGCTGGAAAAAGCTGATGCAGAATCATCCGCATGACAGCATCTGCGGCTGCAGCGTCGATGAAGTAAATGAAGAAATGAAAACCCGCTTTGCGAAGAGCAGACAGGTGGCAGATGCGATTTACGATGAGAGTGTAGAATACCTGACCGATCAGGTGAATACCGCGGCACTTCCTGGAAACAGCGAAAAGATTCCGTTCGTTGTATGGAATACTTCTGGCACTGCGAAAAAACAGGTCATTGCAAAAGAACTGCACCTGTTCCGCGATTACAATCTGTTTGTATGGGATGGTTATGAGGCGGCCGAGGCTGTAGAAATGCCAAATCTGGTGCTTTGCGATGCAAACGGAAATGCAGTTCCGGCAAAAATCGAAAATGCAGGAATTTCCTTCGGATACGATCTGCCGGATGACCGGTTCCGTCAGCCATATATGGCAAAGAAGGTGCTGGTAACGTTTGAGGCAGAAGTTCCGGCGATGGGATATGCAACATATTATCTGGAGCAGGCAGAGCCGGATCAGAACCAGGAAACCTCTGCAGATTTTGCGAATGAGCGCGTTCTGGAAAATGAAAACCTGAAAGTTACGGTCAATGAGGATGGTTCCTACCAGATTCTGAATAAGGAAACCGGAAGAACGTATGAAAATCTGGGATTCTATGAAGATACCGGAGATATGGGAAATGAATATATTTATATTCAGGACTCTGGAAAACAGACAATCACAACGAAAGGCATGAAAGCTGAGATTCGCTGTGTGGAGAAAAATGCATTCCGCACGGTAGTTGAGATCTGTCACGAAATGATGATTCCGTCTGGTATGGGAGAGGAACTGCAGAGACAGCGTGAGATGTGTATTGACCCATATACGCGTGTGGCAAACCGTTCGAAGGAACTGGTTCCGATGGAAGTAAAGACGGTTCTGACACTGGAAAAATCGGGAAAAGGCCTGCACGTTGCAACGACAATCTGCAATCAGGCAAAGGATCACAGAGTCCGCGTTGTAATGCCGACGGGTCTGAATACGTCTACGCATCTGGCAGATTCTGCCTTTGAGGTTGTAAAGAGAAATAACCGTCATAATGATACCTGGACGAATCCCTGCGGATGTGAAAGACAGCAGTGCTTTGCTGCAATGGAAGATGAGACAAATGGTCTTCTTGTGGCAAACCGCGGATTGTATGAATATGAGGTTCTGGCGGATGAGGAGAATGCGATTGCGGTAACGCTGCTTCGTTCCGTTGCGGAGATGGGCGACTGGGGTTATTTCCCGACGCCAAAGGCGCAGCAGATCGGAACGTTTACCCTGGAGTTTGAAGTTGTGCCGTATGCAGCTGGTAAGATGGGCGAGGCATTTACCGAGGGTTACGCATTCCAGCAGGATCTGACAGCAGCACAGGCCGGTCTTTCAAAGGCATGGCTCAGAAAGCCGGGTCAGGTAAAACCGGAACTCGTATCGGGCGAGATGCCGCTGGAAATGAGCTTCCTCCGCTTTGAAGGGGAAGGAATTCATCTGACGGCGTTTAAGAAGGGACTTGCAAAGGACGATCTGTTTGTGCGGTTTGTGAACAATATGCCGCAGGATGAGGTACTTTCCTTCCGAAAGGAGAGCTGGATGAAAGAGGTTTACCGCAGTAATGTAGTGGAAGAGAAGGGTGAGGTACTTTGCCCGGATGAGAACGGGGTGTATCATGTGACACTCCTGGAGTTTGAGATTGCGACGTTTGGGGTTGTGAAATAACGGCTGGCGCGTGAGCTGGGAGTGAGAACGGGAGGAAAGTCTGGATCCGCCTGAAGGGCGGATCGGCGCAAGATGGTTGAAAAGAATAGGATGGAAAAAGCAAGAATGTGCTGGACTTTAAAGGGGACAAGTTATATGCTGGAAATATGAGAAAAATTTCCAAAGGAGGGTTTTTAAGATGCAGAAATGGACGAGCAGGATTGAGACCCCGATCAAGGCAGAGCTGATTTGTTATGATGTGAATGGAATTCATATTGTGTTTGGGGTGACGGAAGAGAATCAGCTGAAGCTGTTTCATTTTTCACATGCACCGTTTGACGCGGAGAATCTTTGCCGGAAGCCGGATGGAGTGTGGATGATGGAAGGAATGCGGGAAGCTCAGATTAAGGAGAGCTTCCAGCTGGTGCAGGTGAATTTTTCGGGGTATAACCGGCCGTATGAGAAGCATGGAAATAAGTATATTGTGACGGCTCCGGGATTTATGCTGAAGTTTGATTCCATTTCCGAGGAGAGAAATGAGAAGGGTGATGTGCTGCGGATTGTGCAGTCGGACGATGTGACAGGTGCGAAGGTGGAGTCTGTGATGCAGTTTTTTGATGGGATTCCGGTTGCGAGAATGTACAATACAGTGACGAACGAAGGAAAGGAAGACCAGACACTGGAGTACATTTCGAGTTTTAGTTACTGGGGTATTGAGAAGGAACAGAAAGAGGGAATTCCGAAGTTTGTCAGCTCGGATGACAAGATGTCGATGGTTGTGGTTCACAATGGATGGCAGAAGGAGCTGACGGTGAAGAAGTACCGGTTTGCAGATCTTGGCATGGCGCAGACGCAGCCGCATAATTATCAGAGAACTTCGAAGACGATTGAGATTACGAATACGGGCAACTGGTCGGCGAAGGAATATGTGCCGATGGGATATATTGGAAACAGTGCGGCAGATTCGAGTCTGTTTTTTGAAATTGACCACAGTGGTTCCTGGCATTATGAGATCGGAGATCAGAACTGCCATTTTTATCTGGCGGTGAGCGGTCCGACAGAGATTCAGTCACACTGGTCGAAGAATCTGAAGCCGGGAGATTCCTTTACAACGGTTCCGGTGGCTGTCGGCGTGGGTCATGATGATTTCGAGGAAGCGATTGGTACTTTGACGAAGTACCGCAGAAAGATCCGCCGTCCGAACAAAGATAATGAAAATCTGCCGGTTATTTTCAATGATTATATGAATTGTCTGTTTGGAGATCCGACCACAGAAAAAGAGTTCCCGCTGGTGGATGCGGCAGAGAAGGCCGGATGTGAGTATTTTGTCATTGATGCCGGCTGGTATGCGGACGGCAACTGGTGGGACAGTGTCGGTGAGTGGCAGGAGAGTAAAAAGCGCTTTCCGAATGGAGTGCGTGAGGTGACGGATTATATTCGTTCGAAGGGCATGATTCCTGGTGTCTGGCTGGAGCTGGAGGTTATGGGTATCAACTGTAAGAAGGCTTCCATTCTGCCGGATGAGTGCTTCTTCCTGCGCCACGGCAAGCGTGTGTATGACAGAAGCCGTTATCAGCTGGATTTCCGTCATCCGCTTGTGATTGAGCATGTGACCGAAGTCATCGACCGTGTGGTACGGGACTACGGTGTCGGCTATATCAAGATGGACTACAATATTGAGCCTGGTATTGGTACGGAAGTGGATGCAGACAGTTTTGGAGACGGTCTTCTGGAGCATGAGAGAGCGTATCTGGCATGGCTGGATGGCATCTACAAAAAGTATCCGGATCTTGTCATTGAGAACTGCTCGAGCGGCGGTCTTCGGATGGACTATGCGATGCTGGCGCGAAACAGCATTCAGTCGACGAGCGATCAGGAGGATTACCGCAATTATGCGACGATCTCGGCGAATGCAGCCATCGGCGTGACGCCGGAGCAGGCGGCGATCTGGTCATATCCGCTGCGGGACGGCACAAAAGAGGAAGTTATTTTCAATATGGTTAATGCGCTGCTGCTTCGTATTCACCAAAGCGGCCATCTCGCAGAAATTTCGCCGGAGCGGTTTGAACTTGTAAAAGAGGGAATTGACTGCTACAAAGAGATCCGCAGCGGCATCAAGGACGGCGTTCCGTTCTGGCCGATGGGATGGGCAGACAATGAAGAAAAACACCTCGCAGCCGGAATCCGTGTGCCGGGAGATGTAATTTATCTTGGTGTGTGGAGACGCGGCGGAGAGGCCGGTTTTGAGGTTCCGCTTGACCGTGCATTCCCGGGAAAAGAGCTGGAGGTTTCCTGCATTTACCCGAAAGCATGCGGTGATGTGTTCCATTACGATGACTACAGCAAGACGCTGCAGATTCACTTCCCGGAGACGTATATGGCGCGTCTGTTTCAGATTAAAGTGAAATAAAATTACATAAATCCCCGCCCGCGGAATAAATTGTATCGGAGTGTATCTGATAGGATTTTTCTGGGGAGGGGATTTTTTGCGTTTTCTTTCGGCGCTTTCAGATCTGATGGTTCCCGTGCTGATTTTTTACGTGGTCGGACTGGGGCTTTTGATGAAACAGGATGTGTTCGGCGATTTTCTGAACGGGGCGAAGGACGGCATGCGGACGGTGATCGGAATTGTGCCGACCTTAATCGGGCTGATGGCGGCGGTCGGCGTGCTGCGGTCATCGGGATTTCTGGAGGATTTTGGAAAGCTGCTCGGAACGGTGCTGGAACCGGCGGGGATTCCATCTGCCCTGGTGCCGCTTGGCATTGTGCGTCTCTTTTCCAACAGTGCGGCGGTGAGTTTGCTGCTGGATCTCTACAAAGAGGCGGGGTGTGATTCCTTCGCCGGACGGGCGGCTTCGATTATGATGTCGTGCACGGAGACGGTTTTTTATACGATGGCGGTCTATTTCGGAGCGGTCCACATCAAAAAAACGCGGTACACACTGGCGGGTGCATTGTTCTCTTCCCTGGTCGGAATGGCGGTCAGTATTGCGCTTGCAGGTCTGCTCTAACCATCTTTTCTGATCATATCAGTGAAATGTGTTGACATTTTAAAACGATTGGAATAAGATGGAAACAACTTAAAACATACAAACTCAATAGGAAATAGGGAAATAGAGAAAAAGCGAGCAAAAGTAAGGAGGAAATCAACGATGGCAAAGGTATATGACAGCATTCTGGATCTTGTAGGAAAAACTCCGCTGGTAGAACTGAAACGAATTGAAGAAAAAGAAGGACTGCAGGCGAAACTGATCGCAAAAGTAGAATCCTTCAATCCGGCAGGAAGCGTCAAAGACCGTATTGCAAAAGCGATGATTGAGGATGCTGAAGCAAAAGGTCTCTTAAAAGAAGGTTCCGTTATCATCGAGCCGACTTCCGGAAACACCGGAATCGGACTGGCAGCGGCAGCTACCGTAAAAGGGTATCGTATGATCCTTACGATGCCGGAAACCATGAGCGTAGAGCGCCGCAACATTGTAAAGGCATACGGCGCAGAGGTTGTTCTGACGGACGGAACAAAGGGTATGAAGGGTGCGATCGAGAAAGCCGATGAGCTTGCAAAAGAGATCCCGAACAGCTTCATCGCAGGCCAGTTCGTGAACCCGGCAAACCCGGCAACCCACAAAAAGACAACAGGTCCGGAGATCTGGGAAGATACCGATGGAGAGGTTGACATCTTCGTTGCTGGTGTCGGCACTGGCGGAACGATCACCGGAACGGGTGAGTATTTAAAAGAGAAAAAACCGGAAGTAAAAATTGTAGCAGTAGAGCCGGCATCCTCACCGGTACTGTCTGAGGGTGTTTCCGGACCGCATAAAATCCAGGGAATCGGCGCAGGTTTCGTGCCGGAGACTCTGAATACCAGCATTTACGATGAAATCATCAAGGTAGAAAATGAGGATGCTTTCGAGACCGGAAAATATCTGGCAGCCGAGGAAGCGATTCTCGCAGGAATTTCCTCCGGAGCAGCTCTGTATGCAGCAATCCAGCTTGCAAAACGAGAGGAAAATAAAGGCAAAACCATCGTTGTGCTCCTGCCGGATAACGGAGACAGATACTATTCCACAGCCCTGTTTGCCAAATAAAAGGGAACAGCTTCAGATTTTAAAATAATAGATATCAGCGAACACTGCCATCCGCGGCATTTTCTCTCCACCGCGAATGGCAGTTTCGCATATTAATTTATACCAGAAAGGGAACTTTACTTATGACACTACAACAGCTTCGCTACGTAATTCAGGCCGCAGACTCCAGATCCATGAATGAGGCGGCAAAGGCACTCTATATTTCACAGCCGAGTCTCTCTGAAGCAATCAAGGAGCTGGAAAAAGAGATCGGAATTGAGCTGTTCAAGCGCAGCAGCCACGGAACAGTACTGACCCCGGAGGGAGAGGAGTTTCTGGGTTACGCACGTCAGGTCACAGACCAGTATCAGCTTCTCGAAAACCGCTATATTTATCGCACCAAGGGAAAGAAAAAATTCAGCGTGTCGATGCAGCATTACAGTTTTGCCGTAAAGGCGTTTGTGGAGCTAGTGAAGCAGTTTGGTATGGATGAGTACGAGTTTGCGGTTTATGAGACGAGAACGTATGATGTGCTGATGGATGTAAAGAACTTCAAGAGCGAGCTTGGGATCTTATATCGGAATGACTTTAATGCGAAGGTGCTGAACAAGCTGCTGAAGGATAATAACCTTGAGTTCCACGACCTGTTTTCCTGTGGAACGTACGTCTATCTCTGGAAGGATCATCCGCTTGCAGATCAGGCAGAGATCACTATGGAGGAGCTAAAGGAATATCCGTGCCTGTCCTTTGATCAGGGAAGCAACAATTCGTTCTTCCTGGCAGAGGAAGTGCTTTCGACGTATGAATATAAGAGAATCATTAAGGCAAATGACCGTGCGACCATGCTGAATCTGATGGTCGGACTGAATGGCTATACGCTCTGCTCCGGCATTATCTGTGAGGAATTAAACGGCAGTGATTACCGCGCGGTGCCGCTTCATGCAGAGGAAAACATGATGATCGGTTATGTTTCCAGGAAGGGTATGTCGATCAGCGCACTGGGACAGCAGTATTTGGAAGAAATTCGGAAATATAAGGAGCTTGTGCTGTAAGAAAAGGGAGAAACAAGAAGACTTTAACCGAATCAAGTAAGTCCCCTGCTTCCATTGCGAAAAGCAATAAGCAGTGGGTGGGGACTTGCTTGTATCAGGAGTGGTACAAGCCACTCCTGATAAGCTGCGAAGCAGCTATTCGGTTATGAGCAAGCTGCGAGTCCCAGCCTGTGGGAGATGAATTGCGTTTGTTACCTTGTTTTATGCAGCGTGATTGGATATAGGAATTTTAGAAGAAAAAAGAGTAGAGATAAAGAATGGCTATAGGAAAAACCTATAACTGGCCATCAATTTTCTATATTGGACAAAGCAGAAGACTGTCGCTATAATAATCCTTGTAAACAGATAGGAAATATCACAAAAACGAGAGGAAGCGAAGGAAATGAGAGCAGTTTTCGCAGAGAATCGAATCGTGATCTATGATGTCATGTGTTGCAGCGTAAGCAGATAAAACCGAAAGAAAACGGAGCCGCATTGCAGCATGGACAGAACAGGATGACAACCGGTTCCGATAGATAATAGAAAATCGGACATGAAAAGAAATAGAAAAACGAAAAACAGAACAGGAGAATACAATCATGAGCAAAAAAACAAGAGCAGAAAGAAATCTTAAATTTGAAACCTTACAGCTTCACGTAGGACAGGAAAATCCGGATCCGGCAACCGGAGCAAGAGCAGTTCCGATCTATCAGACCTCTTCTTTCGTATTCAATAACTCCGATCACGCGGCAGCAAGATTCGGACTTCAGGATGCAGGAAACATCTACGGTCGTCTGACTAATCCGACAGAGGACGTCTTCGAGCAGAGAATGGCAGCACTGGAGGGCGGCGTTGCGGCACTTGCAGTAGCTTCCGGAGCAGCAGCCATCAACTACACCATCATCAACCTGGCACAGAAGGGCGACCATATTGTATCCGCAAAGAACATCTACGGCGGTTCCTACAACCTGCTGGCACACACCCTTCCGCAGTACGGCATCAGCACCACATTTGTTGATGTATTTGATCTGGATGAGGTTCGCGCAGCCGTTCAGGAGAACACAAAAGCCATCTACATCGAGACCCTCGGAAATCCGAACTCTGATGTTGTCGATATCGAAGCACTTGCAAAAATTGCGCATGAGAACAAAATTCCGCTGGTTGTCGATAATACCTTCGCAACTCCATACCTCGTTCGTCCGATCGAGTACGGCGCAGACATCGTTGTTCATTCCGCAACTAAATTTATCGGCGGTCACGGAACTACCCTTGGTGGTGTGATCGTAGACAGCGGTAAATTCGACTGGGAGGGATCCGGCAAATTCGCATCCCTGACCGAGCCAAACCCGAGCTACCACGGCATCAGCTTTACAAAAGCAGTTGGACCTGCTGCATTCGTTACAAAAGTACGTGCGATCCTTCTTCGTGATACCGGAGCTACGCTTTCTCCGTTCAATTCCTTCCTGCTTCTGCAGGGACTTGAGACACTGTCTCTCCGTGTAGAGCGTCATGTAGAGAACGCGCTGAAGGTTGTAAAATATCTGGAGAGCCAGCCGCAGGTAGAAAAAGTACATCATCCGTCTGTATCCGAAGATCCAACACAGCAGGCACTGTACGCAAAATACTTCCCGAACGGCGGCGGTTCCATCTTCACCTTCGAAATCAAAGGCGATGCACAGAAAGCAAAAGATTTCATCGACAATCTGGAGCTGTTCTCCCTGCTGGCTAACGTTGCCGACGTAAAATCTCTGGTGATCCATCCGGCAACCACTACACACAGCCAGTGCACCGAGGAAGAACTGCTGGATCAGGGAATCAAACCAAACACCATCCGTCTTTCCATCGGTACCGAGAACATCGACGATATCATCGAGGATCTGGATGAGGCATTTGAGGCAGTTCAGTAAAAAGGATACAAAGTAAAAGAGAATATAAAAAAGCATACAAAAAAAAGAAGCGTGTTTGAAAAAACAAACATGCTTCTTTTTTGGGTTTAGATAAACCGCATGGGAAATTATGATGCCAGAGCGTATTATGAATCGAATGCCAGTGCCAGTACATGACGCTGTTCGCACCGGAGGCAAGATGGCTGTAAGCCTGCTGGCGGAGCTGGCCCTTGTATGGCGTCCATCCTGGAAATCCCTGTGCCTCGGTTTCCATAACAAGATAGTTGTCGTTTTTCAGAGAACGAATCATATCACCGCCAAACGCGATTTCCGCACCGGTCAGATCATCCTGGGTCGGATGGTAAATATCGGTTCCGGCGATCGTCAGACATTTTACCAGCTATTTTTGTTTTTGCCTGCTATTAACCATAGGTCTGTCTCATGCTGCGTCAGCGTTACGCCGCTGGCATGTTTGAAAGCACCAGAAGCGTGTTTTTATACGGGATTTTGAATAAAAAAGACAAATGATTTCAGCGTCTGTGCAGAGATATTTCCCGGCTTTTTTAATGCTTTCATTTTGAGCGGATACGCGGCACCGATCACAAGAGGCGGTGCGTCGCGCAGAGGAACGGCGGTGACGTTTGGGTGGTGGAACAATGCAAAGTTACTCCCGGCAAACAGGCTTAAGGCTTCGCCGACTTCCACGGAGCTTATCATGGATTCCAGGCGGGCAGTGCGCAGGATGTGCGGTTTTTGGTCTGCCTTTTCAAATAGTTGCATACAGAGCTGATAAATCGAGGTATAGGGATGCATAAGAATCAGAGGTTCTCTGGCAATGTCAGCGATTGTCAGGGAAGATTTTTCTGCAAGCGGATGATCGATGGGGAGCATCACACAGAGACGATCCTTTGCGAGAGGTACAAAGTGATATTTCTGCGGTGAAATCATGGAATCCCGTGCAATGACAAGATCAAAACGACCGGACTGCAGACCGTCCATCAGCTCGTTTTCTTCACACTCTTCCAGCATCAGTTCAACCTCCGGATGCGTATGTGCGAAAGCGCGGATGCGGGAGGTGAGATGATACTGCGTCAGAAACGGAAGAGAGCCGACGCGGAGCGGCTGGCGTTCCGACTCTTTAAAGTGGCGCATTTTCTGCAGCATCTGATGATACTGGCGGGAGAGCTCTGAGGCTTCCTGGCAGAACAGCTCGCCTGCCGGAGTCAGAACCGCCTGGCGGCGGGTGCGGTCGAAGAGGGTGAGATTCAGTTCGGATTCCAGCTTCTGGATCTGCTTCGAGAGCGTGGACTGTGCGATATGAAGATTTTCTGCAGCTTCTAAAAAAGTGTCGCATCGGACGGTCATCAGAAAAAAGTCGATCTGTTCCATGGTCATAAGAGAGAACCTCCTTTTGAAAATCATTCCATTTCATTCATTCCATTCTGGAAACAATTGTACCACAGATCGAATTGATTCCACAAAGGTTTCTTTTTAAAATAAAAAAGGATAAAACATGCAGCAGGGAAAGTGGATGGAGAGGATCCGATGGATTTGCTGGCTGAATGGAGTACAAAAAAGAACATTCTATGAGATAGTTTTGATTTGGGGAATAAGGAGAATGATTATGGCTGAAAAAGTAAGAGATCTGCGCAGTGCGCTGGAACGATTGAAAAATATGCCGGGACAGCTTGCCGAGACGGATGTTGCAGTTGATCCGATGGCGGAGCTTGCCGGAGTTTACCGCTATGTCGGCGCGGGCGGAACGGTAAAACGTCCGACGAAAGAAGGACCGGCAATGATTTTCCGCAATATCAAAGGCCACCCGGACGCAAGTGTTGCGATCGGTGTCCTGGCGAGCCGGAAGCGTGTGGCTGCACTTTTGGACTGTGAGCCGGAGAATCTTGGGAAAATGCTGTATCACAGCGTGGAAAAGCCGGTTGCACCAGTGGAATTTCAGGGTTCGCCGCCGTGTCAGGAGGTTGTGCATCTGGCGACGGATCCCGATTTTGATCTGAACCGCCTCGTCCCGGCACCGACCAACACGCCGGATGACGCAGGCCCGTACATCACGCTTGGCATGTGTTACGCTTCTCACCCGGATACCGGGCTGCACGATGTGACGATTCACCGTCTCTGTATTCAGGGAAAAGACGAACTTTCGATTTTCTTCACGCCGGGTGCACGCCATATCGGCGCGATGGCAGACCGTGCGGAGGAGCTTGGCCAGAAACTGCCGATTTCCATCAGCATCGGCGTCGATCCTGCGATTGAGATCGGTTCCTGCTTTGAGCCGCCGACAACACCGCTTGGTTACGATGAGCTTTCGGTTGCAGGTGCGCTGCGGAAAGAGCCGGTGGAACTGTGCCATTGCGTTTCGGTAAATGAGATGGCAATTGCGAATGCAGAGTATGTGATCGAGGGCGAGGTTATCCCGGGCGTGCGTGTGCAGGAAGATCAGAACAGCCACACCGGTTACGCCATGCCGGAATTTCCGGGTTATACCGGTCCGGCGAGCGATCAGTGCCGCCTGATTAAAGTAAAAGCGGTAACACATCGGCGAAATCCGATCATGCAGACCTGCATCGGACCAAGCGAGGAACATGTTTCCATGGCGGGCATTCCGACGGAAGCGAGTATCTATGGCATGGTAGAAAAAGCAATGCCGGGACGACTCCAGAATGTGTACTGTGGTTCTGCGGGCGGCGGAAAATATATGGCTGTTCTTCAGTTTAAAAAGCTTGGTCCAAGTGATGAGGGAAGACAGCGTCAGGCGGCGTTGCTGGCTTTTTCTGCATTCAGTGAACTGAAACATGTATTTCTCGTGGATGAGGACGTGGACTGCTTCGATATGAACGATGTCCTTTGGGCAATGAACACACGATTCCAGGGCGATGCGGATATCATCACGATCCCAGGTGTCCGGTGTCATCCGCTCGATCCGTCAAACGATCCGACGTGTTCGCCATCGATCCGCGATCACGGAATTGCATGCAAGACAATTTTTGACTGTACCGTGCCGTATGATCAGAAGAAAAGATTTGTGCGGGCGAGGTTTCTGGAAGTTGATCCGAAACACTGGCTGGACGAGGAATAAAAGCATGTTTTGCAAAAAAAATGTTATATTGTGTTCTAAAAAGTATATTTTGTTAAAAAAGGAGAGTAGCCTGGTATGCTGAAATTTGAGAAAAATGATTATACAATAGAAGAAGTAACACTGTGTGGCGAGACGATCCGGTTTCGGGCGTTCCGCGACCTGATTTATGTGGAAAAACCGGTTAATGAAGAGTTTCAGAAGATGAATCTTTTTGTGCCGGAATGCTATTATGAGGGAGCATCCCTGCATGGCTATGATTTAGGGAGCGCGCCGGTTTTCATGCCGAATACGGTCGGCGGCTACATGCCGGGTCCGGCGGATGAGCCTGGAACGAATCCATTTTTACAGGGCAGACCCAACACGATTTTTCGTGCACTGCAGCACGGCTATGTTGTGGCATCCCCGGCAATCCGCGGCAGAGTGCAGAAGGGGGCAGATGGCCGGTACAACGGAAAAGCACCATCCTGCGTGGTTGATTATAAAGCGGCCGTGCGATATCTCCACTTCTTCGCGGATGAGCTGCCTGGCGATGCGAGCAAAATTATCACCAATGGAACGAGTGCCGGAGGTGCGCTGTCATCCCTGATGGGAAGCACGGGAAATCACCCGGACTATGAGCCGTATCTGCAGGCACTTGGCGCGGCGGATGCCGGAGATAACGTGTTTGCGGCTTCCTGCTACTGCCCGATCACAAACCTTGAACACGCAGACATGGCGTATGAATGGGAATTTTGCGGAGTAAATGATTTTCACCGTGCCAACATGAAAATGGATGAGGGCGGCCGCCCGGTTTTCACACCGGTGGATGGCGAGATGACGAAAGAACAGATCCTTGTTTCAGCAGAGGAAAAAGCAATGTTTCCGGCATATGTAAACAGCCTTGGATTGAAGGATGAAAACGGAGATCCACTGACACTTGATGCAGATGGAGAAGGATCCCTGAAGGAATATGTAAAACGCGTTGTGATGGAATCTGCGCAGAGAGCGTCTGACCAGGGTGTGGATTTATCAGATAAACCATGGCTGATCGTCGAGAACGGCAAAGTGCAGGGCATGGATTTTACCGCTTATGTCAAAGACATCACCCGGATGAAAACGGCACCTGCTTTTGATGCGCTGGATCTGGAAAGCCCGGAGAATGATCTGTTTGGAAACGAGACGACAAACTGCCGTCACTTCACGGAATACAGCACAGCACACACGAAAGCACAGGGCGCGTGTGCGGAAGCAGAAGTTGTGAAAATGATGAATCCAATGGAATACATTCTGGATGAAAAAGCAGAAAAAGCACAGCATTTCCGCATCCGCCACGGCGAGTGCGACCGCGACACCTCTCTGGTGATCTCGGCAATGCTGACGGCAAAACTGCGCGAGGCGGGCTGTGAGGTTGATTACCATTCCCCATGGAATACGCCGCATGCAGGCGACTACGACCTCGACGAGTTATTCGCATGGATCGATGGAATCTGTGGATAAAAGGAAGGAACGAGACGGATGGCTGTGGAAAAACGGATTGTAGTTGGCGCTTCCGGGGCGAGTGGAATGCCGCTGCTGATGAAGTGCCTTGAAATTCTGCGGGATAGTGAGGAATACCGTTCCCTTCTGGTGATGAGCCGCAGTGCAAAGCTGACGCTGGAACAGGAGACAGACTGGAGTGTTTCGCAGGTGGAAGCGCTGGCAGATGAAGTGCTCGAGCAGGACAACATCGGTGCAGGCCCGGCGAGCGGGTCGTACCGGACAGAAGGCATGGTGATTGTGCCGTGCAGCATGAAAACAGCGGCAGGAATTGTAAGCGGATACACCGACAATCTGCTGCTGCGTGCGGCGGATGTGACGATCAAGGAGAAACGCCCGCTTGTACTGGCAGCGCGGGAGACACCGATGAGTGAAATTCATCTGCGGAATCTGTACGAACTGTCGAGATTGTCAAATGTATGGATTGTTCCGCCGATGATGACCTTTTATCAGAAACCGGAGTCCATCGACGATATGGTGACACATCTTGCGGCCAAACTGCTTTTGCCGTTCGGCGTGGAAGTAAAGGAGTACCGGAGATGGAAAGGATGCTGACAAAAAAGACAACAGCTACAGGATGCACGATGGAAGTGACGGTAATGAAGATCGGTGAAGATTTTCAGATCTGTCTCGCCGGAGGAGAAAAGCCGCATATCGGCTGTGTGGTGCAGGCCGTACCACGGGAATCGCTGACCGGAGACGGGAGCTGGAGTGCGACTTCCTCGGTATGGAACCGCACCGGACATAAAGATGAGGTACTGTGCCGGATGCTGGCGGAAAAAATCTGTTGTGCCTGCCGTACCGTGACCGTCTGCACCGGTGGCGTGCATATCGATGGAATTACCGGAGAGCAGATCCGGGAGATTGTGGATGCGGTAGAGAAGATGGGAGAAGAGATTGCGCAGGATTTGAGATGATAAGTAAGCATGGAAAGCGGATAAAAAGTTATTGCATTTTTCGGACATGCTTTGGGTTTGTGTTATATTTCCTATTGAATATGTAGAGAATATGGAATAAAATAAAAGAAGGTATTTTTATCATGACATATATTCGGAGGAAATAAAATGAAAGTTTCGACAAGAGGACGGTATGCGCTTCGTCTGATGCTGGATCTGGCACTCAACAATACCGGCGAACCGGTGCGTTTGAAAGATGTGGCAAAGCGGCAGGAGATTTCGGAAAAATATCTGGAACAGATCATCTCGATTTTGAATAAAGCTGGTTTCGTAAAAAGTGTGCGCGGCCCGGCGGGCGGTTATTCCCTGAAACGAAAGCCGGAAGAATATACCGTGGGCATGATCCTGCGTCTGACCGAGGGCAGCCTTGCGCCGGTGGACTGTGTAGAAGACGGCGCCGACTGCGGCAGGGAAGATCAGTGCGTTACGGTGATGCTCTGGAAAAAACTGAACGATGCCATCAACAGTGTGGTGGACAATATTACGCTGGCAGATCTGGTGGAATGGCAGATGCAGAAGTCGAATGAGTATGTAATCTGACGGCAGACAGAATAAGCGATAACGTCCAATGAGGGAACAGAAGAGGGAAAATGGTGAAAACATCATTTTCCTCTTTTTTACCGGTAAAAATCTGGGAGCACGGCATTTACAAGCAAAAAAAAATTTGTTAAGATAAAAAACAGGGCGCATTTGGAGAAGAAAAAAATCAGGATGCGCAAAAGTGAAGAAAATAAAAGATAAGGAGTTTCCCCTTATGAAAAAACAACAGGAAAGCCTTAAAAATATGGTATATCAGGCCATTTTGAACGGCATTTTTACCGATGAATATAAACCCAATCAAATTATCAACGAGCAGGAGCTGGTACAGAAATTCGGCTGCAGCAAGACACCGATCCGTGAAGCCCTTGTGACGCTCTGCAATGAGGGAATCCTCCGCAGCTTCCCGCGCTTCGGCTACCAGGTTGTCAGCGTGTCCCGCGAAGAGGCACAGAATATTCTGGATTTCCGCCTTGTTCTCGAGGGCGGATATCTTCGTCAGTCGATCGGACATATCACCGAAGAAAATCTGGCGGAGCTTGCCGAGATTGATGAGAGATGCAAACAGAGCACCGACAGCGTATGGGATCACTGGGAGGCGAATACGGCATTTCATCTGAAATTAATCTCCTTCTCCGGAAATGCTTATGCATATCAGGAACTCGAGCGAACCATGAACGTCTTAAAACGTGCTTATGCTCAGTTTTACTGGCAGACATGGTCCAACGTGAATCCGGCATTGGATATTGCACATCATACCGATATCATGCAGAGTATTCGGGAAAAAGATCTGGAGAAAACGCTGAATTATCTGAAAGAGGATCTGGCGGATTTTTGCGGGTGAGAAATGAAACAGAGTGCATAGGAACGAAAAATTCCAATACACTCTGTTTTTTTGCGCGCTGGAGACCTTTTTCAGGCACGCTCCAGGGCTCGTGATTATCCATGAAAATGCCTCTCCCGATACTGCTGCGGTGTCACCCCGCTGCTTTTCTTGAACTGCCGGTAAAAGTAGGAAACGTTTGCGATTCCGACCTGGTCGCAGATCTGCTGGGGGGAGAAGCTTGTGGTGGCAAGCAGGCGTTTTGCGGCTGCCATGCGTTCATCCATGATGTAGCTGCTAAGCGATGCTCCTGTCTTCGTACTGAAAATGTGGGACAGGTAATCCGGGTTCATGTGGATTTCCTCGGCGATGGAGGTGCGGCCCAGTTCAGGATCGGAAAGATGCGAACGGATATAGTCCTTGATGACGCTGATCGGGTCCGAGGTATCGGTGGAGAGGTGCTCTTCCATATTCAGCCGCTCCTTCTCATACCATGCATTTTTCTTCACCTCCTGCACAGCCGCCGCCAGCTTTTCCATAAGCTGATCCGGGTCGATTGGCTTTAACAGGTAGGAGAAAATATGTAAATTCAGCGCTTCCTGCGCATAATCAAATCGCTGATGGCCGGTCAGAACGAGTACGATGGGATGAAAATCGTTCTCATGAAGCCATTCCGCTAACTGCAGACCGGTTTCGCGCGGCATTTCAATGTCAGTCAAAAGAATATCAATATCCTGGGAACCCTCAAAAATTCGTTTTGCCTGGCTGGCACTGTAGGCAGGAAACGCCTGCTCAATCCCGAGCGCCGACCAGTCTGTCGTTTCGATAATGTTTTTCACAATATAATATTCATCATCCACTACTAAAATGTTCATTGTAAAAGCCCTGTTCCTTTCTTCCGTTTCGCATGGATTTGAATCGTTACAAAAAGCAAGCCGAAAGCCTTTTTCAAACAAGCTTTAGCTCTCGTTTCTTTTGCCGGGGACCTGAGGTGTGTCGGAAGCATGTGAAAAAAGAGGTTCCGATGTTTCAATTTTGCTTTCCGGCGGATTGCCATCCTCCCGGTATGGAATGTATGGAATCGTAACCTCTGATCTTGCACCCCATCCGGGTTCGTTGGAAAAATGCGCATGGGCTTTTTCTCCATAAACAAGATAAAGCCGTTTGAGCAGATTGTAGGTTCCGATTTTTTTTCCATCAAAGTCATGAACCTGCTGGGAAACTGGCCGGTTCAGGTATTCCAGATCCTCTTCAAAATAACCACTGCCGGAGTCGAGATGAGTGAGAACCACATATTTTTCACCATTGCGCTCCACAAGGCTGCCGGTGATACGGACACGGAGCTCTTCGCCCATGATCATGTTGTGCTTGATGGTATTTTCTGTAAACATCAGCAGAATGATCGGAAAAACAGAAGCATTCCTGCATTTCTCATCCACATGGATTTCCCAGTTCAGACAGCCTGGAAACCGCAGTTCTGTCATCTCCAGAAAATTTTCTAC
The DNA here is from genome assembly GCF_003479185.1 of Blautia sp. AF17-9LB. Lineage (NCBI taxonomy): Bacteria > Bacillati > Bacillota > Clostridia > Lachnospirales > Lachnospiraceae > Blautia > Blautia sp. AF17-9LB. The sequence continues at coordinate 121,397 of NZ_QUGU01000009.1, forward strand.
GTATTTCAGTTCTTCTTTCAAAGGAACGGCTGTCTTATCCTGCAGGGTGTACCGCAAATGATTCGAAAGTGTGCGGACGAATTCATTTGTGAGCCGCCTTCCTTCTTCCGTGAATGGCATTGATGCGATTGCGGAGAGACAGTTGATCAGAGAGTGCGGCGCTACCTGGGATTTCAGATACTGAATCTCCAGTGCCTTCAGATTTAATTTATCCTCATAAACATTGATTTTTAACTTCTCAATTCGATTCATCAGCTTATTCAGTGTTTCACCGATTTCCAGAACCTCCTCACACCGCTCATTGGAAAGATCCGGGTGCGGCACCTGTTGTTCCTCTTTGACCTGTGATGCCATTTTCCGGATCAGATCAAGAGGCTTTGAAATCAGGTGTTCATAGGAAACGGTCCATAAAAGAGAAACCACGAAAATCAGCAGAGCACCCCCGAGCAGAAGCTTGAGCATATTGTAAATAGGAGTGTTGACTTCTTCGGAGGGGATGAGTGCATTTAAGGAGCAGGTAGAAGAAGGAAGCTTTTCAGCGACCTGTAAATATTGTATACCGTCCTTTCCGCGGATCCGATGAGGTTTCTGGGTAGAAAAGTCGGTAGACAGTTTAAAATCGGACCAGCTTTCGTTGTCGTATGGAATACCATTTTCATCAGCAAACAGAAAAATGGTATTTGAATCATCAAATGGAGTATTCAGTTCATCCAGACGGATCCAGGCACCAAGATAGCCATGGAGATCATTGATAATTCGGATCAGATAGGTATGGCGTTCCAGCTCTATATAATACCAACTCTTGAAGTTGAGAGCGGAGGCGTCCTCTCCCGACTGACGTAAAAGCTTTTTCATGTAGGAACTACAGTCATTGGAGCCCCCATTTTTATAGCGGCAGACAAAATGGTCGTTTGCTTTTCCATAAACAAACATACCGTCAATGTCTGTCATGTAACTTAAAGTATTATCCAAAAGCCTGGAGGCTTTAATCTGGGAAATCACTGCGTTTGGGTTGTTTTTGGAAGTGATCGTATCGACAACATCAGTATTGTTATTAGCGAATTCCCAGAGACAGTTTTCAGCAGTTTCCATACTCTTATTTAACTGCTGGACATAAAGATCCATTGTCTGATGAATTCCCTGGTAGGTTTCATGCTGAAGCTGTTTGGAAATATAAAAAATTAAAAACAGCAATAAAATACTGAACATTATTAAAATACGCATCCAATACCAAAATGCTTTTTTCTTTAGGGAATATATTTTGTGTTTGTGCATAGTGTGGTCAAAAAAATTGAAGTTTAGTGAAAAAGTACGATGTTTTGATGAATTCAAGAAGGATGCCTCCGTAATTATATATAATTTGCACATAGATTCTAAGAAAAGTGCAATAAAACCTAAGCAATGTGAATTGCTAAAAAGTTTATTAAAATTATATAATAACAACAGTTGATAGTCAAAGCAATTTTGTTCGAACATACTTGCAACGACAAAAAAACGAGAAAACAAAGAGGAAACGAGGAGGAAAAACATGGCATCTTTAAAAAAATCCCATGCATCATCCGGGAGCAGCCACAGCAAAGCAGCAAAATTCAAACGATACCTTCCGCTGTATCTGATGTTCCTTCCAGGCGCGATCTATCTGCTCATTAACAATTATATTCCGATGGCAGGCATTATCGTAGCATTTAAGAAGTACAATGCCCGTTTGGGAATCTGGAAGAGCCCGTTCTGCGGACTGGCGAACTTTGAATTTCTGTTTGCATCATCGGATGCATGGACTATTACAAGAAATACGTTACTTTACAATCTGGCGTTTATTGTTCTGAACACGGTAGTCGGAATTATTTTTGCAATCTTTATCTGCGATACGTTTAATAAAAAATTAAAGAAAATTTATCAGAGTGCAATCTTGTTTCCATATCTGATGTCGGCTGTTATTCTTGGCTACATTGTATATGCATTTTTAAGTCAGAGTACAGGTATTGTAAACAATTCGATTTTAAGTGCACTTGGAAAAGATGCTGTGAACTGGTATGCAGAACCGAAATACTGGCCGTTCATTCTGATTTTTGTAAATACCTGGAAGGGTGTAGGATATGGATGTCTGATCTACATATCTACCATCAATGGCATTGATCCGTCTCTGTATGAGGCAGCTTCTCTGGATGGCGCAACCAAATGGCAGCAGATCAAAAACATTACGCTTCCATTCCTGAAACCAACCGTAATCACCCTGACATTGATGAGTGTCGGCCGTATCTTCTATTCCGATTTCGGTCTGTTCTATCAGGTACCACGTGATTCAGGACTTCTGTACTCGGCAACCAATGTTATTGATACCTACGTATACCGCGGCCTGATGAAATCCGGAAATGTCGGAATGTCTGCAGCAGCCGGCTTCTATCAGTCCATCATCGGATTTATCATTGTCCTTACCGCAAACGGAATCGTACGTAAAGTCAGCAAAGAAAACGCAATGTTCTAAGGAGATCACGTATGAAAGAAAAACCATTTTCCAAATATCAGATTTTAGCAAACGCTGTCATGATTATCTGGACGCTTGCCATTATCTTACCGTTTATTCTGTTATTTATGTCTTCTATTACAGATGAAAACACACTGGTAGCGAATGGATACTCCTTCTTTCCGAAGAAGTTCTCCCTCGCGTCCTATTCCTACATCATCAAATCCGGAGGTCAGATTTTGAAGGCCTATGGAGTAAGTATTGGTGTCACGGTAGTCGGAACTCTGTTGAATGTCCTTCTGTCTGCTCTGATGGCCTATCCTTTGTCAGTAAAAAATCTTCCGGGCAGAAATGTGATGATGTTCTTCGTGTTCTTTACCATGCTGTTCAACGGCGGTATCGTTCCATCTTACATTATGTGGACAGGTACCTTCCATATCAAAGATACGATTTTTGCACAGCTGCTTCCAAACTTCCTGCTTTCTGCATGGAATGTTATGATGATTCGAACTTATTTTACCACAAGCATTCCGGATGGATTATACGAGGCGGCAGAGATTGACGGTGCAAGCCAGTTTACCATCTTCTGGAAAATCGTACTTCCGCTTGGAAAACCGATCTTGGTAACAATGGGCACCTTTGCAGGCCTTGCTTACTGGAATGACTGGACCAATGGTCTGTACTATATCGTTAAGAATACAGGTCTGTACAACGTACAGAACCTTCTGAACCAGATGGTACAGAATATTCAGTTCCTGACACAGAGCTCCAACTCGAATGTGACAGCAGCTGCATCGACCATTCCGGCAACGGGAATCCAGATGGCAATCGCATTTGTAGCAATTCTGCCAATTATGCTGATTTTCCCATCTTTCCAGAAATATTATGCAAAAGGTATCGCTCTTGGTGCAGTCAAAGGCTGATACAGATGGAATGAATCATTAGCAGCGAAAAGGGCTGCTTCGTGATAAACTTATTTTAAGGAGGAATTTTTATATGAAAAGAAAAATGCTTGCTGCTTTTCTGGCAGCGACAATGGTGGGCGGCCTGCTTGTCGGCTGCGGAAACAGTGGAGACACTTCCGGCTCATCCAAGAGCTCTTCTGGAACAACATCAACAGCATCGGCATCTGGCGAGGCAGATGCTTCCGTAACAAAAACAGAGCTTGGTGAGTATACGGAAGAAAATCCTTATCATCTCGTATTTGCCTTCGTCGAGTTCTACGAGCAGGATGACGCAGCACGTACTGCAGTACAGGATGCATTGAATGAATATATGATTCCGAAATACCATATTGAAGTGGAATTTCTTCCACTGCAGTATGCAGAATATCAGCAGACGATTCAGCTGATGATTTCCGGTGGTGATGAGCTGGATGTTATGCCAATTTATTACAGCAATGCTTCCAGTTGGATTGCAATGAATGGTATTGTCGACATGAATCAATATATGGATACTCCGGAAGGACAGGCCATTAAGGATGTACTTGGTGAGGCAAATGCAACGGTAGGTTCCATGAATGGTATTCTGTTCGGCTTCCCGGCACAGAAGGAATCGGTTGAACTTGGTGGTCTGACTATGAGAGCAGATATCTGTGATGAGCTTGGTATCGCAGAAGAATATGGTTTGGAGCTGAATCAGGATGAATACACCGGAAAAGTGTATGACTGGTCGGTTGCAACTGAAATTTTCAAGAAAGTAAAAGAAGCACATCCGGAAATGACACCTCTGTATCTGCAGGGAAGTGCAAGCCCGATGAGACGTCTTGCATTTTTCGACGAGTTAGCGGATCAGTTCGGTGTTCTGGACTGGGAGGCTGATCATGACTCCACAACCGTAGTGAATGAGTTTGAAACCGATACTTACAAAGAAGCAGTAACCCAGCTGGCGGAATGGTTTGATGCAGGATACATTTATCCGGATGCGTTGACGGATACACAGGGATCTGCAGTTATGATGAAAGCCGGAAATACGTTCTCTTATATGTCAGCAATTAAACCGGGCTATCTTGTTGAGGCAAAGGCATCTACAGGAACAGACTGCTATGCAATGTATTTTGGACAGGATGTAGAAGGTGGATATTCAACTACAAACGTAAGTTTTTATGATACTGGTATCGCAACCAACAGTGCGGATCCGGAAATGGCCTTTAAGTTTATCTCCGCGCTGTATACAGATCCGGAGGTTATGAATCTGTGGCAGAATGGTATTCAGGATGTAAACTATAAAGTTTTGGATGATGGTACTGCTTATTATGTAGATGGTGAAGATGCTTCTAACTTTAAATATCATCAGAATACAGGATGGTTTATGGGCAATCAGTTTAACACATACGTATGGAATGATGGTTCCAAGGATGCAAATTATTGGGATAAACTGCAGCACCATAACGACTGGGCACAGTATTCACCGGCATACGGATTTATGTGGGATTCTTCTGAATACTCTACACAGATCACAGCTCTGCAGAATGCACTGAATACGTATCGTCCAGCACTTGAGACAGGCTCTGTCGGAGTTGCTGGTGTAGAAGAAACACTCCAGAAACTGAATGATGCGCTGTATGCAGCCGGACTGCAGACTGTTATGGATGCAAAACAGGAGCAGCTGGATAAATGGCTGGATGAAAACGGAGGAGCTACAGAAACTCCGCAGTCTAACCTTGATACGATTGCAGCAGCAAAAGAAGCAAACTAACGAAAGATCAACATTAGGTATAATTAGATCTAAGGCAAATCCGCCCGGAAACCGTAAAGCTGTGCGGTCTTCGGGCGGATTGCTTTGTATGTTTTTGGCTTTTACAGCAGAAAGGATTTACTATGAAAAAAATGAATTACACATTTTCCGTGCCGGACAACAAACGCGTGCGTATGATTGTCAGCACAGACTGCAAAAATGAGGCGGACGACCAGTTCGCACTGGCACATCACCTGATGACACCGATGTTTATTCTGAAAGGCATCGTTCCGTGTCACTTCAACATGTTCTCCCGCGATTACGGCGATGGCCACACAGCACAGGCGAGCATGGACGAGGTCAATAAAGTGCTGGATCTGATGGATCGGCAGGGCGTATGCCCGGTCTGCAAAGGATCGGAATTTCCGATGAAGGACGAGCAGACTCCGGCCGTGTCGGATGGCGCAAAGCTGATCGCCGAAGAAGCCATGAAAGATGATCCGCATCCGCTGTTCATCGCCTGCCAGGGAGCACTGACCGACGTTGCCTCCGCACTTCTGATGAAACCGGAAATCGCAGACCGCATGACCGCCATCTGGATCGGCGGAGCACCGTATCCGGAAGGGGGAGAAGAGTTCAACCTCCGCCAGGATATCGCAGCTGCAAACGTTGTGATGAAATCCGGCATGAAGGTATGGCAGGTTCCGTCTACCGTATACAAGAAAGTAACAGTTTCTCTTGCCGAGCTGCAGCTTAATGTTCAGCCATGTGGAGAAATTGGAAATTATCTGTATCAGCAGATGGTAGACTTTAACAACACCTTCTATCAGTTTCAGGAATGGCCGCACGGCGAAATCTGGGGCCTTGGCGATTCTCCGACAGTGGGACTTCTGCTGGCAGAAGTACAGCGTACCGATCTCTATGAAATGGTAGAAGCGCCGGAAATCAGCTATGAGGACATGAGCTATCACTTCACCGGAAAGAACCGCAAAATCCGCGTTTACCATGATCCGAATGCGGAGCTGACGTTGAGAGACTTCTTTGCAAAGTTGAAACTGAATTATGGGATGTGACAGGGACTGCTAATCAAAATCAGAGCCTGTTTGAAAAAAGCTTTCCACAAGATGTGTGTCACAATTTATCGGAAATTTTGTTCGACAGAGGGCGTCGCAGCGGGTTTTTGTATGGACAGAAAGAGCAATATAAAAACAGCCATCTGTGCAAGTTTGTCCAGATGGCTGTCTATCGTAATACTTTCGTTATTTACACACTTCGTCAATATCCACACGGTCGATCATAATATTCAGGATCTCCGTATCGGTATCTTTCATGCCGACTCTTCCGATGTATCCCATACTCTTGATCGTATCCTCGACATCTTCCCGCACGATACCTTCGCCCGGCTGGAAACTTCTGTGATGCTGGCCCATGTAGTGGGCGAGAATAGCAGCGTCAACAGCGGATGCAATTTTCGCCGCACAGGAGGATTTTGCGCCGTCGCAGACAATACCGCCGACGTTTCCAATGGTGTTGACGATCGTCAGACTGACATCTTCATAAGTTCCGCCAGAAAGATAGGTAATGGCGGCACCGGCTCCACAGCCTGCGCTGACGGCGCCGCAGTAAGCGGAAAGACTTCCAATATATTTTTTCTGATGAACCGCAATCAGGTTGCTGACAACGAGTGCGCGGTACAGTTTTTCCTGGGAAACGTTCCATTCTTTTGCAAACTCAATGACAGGAAGGGAAACGGTCATGCCCTGGTTTCCGCTGCCGGAATTGATGACGACCGGAAGAGAGCAGCCGCTCATACGCGCATCGGAGCCTGCCGCTGCACGGGCGCGGGCGCGGATTTTTACGTCATTGCCGTATTCATTCAGCAGCGTGCGGCCAACCTGTGCACCGTATGGATGACGGAGACCTTCATCGGAAATGGCAGAGTTCATGGTGATCTGACGGTCAAGAATTTCTTTGATGTCTTCGATCTTCACAGTATCGGCAAATTCAAGAATATCCTTGACGTTCAGCACACTTTTATCAACGTATTCAGGGGAATCCTCATGAGCCGCAATCTGATAAAGTATCTCACCATCTTTTACGATGCGTGAAATCAGAGTATGACGGTTTACAATTGTTACTTCTGCACTGTGCTCTCCGGCAATGACTTTTGCAACAATGTAGAGATTTTCTACGCCTTCTTTTAAAGTACAGGTACAGAATCCCTGCTGTACCAGCTTTTTTGTATTTTCAATATCTGCTTCGGTCACATCTTCAAGTACTTCAAGTTCACGTTCGGCACAGCCTCCGACGACGCCAAGCGTTGCCGCAACATCAATTCCCTTCAGGCCATTGGAGTTTGGAACTTTAACACCCTTTACGTTTTTGATGATGTTTCCACTGCAGCAAAGCTCGATCGATTCCGGCATCTGTCCGAGTACTTCGCGTGCTTTTGCTGCCGCATATGCAATGGCAATCGGCTCTGTACAGCCAAGCGCCGGAACAAGCTCGTTTTTTAAAATCTTTACATAACTGTCATATAATTTCTGATCCATGAAAATTCTCCTGTATAGTTTTTTATGCGTTATCAACTGGTAAATCTTGCATTTCTTTCTGATTATACTATTGATATATCACTGATAATATCAGATGTCAAGTAGAGAATTGCAATTTGTGAATTAACATCATGCATTGACGCAGAAAAGAAAAGATGATACGATAAAAACAGTAAAATACTGAAATCGGAGGTAATCATTGGAGAATAGCAAAACTGTAACATTTTCACTTGGTGGAATGATTTTCGAATATGATGAGAAAAAGAATAAAATTAATATAGAAAAACATGGAATTTCATTTAAAAGTGCTGCCCGTGTATTTTTTGATTATGATCGAATAGAATATTATGATGAGGAAAATAGTAATGTTGAAGATCGATATGATATCATAGGTGATTTATCTGCAGGGACAGCGCAAATAGAGCGTAATACAGAGATTATGATCGGAAATATAAAAAGTGATGATGTTTTGTTTGTAGTGTATACGGAAAGAATACGGAAAAATGAAAATGGGGCAGAAATAGATGTGACAAGATTAATCTCCGCAAGATATGCAACCAATTTTGAAAGGGGGCTTTATTATGGTAAATACTAAAGAAATGACAGAAAGCCTGATAAAAGAACTCGCTTTTTCAGAAGAAGAATTAAGGGAACTAAAAGCAGCAAAAGAAAAACCTATTGTATTTGATGAAGATTGTCCGGAAACGACTCCAGAACGGGCGCTAAAATTTCGACGGGTAAATCCGCCGAGGGGAGCAGGCAAAAAAAGAGCATAAAAATTTGTGATCTCCGTAAAACCAGAAAATCCTAGTTTTACGGAGATCTTTTCAGAATAAATTGTATTTTCCTTTAAAGTGTCCTATACTGAAAAGTAGCAAAAATACACACCACCCTTTCATTTGGAGGATTTTTATGCAGAAGATTACGTTTCGAAAATTAGCTGGAGAAAAATATATTTACCCGGAACTGCAGGGACACTTTATCGAGTTTCTTGGCTCCTGTATTTATGATGGAATCTGGGTTGGAGAGGATTCGGAAATTCCGAATTATCATGGAATCCGAAAAGACCTTGTGGATGCATTTCAGAAGCTGCACCCGCCGGTGATCCGCTGGCCTGGCGGATGTTTTGCGGATGTATATCACTGGCGGAACGGCATAGGTCCGCGGGAGCAGCGGCCGGTTACATACAATGAAAACTTCGGTACTTTCGAGACGGATCCCAATCAGTTCGGTATGCACGAGATGATGGAATTTTGCGAGATGATCGGCGCGAAGCCATGGTTTAATATCAATATGATGACCGGCTCTCCATCCGAGATGCGAGAGTGGATGGAGTACTGTAACCGCAAAGAGCCGACGGCACTTTCGCAGGAACGAAAAACAAACGGCCATGAAAAACCGTTCGAGATTGAATACTGGGGTATCGGAAATGAAGTATGGGACGGCGGCGGAAAAATGACGCCGCAGATGTATGCGAACGAATACCGGAAATTCAGTTCCTCCTGTCCGTCGTTTGGAGGCGGCGATCAGACATTTTCCATGAAATGCATCGCCAGCGGCCCGGATGGAAATAAGCCGAAAGAACGTGCTGCGTGGACAAAAGATTTCTTTAAGGAAATGGGAAAATACCGGATGCCGTCTCTCTATGGCTACGATCTCCATTTTTACAACTGGAATCTGAAGCAGCTTCAGACCGAGAAGAAATTTGATGAGAAACAGTGGTATGATGTGATCAATGGATGCAAAGAGCTGGAAAATGTCATTCACGAGCAGCGCCGCCTGATAGACGCTGGTCTTGAGGCACTTCCGAAACCGGAGGGTCCGTTCCAGGCGGCACCCAGAAAATGTGAACTGATTGTCGGTGAGTGGGGCAACTGGCACAGCAGTGCATTTAATGCGCGCCCGGCGCTGTATCAGCAGTGTACGATGCGCGATGCCGTTACAACCGCACTGACGCTCGACATCTTCCACCGCAATACCGGGGATGTGCGCATGGCATGTGTGGCACAGTCTGTCAATGTCCTGAATTCCCTGTTCCTGACGGATGGTGAGCATTGTATTCTGACACCAAACTACGATGTGTTCGATATGTATCAGGTGCATCAGGGTGCGTATACGCTTGGCTTTGAGGAAAAGAACAAAGATCCTGAGGTCTGCATCTTTGCTTCGATCAAAAATGATGATATCTACGTCAACCTCGTAAATACAAGCTACAGCGAATCAAAGAAAATCGAATTGAAATTCAAACAGTGTCCGGAATTTGTTGAGGCCAAAACACTGTACTCCAAAGATCCGCAGAACTACAACGATGCGAAACATCCGAACCGAGTCCGCTGCAAAGAAGGAAAAGCACCTGCACGGGAAAAAGACTCCTTCCAGATTGCACTGCCGGCGGCTTCGGTCAGCGTTTATCATTTCAGAAAAACAGAAACAGAAAAGTAATACATACAAAACGGGCCGCCCCGGGGAAAAGGATTGTTCCCACAGGGCGGCTCATTTCTATTACAAAAATAATTCAATCACAAACACCACGGCACAGCATGCCACCGAAACCTGAAACAGGCTTGCACCGAACCATGCGGCTGCGATGCCGACGACAAGCGCGAGTGCGCCGGAAACAGGGCTCTGTGTTGCATGGACAATCGCCGGGAAGGTCATGACTGACAGCGTCACGTATGGAACGTAGTACAGAAACGACTGAATAAACTGATTTTTAATCGGCTTCCGAATCAGCGTCAGCGGCAGAATCCGGATTGTGTAGGAAACCAGAGCCATGACGGCGATATAGATATAATTATTGTACATCAGCATTTTCCTCCTCTGTCTTTACCGGGAACAGGATAGCTCCGGCGCAGGAAATCAGAACGGTGAGCAGAATCGTTCTGGTTCCGTCGGAGAGAGTGGAGATGCCCGGGAGATAGCTGCAGATAAAGCTTAAGAAAAAGCTGACGGCAACAAGACCCGCTACCACACGGCTCTTTCGCGCCGGGGGAATGATGATTGCAAGGAACATGCCGTACAGCGCCACGCTTAAGGCACTGACAGCGCGCAGCGGCAGCAGATTTCCGGCAATAATACCAAGAGCCGTGCCGATCGACCACGCGGGAGCAGCGACGAGAATGGCACCGTATGTATAATACGGATTCAGCCAGCCCGGGCGCGCGATTGTGATGCCAAACAGTTCATCCGTTACATCGTAACCAATGAGAAAACGGTGGAAAAACGGCGTGTCCGGCGAAAAGCGCTGGGCAAGCGCACAGCTCATCAGAAGATACCGCGCATTGGCGATGAGCGTAATGATAGCGACCTGCAGATAGCCTGCATTGGCGGCAATCAGTGTAAAGGCGGCGTATTCTCCGGCGGAAGCATTGTTAAAAAGACTGGCGAGAAAACCCTGAAAAGGACTAAGACCTGCCTTACGCGCCGCAATGCCGAGCGAAAACGAGACCGCAAAATAGCCAAGCCCGATCGGAATACCATCGCGGATTCCATTGATCAGAACCTGGCGGGAAAATGAATAAGATCTTTGTGAACTCATAAAAAGCTACTTCCTTTTCCTTCGCAGAAGCTAGAGCATGTCTGAAAAATCATTTCCGCAATCTGCAAGCCCCACTTTATGGTATATTTTGCCCTCATTCGGTTGCCGTAGCCCGCTACGCCGCCCTCATTCGGACAAAATCTCCCACAAACTGGGACTCGCAGCTTGCGAAAAGCCTTTTTCAGACACGCTCTAGAGCGTGTTTGAGAAAATTTTCCGTAATCTGAGATTCGCAGCTTACGAAAAGTTTTTTTCAGACATGCTCTGGCATCTGGCAAAAATGTTGGGGTCAAGAGATCAAAAATCCTCTTGCAAGCGAGCTTGCACCGGCTTTTTGATCTTTTGCCCCTGATATCTGATGAAAATTATAGCAAGTTTCGACAGGTTCGTAAACTCTTATTTTGCTCTTGTTCGTTTCCCTCAGCCACCGCTTACGCCTGCGTTTCCAAGGCTGTTGAACTGAATTGTATAAAATTATGTACAAAAACAGAAGATAACGCTTGAAAATAGAAGAAAAATCCATTAATATCTATGTATACAAAAAACATTACCGAAGGTGGTGCTTACGATGAAACTGCGTGCGCTTGCAAAAATAAATCTTGGTCTTGATGTGACCGGAAAAAGAGAGGATGGTTACCATGAAGTCCGCATGGTAATGCAGACGATCCAGATGTACGATCAGCTGGAAATAAAGGAGAGCAAAGAACTTGGCATAAGGCTGACAACCAATCTGCCGTTCCTTCCGTGTAATGACGGAAATCTCGTATACAAAGCGGCCAAACTTCTGATGGATGAATTCGATATCCGTCAGGGTGTCGATATGAACCTGACAAAATTTATCCCGGTAGCGGCCGGCATGGCGGGCGGAAGCTCGGATGCGGCAGCAGCACTGGTAGGAATTAACCGCATGTTTCAGCTTGGTCTGACAAAACGCCAGCTGATGGAGCGGGGTATGCAGATCGGAGCGGATGTTCCGTACTGTGTGATGCGCGGTACGGCGCTGGCAGAAGGAATCGGCGAAAAGCTGACATCCCTTCCCGGCGTACCGATGTGCTACGTGCTGATCGGAAAACCGGGCATCAATGTTTCGACGAAATTTGTCTATGGAAACCTGCATCTTGACGAGGTGACGGAGCATCCGGATATCGACGGCATGGTAGAGGCGATCCGAAATCATGACCTGTACGGCATCACGGACCGCATGGGAAATGTGCTGGAATCCGTGACGTGTCCGGCGTATCCGGTGATCGATGAGATCAAGGCACAGATGATGAAAAACGGTGCGGTCAATGCGATGATGAGCGGCAGCGGCCCGACCGTATTCGGCATTTTCGACGATCCGGACAAGGCAGAATTTGCCCGCGATCAGTTAAAAATAAGCGGACTGTCGAAACAGACATTCCTGACTACTGTATCAAAACCGGGAGGTACAAAGTATGGCAAAAAATGAGTTAGACCTGCAGATGGAGGATTATCAGTACCTTCCGCTCCGCGATGTCGTGTTCCGCACGCTGCGCCAGGCGATTCTGCGCGGGGAGTTAAAGCCGGGTGAACGGCTGATGGAGATCCGGCTGGCAAATCAGCTCGGCGTTTCGCGTACCCCGATCCGCGAGGCGATCCGTATGCTGGAGCTGGACGGCCTTGTGATCATGGTGCCGCGGAAGGGTGCGCAGGTAGCACAGATTACGGAAAAAGACCTGAACGATGTGCTGGAGGTGCGGCTTGGACTGGAGGAGCTGGCGGTAAAACTGGCGTGTCAGCGGATTACAGAGAGCGAACTGCAGAAGCTTTATCAGGCATCGCGCAGCTTTGAACAAATGCTGGAGACAACAGAGACGGATGATCTGCAGAAGCTTGCACAGGCAGATGTGGCATTCCATGATGTGATTTATCAGGCGACGAACAACGAACGTCTGATTCAGCTGCTGAACAATCTGCGGGAGCAAATGTACCGTTACCGGATTGAATATTTAAAGGATGTAAAATCCCGACGTTCCCTGGTCGAGGAGCACGATGCCCTCTATGAACGTATGAAAAATCGGGATCTTGCAGGCGCACAGAAGATGATCCGCGAGCATATCGAGCGACAGCAGGAGAGTATTATGCAGACCGTACATCACCAGAGCATGACGGGTGTAGAAGAAAAATAAAAGCGTATAAAATTTCGAAAAAGGAACATTCTGTTACAGAGTAAAAAAATCGTGACAGAATGTTTTTTTATGGAATTTTGCAGAGTATATTTCTCCAGATGGTTTTTCGGAAGCTTTCAAAAGGAGGAGAAGGAGGGACGCAGGCATGGAAGAAGAGAAGACGCAGATTTCACTCACACTGGCGGAAAATGAAAGCGTGATCCGTACATGGTGTGAAAATTGCGATGATATTCAGATCCGCCCGATGAAACTCGGCAAAACGGGCGGAACCGGTGCGCTGCTGATCTACGTAGAAGTGGCGGTGAGCTGCGTTATGTTGAAGGATTCCGTGATCGGGAAGCTGTTGAACCGTCTGATGGAGGTTCCCGAGGCAGATATCCCGGGGGTTCTCTCGGAAAATCAGCTCGGAATTTCGGACACGCTGGAATTTGACACCCTCGAGGATGCCTTTGCCTCGATGCTGGCGGGAAACGCCGTTCTCTTTGTGGACGGTTACGACTGCGCCGTCAAAATCGGTTCGAAGGGATATCCAAATATGGGAGTCCAGAAAGCCGAGTCCGAGAAAGTGCTGCGCGGCTCAAACGAGGGCTTTTCCGATTCCGTCAAAACCAATACGGCACTCGTCCGCAAGCGTCTGCGGACCACCGATCTGAAAGTGGAGGAGATACATTTTGGTGCGCGTTCTGATACGGTTCTGGCTCTGGTGTATGAGAAAGAGCTGATTTATCCGAAATTTCTGGAAGAGGTAAAACAGCAGATTGCCGGCTGGGAGGTGGACGGCGTTTTTGACAGCGGCATGGTCGAGCAGCTCTGCGGACCGCAGTGGAAATCGCCGTTCCCGCGCTTCGAGACGACTGAACGGCCGGACCGCGCGGCGATGGAGATTCTGGACGGAAGAATCCTGCTTTTATGTGATAATTCCCCGGTCGGGATTCTCTTCCCGGCATCATTTGACAGCTTTTTAAAGGTCAGTGAGGACCGGTATCATCATTTTCTGATCGTCTCATTTGAGCGGCTGCTGCGGTATGCGGCGGTCTTTCTCGCCCTGTGGATTTCGGGCGGATACCTGGCTGTCACGGGCTTTCACACACAGGTGCTTCCGACCAAACTCCTGCTGGCGTTCGCCGAAGCGCGGAAAGGCGTTCCGTTCCCCGGCATTCTGGAAATTCTTCTGATGGAATTTGCTTTTGAACTGATCCGCGAGGCCGGTGTGCGCATGCCGGGGCCGCTTGGCGGGACGATCGGAATTGTGGGCGGGCTGATCATCGGAGATGCAGCGGTTTCCGCCAATCTGGTGAGCCCGATGACCGTCGTTGTGGTTGCGGTTTCGGCGCTCTGTTCGCTGGCGATTCCGAACGAAGAGTTTGGTGCGCCGTTCCGGCTGCTGAAGTTCGGCTTCATTTTGCTCGGCGGATGGATCGGCATTTTCGGCATGGTGCTCGGCACGTTTCTTCTCGCGGGTCATCTTGCCGGGCTTACGAGTTTTGGCATTCCCTATCTGATGCCGTTCGTCGGGAAAGGACTTGCGGGCTACCATGCGCCGAAGGATTCCGTATGGCGGCCGCCGCTGCATCAGATGCGGGAGCGGCCGGTCTTTACAAAGCGCAATCAGAGAGTGCGGCTGCGGAAAAACAGAAAAGCTGCGGAGCCGGAAGAAAAACAGGAAAGGGGAGAGTGACGCATGTTTTCGGAAAATGACAGAATTTCACAGCGCCAGATGGAACGCCAGATCGTGCTCGTTCTGCTCTGCCCGGCGTTCTGGCAGCTCGCAGCGTACGGCGCATCGGACGGCCTGCCCGGTATGGCAGGGATTTTCGTTGGATATGGGCTGCTGGCGGTGTGGTGCATTTATCTCGTGCGCCTTGGCGGGCTTTACTGCCGCCTGGAAAGCGTGATGGGAAAGGCTGGGAAACTCCTTCTGGCAGTGATGTATCTGTGTTATCTGCTTTTCCTCGGCGGAACACTGCTTCGCAGAATGGCAGAGCTTGCCGCCGCGTATCTGACAGCGGGTGTACCGCAGGAGCTCTGCGGACTGTTTCTGCTCGCGGCGGCCGGGTTTGGTGTCGGCAGTGAAGTACAGAAAAGAGGACGGCTGGCGGAAGCACTCTATCCGTGGATTGTGGGCGGGATTTTGATTCTGCTTCTGCTGACGGTTCCGCAGATGCATTTTTCCTCGTTTGAGGATGCCTGGAAGACAGCAAAGTCTGTTGAAATTGTGGATAACGGAATACTTTTTGGGTGGAATGTGTGGAGAACACTGGAAAATGGAACACCGATTGCGCTGCTGCCGTTTTTACTGGGGCATGTGCAGAAAGAGCACAGGAGTGTCATTCTTCCGGTGACGCAGAGTATCTGGAAAACGGGGCTTCTTGTAATTGCAGGAAGCATGGCGCTGCTCGGCGTTTTCGGCCGGCGCGGCACGGCTGCGGCGCAGGACCCGCTCTTACTGTTAATGGCAGGAACGAGCCTGCCAGGTGGATTTCTGGAGCGGTTTGATATTCTGTGGATGGCATTTCTTTTGATGGGACTGCTGTTCACACTGGGAAGTCTGCTGTTTTACGTATCGCTGATCGGAGAGAAGACGGGACTGTGGAAACCGCAGAATCTCTATGTACAGATCGGTACAGTGCTTTTTATATGGCTGCTGTCATGCGCGGAAAGCGGCTGGTCGGTCCGATACGGTTACTTTCCGTTTTTCCTTGCCATCACGGTGCTGCTCGGCTTCTGCCAGAAGCATATGAAAAAACTGCGGCTTGTGTGTCTGGCGCTGGGCAGTATGATTTTCCTGTCATCCTGCGGGGCAGTAGAGCCGGAAAAGCGGCTGTATCCACTGGCGGTTGCCTTTGATTATATGTCGGAAGAGGCGACTGCGCCGGAAAACAGTGAAACTGGGGAAGAAACCGGGACGGCGGTCAGTGAGAGCGGCGGAGAAAAGGAGACGGCTGGCGGTAAATGGCGCGTCTGGTATGCGCCTGCGAATCTTGCGGTGGTGACCGGCCAGGGAAAGGATGAGCAGGAGGAGGGAACCGACGAGGACCCCGCATCGCTGTTCTTTGAAGCGGAGACGTTTGAGGAGATTGCGCAGCAATATGACAGCACAGAGGAATATGATCTCGACACCGGACACGTCCAGGCGATTGTATTTTCCGATGCACTGCTCAGTGACCGGGGACGGATGGAAGAACTGTTGAAGTACCTGGAACAGGACCGTGCGCTTGGGCACAGTGCCTATCTGTTTCACGCAGAAAAACCAGAAGATATCATGGAGCAGAACGGAAAACAGGTGGAGTCCGTCGGTGAGTACCTGTGCGGAATTTATGACAACCGGGTGAAAAGAAAAGAGGCGGTGACACTGGCGGACCTGTGCTATGCGTTGGAAAACGAAAGGAGCATTCCGTGGATTCCGAAAGCGCCGTAAAAGGTTTAAAGTGTATGGAATATCGGAGCGGGTAGTGAGTGTCTGTGTATAAAAGTTTTGAAATCCGGCAAAACTGGAAAAAACAGGAGGCAGCATATGAATGAGAAAAAAGTACAGAGCCGGAAACGGAATCAAAATCAGACACAGAAGAAATCCAGGGACAGGCAGGCGCAGCCCCGAAATACATTTGGGAACCAGCATAGAAGTCAATTCCAGGCGGCATTTCAAATTTTCTGCCGCCGCTGGCTCCCCGTCTGCATTGCGGCGCTGATCCTTTCCGGAACCGCCAATCTTCTCCGCGAGTCCCGTCTGCAGCAGGAAGTCGCTGCAAAGATCGTGCGCTTTCACGTAAGAGCCAACAGCGACTGCGCCTCCGACCAGCAGATCAAGCTTCAGGTACGCGATGCCGTTGCCGAAGAACTGCAGACGATCCTGCACGGAGCCGAAACAAAAGCAGAAACCGAAGAAATCCTGCGTGAAAACGAGCCCTCCATCCGTGCCGCCGCCCTTCAGACGCTGCGCGCAGGAGGCAGTACTGACGATATCACCGTAACGTACGGAAAAGCCAGTTTTGAGGAAAAAGAAACGGGCAATTATATTCTCCCCGCCGGAACGTACGACGCTCTTCAGATCAACATCGGCAGAGCCAAAGGGCACAACTGGTGGTGCATGCTGTACCCGTCCATCTGCTTTTCGGATGCCCTGCGCCCCGTAAACGAGGATGGCGAAAGTGCAGAAAAAGTCGAAAAAAGCCGGATTCCGCTGCAGAATCTGTTGAGTGACGCCGCCTACCGCGAAATTCTGAAAAGTGACCGGATTTCGTTCCGGTTTTTCTGGCGTTAGGCGGATTTTTCGAAAGACTTTCAAGAGAAATGATTGCAATATTCCTCCATTCGGGTTAAAATAATGTATCAGCGACCTATTTTAACCAGGGTCGTGAAATGAAAAAAGAAATGTAAAAATTCAGATATATTAAATATAGAAATGAACCCCATTCGGCATGACAAAAAAGTAATGCCGGATGAAAAATGGAGGAAAGTATGAAAGCAGACAGACAGGCGCCGATCGGCGTCTTTGATTCCGGTGTCGGCGGACTGACCGTAGTGCGTGAGATTATGCGAAACCTGCCCGACGAACGAATCGTATATTTTGGAGATACCGCGCGTGTGCCGTACGGTTCCAAATCGAAAAATACCGTCATCCGTTATTCCCGCCAGATCGTACACTTTCTGGAAACCCAGCAGGTCAAGGCAATCGTCATCGCCTGCAACACCGCAAGTGCGCTGGCACTCGATACGATCGAAAAAGAGATTGATCTCCCGATCATCGGCGTGGTAAAACCGGGCGCACAGATGGCCGTCGAGACGACGCAGAACAAGCGTGTCGGCGTCATCGCAACCGAGAGCACTATTCAGAGCGGCCTCTACCAGCAGCTTATTACCGAGGCAGATCCGGCGATCACCGTTTACGGAAAACCGTGTCCGCTGTTCGTGCCGCTCGTGGAAGAGGGCTGGACAAAAGATCCGATCACCGAGGAAGTGGCGCGCCGCTATCTGGCACAGATTCTGGATAAAGACATCGACACGCTGATTATGGGATGCACCCACTATCCGCTGCTGCGTTCTCTGCTGCGGAAAGTAGCCGGAGAAAAAGTAACACTCGTCAACCCGGCATACGAAACCTCACAGGCACTGCGCAGACTGCTGCGGGAGCTGGATCTGGAGAATCCGGGAAACGATGAGCTGGGCCGTCAGAAATACCAGTTCTTCGCAAGCGACGGCGTGGAGCGGTTCAATGCCTTCGCACATTCCGTTCTGCCGGAGCAGATCAGCGATACGAAACAGGTACAGATTGAAAACTATTAAAAACGACATACAGAAAAGAGAGAGGAACACCAGAAAAGGATGGAAAAAGACGTACTCATCAGCATCCGCGGACTGCAGTATCTGATGGATGAGGAATCCGGCGAACAAGAACCGGTGGAGGTTATGACGACGGGTTCGTACTACAAGAAAAACGGCCATCACTTTCTGATCTACGACGAGGCAACCGAAGGCTTTGATATGATGACGCACAACATGATCAAATTTACGGAAAACGCCCTCGAGGTGCGCAAGCGCGGCCTCATTGATGTCCATATGATTTTTGAGGAGGATAAAAAGAACATTTCGTTTTATCATACGCCATATGGCATGATCAACATGGGAGTTGCGGCGACGAAGGTCAGAATGAAAGAGACGCCGGATCAGATTTTACTGAAGGCAGAATACGCGCTCGACATCAACGACAGCTACGTGGGGGACTGCGTAATCGATATCGAGGTAAGACCGCGGGAAGGCGGAAAACTGAATTTATAAAAAATACCCGGGAAGAATGAAAATCATTCAACTCGGGTATTTTCGCGAGCAACGAGCCAAAGTCCGGGCTTGCACGAGACCTTGGCGACTGCCGCGAAAGCAAAAAGAAACACGCAAAGCGTGTTTCTTTTTGCTTCAGATGAAATTTTATTTTTCCTCGCCGCGTGCCTTGCGGAGCATTTTCTGCCAGAAGCCGTTTTTCTTTGCCGGCTGCTCTAAAGAACCGCGGATGCCGCGAACTCCGGTGATATAGATACCGCTTACGGTAGCCTTGACTTCTTTTTTTACCGGGATCTGATCGAAGATAGCAGCGTCGCAGATCAGGGTCATGATTCTCGGACCGACTTTTGCTTTGACGATCGGCAGTTTTGCGCGACGCATCATTTTCGGTGTCTGGTCAATGACCATCTGTGGGAGTCCGGAATCTTTCATGCGAAGCTTTTTCTTATCTATGATCAACATGGAGACCGTCTGCTTCATGGCCTCCATTTGTTCCTGCTGTGCGGCCTGTTTTGTCTGTGCTTTTTTACCGAAGTAATACAGCAGACCAAGGATGACAGCGATGACAGCTAATACGATTAATACGATAATCCAGGGTTTCATCCCTCTATTCCTCCTCTGCAAAAAATAATGTGGGCATCGGAACATACAATGCCAGTCTATGAACATTCTAACATTGATTTCGGCAAAACGCAAACACATTTTAGCGCAATCCAGGCGATTTTACGGTCGAAAATCATAAGAATTTCTAAAATCGGAGCCCCAGCCTTTTTTTTACCAGACAAGTATGGTAAAATGAGATTTACAACGCGCCGGGAACGGCGTAGTATGGAGGAAAATTCAAGAATGAAAAGAAAAGCAGCAGTCATGCTTCTGCTCATGACACTGGGAGCAGCCAGTGTGAGCGGATGTGGAAAAAACAATACAACAAGCAGCAGTTCCGTATCAAGCGCAAGCAGCACAAGCGCTTCCTCAGCATCCGATGCGTCGAGCGCAGGCAGCACATCGTCCGACAGCACAGCTTCTGAGGAATACGCTTCCCCGAGTGATGTAGACGGGATTCCGGTTGTCGATGAGGAAGTTGATCCGGCAGAGTGTGTAACGCTTGGAGATTACAAAAAGCTGACACTGGAAAAGAAAGTAGAGCAGGTAACGGATGATGACGTACAGACGGCCATTATGGCAGAGACAGCTGTCACCATGGACGATCCGGACGCCACCGTACAAAAAGGCGACACCGCCGATATTGCCTATGTTGGAAAAGTTGACGGCAAGGAGTTTGACGGCGGAAGCAGTGATTCCTACAATCTGGTGATTGGTTCCGGAACCTTCATCGATGGATTTGAGGATGGTGTCGTTGGAATGAAAACGGGGGAGACAAAGGATCTGAACCTGAAATTCCCGGACAGCTATCAGAGTACCGATCTGGCAGGAAAAGACGTTGTGTTTACCGTTACGGTAAATGCGTTTACCCGCCCGGCAGAAAACATTGACGGATGGGAACTCGACGATGCATGGGTAGCAGAGAATACAGATTACAGCACTGTGGAGGAATACCGTGCCGGAAAACGCGCAGAGCTGGAGGCTGCAAATGAGACGACAGCGGAAAATAATCTGCAGAATGACGCGATGCAGCAGGTGGCAGACGGCTGTACGTTTAACAAAATTCCGAAATCCTATATCACCCTTGGCGAAGAGGATTACGATAAACGGTATACCACTTATCTTCAGAATTACGGCATTTCCCTGGACGACTATCTGGAGCAGTATGCGGACAGAGCAACCTACAATCAGGAGAAAGCAACGTATGCAGGAACGATGGCAAAAAGTGCCCTTCTTCTGGATGCCGTAAAAGAGGCAGAAGGCTGGACTACAGATGACCAGGATTACCAGCAGATCTTAAACGATGAGGCAGCCAATGCCAATATGTCGCAGGAAGATTTCCTGAAAGCAGCCAATGACTATTACGGGGAAGATACGGTAGTGCGCAATATCATGATGGAGCGCATGATCAATATGGTTCTCGATAATGCAACGGTCAATACTGTGACTGTGGATGCAGACGGAAATACAGTAGAATAAAAAGAGAAATCACCCCGGAAAACAGGATAAAAATTTCTGTTTTCCGGGGTGATTTAACCGAATCAAGTAAGTCCCCTGCTTCCATTGCGAAAAGCAATAAGCAGTGGGGGGGACTTGCTTGTATCAGGAGGAGTGCAAGCTCCTTCTGATAAACTGCGGAGCAGTTATTCAGTTATGAGCAAGTAGCGAAGCGGATTGCGAATATCCGCTTCGCATGTGGGAAACGAATTGTGTTCGTTACGCCATGATTTTGCGGAACAGATCCTTCAGATCTTCTACGCTTGCATCCTTCGGGTTGCCCGGTGCGCAGGCATCTGCGTGTGCGGAATCTGCAAGGAACTGCAGATCTTCTTCTTTGACTGCCTCGAGAACAGATGGGATTCCAACGTCTGCGGACAGCTTCTTAACAGCATCAATCGCTGCTTTTCTGTACTCTTCCTGAGACATTTCGTCTACACCTGTAACGCCCATGGCACGTGCGATTTCGCGGTATTTCTCACCGGTGCACTCCTGGTTGTATTCCATAACGATCGGAAGCATCATGGCACATGCAACACCGTGTGGGGTATCATAAACAGCACCAAGGGTGTGTGCCATGGAGTGAGCGATTCCAAGACCTACGTTGGAGAAGCCCATACCTGCGATGTACTGGCCAAGAGCCATTCCTTCGCGTCCCTCTTTGGTGTTTGCGACAGCACCGCGCAGAGATTTGGAGATGAGTTCGATGGCTTTGAGATGGAACATGTCAGTCATTTCCCATGCAGCTTTTGTGGTGTAACCCTCGATTGCGTGGGTCAGAGCGTCCATACCGGTAGAAGCGGTCAGTCCTTTTGGCATGGAGGACATCATATCCGGGTCAACAACTGCGATGATTGGCATATCGTGCGGGTCAACGCATACGAATTTACGTTTTCTTTCAACGTCTGTGATAACGTAGTTGATGGTAACCTCTGCAGCAGTACCGGCTGTGGTCGGAACAGCGATGATCGGTACGCATGGATTTTTGGTCGGTGCAGTGCCTTCAAGGCTTCTGACATCCTCAAACTCCGGGTTTGCGATGATGATACCGATTGCTTTGGAGGTATCCATAGAAGAACCGCCGCCGATGGCGATCAGATAGTCAGCGCCGGATGCCTTGAAAGCTTCTACGCCGTGTTTTACGTTTTCGATGGTCGGGTTTGGCTTGATATCGCTGTAAAGCTCATAGTCGAGTCCGTTTGCGGTCAGAATATCGGTTACTTTGGAAGTAACGTTGAATTTAATCAGATCCGGGTCAGAGCATACGAAAGCTTTCTTGAAGCCGTGTGCCTTTGCTTCATTTGCGATCTCGGCAATAGCGCCTGCTCCGTGATAAGAGGTTGCATTTAAATTAATACGATTTGCCATGATTGAAAAACTCCCTTCTAAAATGAATAAATGGTTTTACTGAACTTGTTATTATATTAACAAATCCGGAAGGGAAAAAGAAAGTGACAGAAGAAGCGAAGTGTAACACTTTAAAAAAAATCGCCATTGTGACAAAAACAACAGAACAAAATTTGTGAAAAATAACCAGAGAGTGTCTGAAAAACCATTTCCGCAATCTGCAAGCCCCACTTTGACACGCGCTCTAAGAGAGCAGCTGCAGATTCCGGAACAGTTTTTTTAAGTCTTCCGGCATTGCCCGGACGAGAAGAGCTGCAAACTCGGAAGGTGTCAGATCCATGCCGGTAAGCACCCATTTTACGGTCATGGTGATGGAACCCTGACAGTACATTTCGAGAAGAAAATGCATTTCCGGTGAAACCGGACTGCCGCTTTTTTCGTGAATCAGATTTTCGTAGAACGCGAGAATCAGATCGAAATCGTGCTCACGCAGAGAATTCTGTTTGTCGTAGCGGAAGGCCGCGGCGAAAAAAGCTTTTTCTTTCTGAATATAGGTAAATTTCTTTTCCAGACTGTCAAAAACGGTCGTTCCGCGGCCCATATGTTCGAAGGATTTCGTCAGTAATTTATCAAAATACCAGTTGATCAGATCGTATTTGTCGAGAAAATTGCGGTAGAAGGTCTGGCGGGTAACACCGCAGATTTCACAGATCTGGCGCACGGTGATCTCTTCAACGGGTGTTGTTTTCATGCACTCCTTCATGGATTCGGCAAGACGGTATTTTGTTTTTTCTCCTTTGGGAGCAGATACGGTGGAATGGATCATCCGGGTAGTTTCCTTTCGCTTCGAAAATTGTAACTATGCAGAGTTATGCATATATTATAACGCGAATCCGAAAAAATAAAAAGCCCTGAACATGTTCCGGAGATAAGATACAGGAACATATTCAGGACGATTTTGCCTATTTTCTTTTGTTTACGGCCTGACCGACACAGTAGCATACAGCGGCAACAACCATGCCGTTGATGGAAGCGATGCCCCAGTGTAAGAGGTTCGCAACAATGGCACCGAGAATGACACCGGCAACCGCAAACCAGTCTACGGTTTTAAGCTTCGGCTGATCGGTTTCAAAGTCCTTTTTGTTCATGAAGTAGGCGAGCACCAGAATCATGCCGACCGGCGGCAGGGTACAATTCAGAATGTTGAGCCAGCCGCAGAAGTTGTAGTACAGCCATACGGAGGCAACCGTTCCGATGATACCGGAAAGGAGAACCATCGGTTTTTTCCTCTGATGGAAGATGTTGGCAAGACCAAGACCTGCGGTATACAGAGCGTTGTCGTTTGTAGTCCAGATATTAAGACCGAGAACGAGAACAGCCAGATAGAACAGGTTCAGGCGGACCATAACCTCAAAGATATCATTTCCACCGACAAAGATGGAAGAAACGGCACCGAAGAAGAACATCAGAGAGTTTCCGATGAAGAAGGCCACAATCGTGGTGATGGCACCAGATTTTCCATTCTTTGCAAAACGTGCGAAGTTTGGAGTTGCGGTTCCGCCGGAAACGAAGGAGCCGATGACAAGACCGGCACCGCCGATGATAGTCAGAGATCCGCTGGATTTGGCAAACTGATCGATGATCGTTCCGTCGCCTCTCATTACGGCCATGACCATGGCGATCGTTCCGAGAATGGCAACACTTGGTACAGCGATATAGCTGACGATGGTCAGAGATTCAATACCAAAATAGGCAGAGGCGGTCATGCAGACGCCGGCAAGAATAACAAGTCCCCACTGTGCCGCAGTGCTTCCGCCGAGCAGCTCCTTGGAAACCGGAATTGCAAACATGGCAAGACCGACACCAAACCATCCGATCTGCGTAAAGCTGGTCATGGCTGACGGCAGATAGGAACCTTTTTCGCCAAAGGCTCTCTGGGACAAAAGATCAAGTGACAGACCGGTTTTTGCACCGACGTAGCCGAGCAGACCGGTATAAATACCAAGAATGATTCCACCAAGGATCAGTGATCCCAAAAAGCCCCAGAAATCGAGGCCGTCAGCGAGCTGCTGGCCGACCCACATGCTTGCCGAGAAGAAGGTGAAGCCAAGCATGATCATAAACATGGTTACTACATTTTTCCGGGCAGAAGACGGAACCGCGCTGTCCGCGAAGTCAACATCTTTTACTTTCTTTTCTTTTTCCATAATATCTCCTGAAAACTGTGATTACGGTTCGCCGAAATTCAGCGAACCGTAAGAAATGGTTTTTTGTTACAGCATGTATTTGCGAAGTGCTGCGGTAAACTCTTCAATTCGTTCAGCCGCAATTTCTTTCAGGGTAGCATCGCCAAGGCTTGCAATATAGCCTTTTTCCTGGCGGTACAGCCATTTGGTCACACGTTCATCGATTTCTTCGTAGTGATTGATGTGAATCCACTCTTCGTAGGATGCGCCAAGCGGGCAGCCGAGCTTCTCCTCGAGCAGTCTGGTGAAGTCGATCCGGTCGGCTCTCTCCAGCATTTTATTCCAGAAATCGAGAACCTCCTCGACATGCTCATGGATTTCATAGCGTCTTGCACCGCCATCGTAGATGATGCATTTTTCAAACAGCGGATCGCGCATGGAAAGCGTTTCTCTTCGGAACTCCGGTGCAATGATACCGTCTTTCCAGTAGAAATCGACATCCGGCAGATTGATTCCAGATACGCCCCTGTCCTGATAGGTGCTGAAGATTCCTTCGTAATATACGGTGATAAAGCCTTCAAACTCCGGCCAGAACTCGCGGATTTCTTTTGTGAGACGTTCCAGAATTTTGATTCCGGTTGTGCCGCCGATCGTAAAGATGATAATGTTACGAAGGGAAGCACCGTGCTCACGGTAGAAATCGGTTACGTAGCGCAGGCAGTGGATCAGCGTCTCACCCGTTGCGATGATATCGCCGATCAGAAGTGTGCTTCCCGGAACCATCGTCAGCTTGCTGTATTTGATTTCCAGCCCTGCGATTTCTTCCTCTTTAAAGACGCGCTCACTTGACAGAAAGCTGATGTCATGCACACGAATGTGCTCACGGTAGCAGCTTTCCTCCAGCGGATAATTCAAAGCGCCGCGCAGGATGGAAAGGATGTTGGCTGCGGTTACCTTTCCCTGCTCTTTAAAATAATAAAGCATCTGTGAAGTAGACGGAATCAGGCAGTGATAAACCTCATATCCGACAACCTCCGGTGTGTTCAGAAGCTTTCTTGTCTCTGCTTCGGAAACGACATAGTATTCGTTCTCATAATCGCCGCCTGCGAGGCGATAGCAGTCCACGCCCTGTTCCGAAAACTCCGGCACCAGTTTTACTTCATTCCATTTTTCCATTCAAAAGTTCCTCCCGGTTTTCCCTCTTTGGTAAACATGTTATAAACTTTTAACAGTGTAAGGGGTAGCAATCTGATTGTCAAGGGAAAAGGCAAATTTACATGATTTTCTTACAGAAGAAGGGAATGCGCCGCGATAAAAGGAATTTTACCGGGTTTTGCCTTCTCCGGAAAAATATTCCTTTGTAAGCTCCACAACCTTGCCCGAAAGCAGGAAGAGCGCAATCAGGTTTGGGATTGCCATGAGGCCGTTGAAGGTCTCGGCAATGCTCCACATCAGGCCGAGATTTGCGGTGGCGCCAAGGATGGCAACCAGCGCATAGGCGGCCATAAAATATTTTGTGATTCTTTCGGAGAATAAAAACTCGATGCAGCGTGCACCGTAAAGTCCCCATCCGAGAATCGTGGAAAAGGCGAAGCAGCACATCGCGAACGCGGTGAGCAGCGAAACCCAGTTTCCGTATGTAAGGGTAAAACCGCTGATGGTCAGCTCTGCGCCGGCAGCCTGTCCGTAGGTGATGGAAGTACCGCTGCAGAGAATAACAAGTGCAGTTAAGGTACAAATCACGATCGTATCAGTAAATACCTCAAAGATACCGAACATACCCTGTTTGACCGGCTTTTTTGTGTCGGCACAGGCATGCGCAATCGAACCGGTACCAAGACCTGCCTCGTTTGAGAAAATACCGCGGGACACACCTTTTTTCACACTCATGAGCATGCTTCCGACGATACCGCCTGTAACAGCAGAGGGACGGAAGGCGCCCTCAAGGATCGATACGAAAACAGACGGAATCCGGTTGAGATTCAGCAAAATTACACCGATGGCAAGGACAATATAAAACAGAGCCATAAACGGAACGAGCTTTTCTGTTACCTGTGCGATCCGTTTGACACCGCCGAGCAGGATCAGCGCTACGAGTGCCGCAATGATGATACCCTGAATCAGGTTGGAGGTAGGGATCGCGTCCTTTGAGATCACATGGTAATTCATCAGTGCGGAGTTGACTGCGGTTGTGATGGTGTTGACCTGCGTTGCATTTCCGGTTCCGAACACAGTCAGTACACCGAAAGCAGCGAAAAGATAGGCCAGAAAATGCCATTTTTTGCTGAGACCGTTTTTGATGTAATACATCGGTCCGCCGACGAGTTCTCCGTTGGCGTTTTTCTCGTGATAGAAAACAGCCAGTGTTACCTCGGCAAATTTCGTACACATGCCGAGCAGGGCGGAAACCCACATCCAGAACACGGCACCGGGTCCGCCGATAGCGATAGCGCCGGCGACACCGGCAATATTACCGGTACCGACCGTGGCGGCAAGTGCTGTACAGACCGCCTGGAACGGTGTAATTGCGCCATCGGAAGCATCTCGTTTGCGGAACATTCTTCCGAGCGTTGTGCGGATCGCATACGGGAATTTTCGAATCTGGAGAAAACGGGTGCGCAGACTCAGGTAAAGACCGACACCGAAAATACAGATCATAGCCGGAACACCCCAGATAAAATTGTTCACGGCATTGTTGATGGTTTCAATCAGTTGGAGCATAGATACCTCTTTCTTTTTCATAAGCAGAAGCACTTTTTTGGAAGATCAGTGCTTTCATAAAGTAACACAATGCAAAAAGTATATCATCTCAGACGAGATTTGCAAGTTTTTTTCGAGAAAAAACGCGGACCCCCCAAATTTTTTGCGATTCCGGAAAGATATATTTTCTCTAGCCTTATGGGTTTACCATGAGCCAGGCGGTTTTTTACGTTTTCTTCCAGTTTTTGTGAAGGAATGCAGCGAAATATGATAGAATAGAGAAAAAACAGAAAAGAGGATTATTGCCATGTTTCAGGTAATTGATATGCACTGCGACACCATCCCGGCGCTGCAGTGGAAGGAAAAACAGGAGCATCTTGCGGATGCGGATCTTCAGATCAATCTGGATAAGCTGGAAAAGGGCGGCAGCCTCTGCCAGTGCTTTTCTTTGTTTACGTTCCTGAAGGGACTGAAAGACGAAACGCCGTTTGAGCATGTGAGAAAGCTGGCTGATCTCTGGAAATCAGAGGTGGAACGGTATCCGGACCGCATTTGTCAGATCAAAACGTATGCGGATCTGATGCAGGTACAGAAGGAAGGAAAAATAGGCGCGGTGATGACCGTCGAAGAGGGTGGTGTTTACGAGGGAAGTATTGAAAAACTGCATACGATGTACGATCTCGGCGTGCGGATTTCCACACTGACCTGGAACTTCCCGAATGAACTCGGATTCCCAAACCCGGCGCAGGAAGAGGGAAAGCCATATCTTCCGGATCTTGAAAACGGGCTGACGCCGACCGGTATTACCTTTGTCGAGGAGATGGAGCGGCTCGGCATAGTGATCGATTTATCACACTTAAATGATGCCGGAATCCGCGACGTTTTTGCACATACGAGAGGTCCGGTCATTGCATCTCATTCCAATGCGCGCGGTGCGTGCTTCCATCTGCGAAACCTTTCAGATGAAATGATTCGTCAGCTCGCAGAGCGTGGCGGCGTCACCGGTATCAATTTCTGTCCGTCGTTTCTGCGCGAGGAGCCGGCGGCGAAAAAGGCATCGACGATGGATATGGTACGCCATATGAAATATCTGCGCAACGTCGGCGGCATCGACATCATCGGCCTTGGAACCGATTTTGACGGTTTCAGCGGTGAAACGGATGTGCCGGACACCGCGCATATGCAGCATCTCGCAGATGTGATGAGCCACGACGGTTTCACCGATGAAGAGATCGAGAAGGTCTTTTCCAAGAATGTACTTCGGGTGTTTAGAGAATGCTGGAAATAAAACTACAGCTCCGGTGATGCCGCCAGAAGCTCCTTTGTATAATCATTCTGCGGATGCGCAAACAGTTCTTCCGTCTCCGCGTTCTCCACAATCCGGCCTTCTTTCATCACGAGAACCCGGTCGCACATCTGATAGATCACGTTGAGGTCATGCGAGATAAAGAGAATCGAGAGCTGAAGCTCCTCCTGAAGCTGAACCATCAGCTCCATGATCTGCTTCTGAATCGTCACATCGAGAGCGGAAACCGGTTCGTCGGCAAGGATCAGGCGTGAGCCCTGGATCAGTGCGGCCGCGATGCTGACTCTCTGGCGCTGGCCGCCGGAGAGCTCATGCGGGCGGCGTTTCAGGTGCTCTGCGGAGAGACCGACTCTTTCAGCCATCGCAAGAACCCGTTTTTTTCGTTCTTCTTTCGGAACCTTCTGCATCCGAAGCGGTTCTTCTAAAATCCAGGAGATTTTCTTCGCCGGATTCAGGGAGGAAAACGGGTCCTGGAAAATCATCTGCGGATGGTCGACCTGCGAAATTATTTCGCCCTCATCTGGGCGGATAAATCCTAAGATCACTTTGGAGAGTGTCGATTTTCCGCATCCGCTCTCTCCGACGAGACCGAGAATTTCATTTTCATGAAGCTCGAAAGAGATATCATGAAGCACCGTTTTTCTCTGCTTTCCCTCCTGATAGGAGGCAGAAATATGGCTGACTTTCAGAATGTTGTTTGGACTGATTTCTTCCATGGGTTATTCCTCCTTTTCCGCAGGCGGAGCAGCTTTTTTGTCAGAGCCTGTCGGCCATTGAGCTGTTGGAGCGATTTTGATTCGCTTTCGCAGCGATGTTCGTCGGTTCGGAATTGCATCGAGCAGGCGGCGGGTGTAGTCTTCCTTCGGGTGGAAAAAGACATCGTCCACACTGCCGGATTCCACAATCGTCCCATGATTCATGACGATGACCCGGTCACAGAGCGAACGGATGACGCCGAGGTCGTGTGAGATAAAAAGAATCGCCGTGTGATGGCGTTCATTGATTTTTTTCAGCAGCTTTAAGATCTGCGACTGAATCGTCACATCAAGAGCTGTTGTCGGCTCGTCTGCAATCAGAAGCTTCGGTTCTGTAATAAGCGCCGCAGCGATCATCACCCTCTGGCGCTGACCGCCGGAGAGCTGGTGAGGGTATTTTTTGCAAAGCTTTTCCGGGTCGGGAAGCTCGACCTCATGCATTATGGCAAGAACCTTTTCATGACGTTCTGCCGGTGTGCAGCTCTCATGGATCAGCAGTCCCTCTGCAATCTGTTCTTCGATGGTCAGAACCGGATTTAAAGAGGTCATCGGTTCCTGAAAAATCATGCTGATTTCTTTTCCGCGGATGCGCTGCAGATCCTGGCTGGAAGCGTGCGCAACGGAAGAATCTTCGTAGAGAATTTCTCCGCCGGATACGGCGGAGTTTTCCTTTAAAAGCTGCAGAATGGAGAGTGCTGTTTGCGTTTTGCCGGAACCGGATTCCCCGACAATGCCAAGTGTCTCACCTTCTTCCAGGGAAAAGGAGATGCCTTTTACCACTTCGGTCGGTGGCGTGGTATCGTAAAATGCAATTTTTAAGTCACGTACATCGAGAAGCGCCATATCAGTTACCGCCTTTCTTCTGTAATCCGTCGCCGAGGAGCGATACGCCAAGCGCCAGTAAAATGACGGCAAGACCGGGGAAAACAGAGCCCCAGGGAGCAGTCATCAGATACGTCTGGGATTCTGAGAGCATCCGTCCAAGCGAGGCATCGGGCGGCTGGACACCGATGCCGAGAAAGCTCATGCCGGCCTCGGAGAGAACGGCGTTGTTGAAGCCGATTGCTGCCATCGAAAGAAGGGACGGGACCGTATTTGGCAGGATATGTACAAATATGATCCGAAGATGGGAAACACCCATCAGACGGGCACTTTTGACATAGTCCATATCTTTGCGTGCGAGAAATTCGCTTCTGGTGATACGTGCAAAGCTCGGAATGAATACGATACCGAGTGCAAGGATCACGTTGTATTTGCCGGGGCCAAGCAGCGCGATAAATACCAGCGCCAGCAGGATTCCCGGAAAGGAAACAATGACATCGTTTATGCGCATCAGGATTTCGTCAATCCATCCGCCAAAATACCCGGTGAACGCACCGACAAGAACACCAATGGTTCCGCCGAGCAGCAGAGTAGCGAAAGCGACGAAGAAGGTTGTACCGGTTCCTTTTAAGACGCGGCTGAAAATATCGCGTCCAAAGTGATCGCAGCCGAACGGGTGTGACAGAGATGGAGCAGCAAACTTGGCTGCGCCGTTCATTGCGTCCGGGTCGTACGGTGTGTAGAAAAAGCCGATCAGAAGAAACAGAAGCATAAAAGCGGTGAGAACAGCTCCGATGATCAGCGTGAGATTGCGTTTCTTTTTCATAATGAAAACCCTTTCGTTTGTCGTGGGCGGCTCCCTGCGACCTTTCGGTCGCAGGGAGCGGATGATCGAAAGCTCCCGTCAGTCTTTTACGCGGATGCGCGGATCAATTCTGCCATACAGCAGATCTACCACGAAATTGATGATAATAATGAGGGCGGCGATCAGTACAAGGATGCCCTGAA
Organism: Blautia sp. AF17-9LB; assembly: GCF_003479185.1. Lineage (NCBI taxonomy): Bacteria > Bacillati > Bacillota > Clostridia > Lachnospirales > Lachnospiraceae > Blautia > Blautia sp. AF17-9LB. The sequence continues at coordinate 152,776 of NZ_QUGU01000009.1, forward strand.
CCACGGGGTAATCGCGGTTGGAGATCGAAGTGATCAGAAGATTGCCCATGCCCGGAATCGAAAAAACCTGTTCCAGAATAATGCTGTTTGCCACAATATCTGCGATTGTCATGCCCCAGAAGGTCAGTACCGGAATCAGGGCGTTTTTCAGCACATGGTGATACATAACACGGCGTGTACTGTTTCCGCGGGAATAGGCGGTGCGCACATAGTCGGCATCGAGCTGCGAGAGCACAGAGCTGCGCAGCATTTTGACAGCCATGGAACAGCGCGGAAGTGCAATGGCGGCAGACGGTGCAACAAGATAACCGATAAAACCGGAAAAATTTTCAGAAATCGGCACATAGGCGCCCGGCTGAAACCATTTGAGAATCAGACCGAAAAGATACGTGATCAGAATACCGATGAAAAATCCCGGCACAGACATGATCACCTGATTGATCGTCATGATCAGCCGGTCCAGATGGCCTCCGGCGTGCTGTGCTGTGAAAATGCCGATGGGAATCGAGACAACAAGGATCATCAGGAATGCGATAACGGTGATAGCGATGGTAATCGGAACTTTATCGCGGATCAGTTCTCCGACCGGCATCGAGTATGAATACGAGGTGCCGAGATCTCCATGAAAAAAGCCGGTTACCCACGAAGCATACCGTTCCAGAACCGGCCGATCCAGTCCCATTTCCTTTTGCAGAGCCTCAATCCGCTCCGGCGTCGCCTCCGTGCCAAGCTGCGATTTTGCCGCATCTCCGGGTATGACGGAAAAGGCAAAGAACGATAAAAAGGATACAAGAAGCAGCGTAAGAAGGAGAGAGCCGAATTTCTTTGCAATGTATTTCATGAATGGAAATTCCTCCTTGTGTAATGTAGGATACTCCGGGAATTTTTCCCGGCTTATAAAAGCAGGCACAGAAAAGCTTCGGGCGTATCGGCTGAAGGTTTTCGTGCACGTCATTTTTATTGTAGACAATGCAGGTGTAAATAGCAAGATAAAATTGGAATATCTCGAATTACAGAATAACAGGAAAAGGCCTCTTGCATAACCGGTGCGGATGATGCAAAAAGCCTTTGATAAATTGCCTTCGATAAATCCCCTGTTTAGTTTTCCATTTCCCGTCCGAGGTACGTTGCCGCTACCTGGAGGAGCTTCTTTTCCGTATCGCCCGGCAGGGACTCCCTGTCTTTGCCGCAGAGAATGACCGAACCGATGGCATCACCGGAGGAGAGAATCGGAAAAATGAGCTCCGGCAGAGGAGTAGTATTGTCTGTGTTTTCCAAAATTGAAAAATAAGCCTTTTCACCGGGACGCGCAAGTACTGTTTTCCGGTTCAGAATCGCTTCCTCCAGCCGGCTGCTGATGGACTTGCCAAGATAATTTTTCTGTTCCGGCCCGTTTGCCGCTACAATCTGTTCCTGATCCGAAACACAGACGAGACATCCGGTCACCGTTGAAATCGATTTTGTAAACCCTGCTGCGCATTCCGCCAGCTCTTCGATCGGTGAGTATTTTTTCAGGATAATCTCACCCTCCCGTCCGGTATAAATTTCCATGGCCTGTCCCTCCCGGATCCGCATCGTGCGCCGGATTTCCTTGGGAACTACCACACGCCCCAGATCATCAATCCTTCGAACAATTCCCGTCGCTTTCATATGAAAAATTCCTCCTGTTTCCGCAATGTACTTTCCATAATTTGTACTGTATGGGTAGTATGTGGAAAAACAGGTGGAATTATGCATGGAAAAAAGAAACAGTATTTCCGCTGTTTGCAGCAATTTCGGAAAAAATACAGTGGAACAGCAGTGGTTAGTCTGGTTGCTCCTTTTACAGAAGACTGCGGTCTTTTCCGAGATAGAACAAAGCGATCGTATCCGGTCCGACGTGGCTTCCGGTGCAGTAATCGTAGGAAGTATTGATAAATTCACGCACCTTCACTCTTTTCTGGATTTCTTCCATCATATAAAGAGATTCCTCATAGGCATCTGCATGTGCGATTCCGACGATCTGGTTTTCCGGGTCTTCGATCGTTTCACAGAAAAGACGAATCAGTTCATTTAAAACGGCCTTGCGTCCGCGGACATTCTTATAAGAAACGATATAGCCATCTTCATTTCCACGCAGAATCGGTTTGATTTTCAGCATATTTCCGACCACAGCGACACTTCCCTTGATTCTTCCGGTGCGGGAAAGATATTTCAGATCGCCGACGGTGAAAATGCCGTTCATTTTGCCGACGTAGGTTTCCAGAAGATCTGCCGCTTCGTCTACGTTCATGCCCCGATCGCGCATTTCGCTGGCATAGATGGCGAGGATGCCCTGTGCAAGAGAGGCATTCAGGGAATCGACGAGGCGGATTTTACGTTTTCCGCCGTATTCCTCAAGAAGCTCCTCGGCAGCAAGTCTTGCGGAGTTATAAGTTCCGCTGATGTTTTTGCTTAAGGAAAGATAGATGACATCCTGATCTGCCTCAAGAGCGGTGCGGAACGCATCCGCAAAATTTGCGGTGCTGATCAGTCCGGTCTTGATTTCACAGCCGGTGCGCATGGCATTGTAATATTCTTTTCCTTTTGAAAGCTCCTCTTCCGGTGACAGATCCGGGTCGAAGCAGACCAGCTCTTTTCCATTCACAAGATTGACGAAAGAAACGACATGGATATCGTATTTTTTCGCAGTAACAGCAGGCAGATTTGCCGCTGAATCAACAAAAACCTGAAACATAAATAAAATTCTCCTTTGTAGTGTAAATGTCCCCCAAAATGATGTAACTTTTGATAAGCATTGTAGCACATTGTATCACCAAAGAAGAGAGATTTCAATGGAAGATAGACAACATACTACAAAGGAGTGTGCCGACAAGTTGATTCCTGAAATCATCTGTTTTCGGAAGAAATTTGACCAGGTATCAATGCATAGTAATAATGACCAAAAACAGCAGACGTATTTTTAGTAAAAACCGCTTTTGAAATAAAATTGTTTTATCTATAAATGAGCAAGTTCGTGATTTTGCATAAAAGAAAGACACCTTGATTCTTGATGTTGTATAATGAAAGTGACGAAACAAACATTTGCAACATTTACGAAAGAAGGTGCCTCTTGCAAATACTATACATCATTCTTTATTCATATACAACCAGCTTAAGCAATTAAGGATAGAGTAAACTTACTGTCAGTTGGAGAGTTGCAGAAGATTCCCTGCTATGAACTTGACCAGATTGTTTTCTCATAGTCTACTTCTCCCACAGTGTTTTGGTAGCATTTCGTATTTGCTGAAGGTACATGAAAGTGTTCTCCTGTTAAATAATATTCTGTAAGTTATTTTCTATAGATATCCGCTGATAGTAGGTATCTATGATATCCTGCAAAGTAATCGTATTCATTTTTTCTTCGGCAGCCTTTTGAATTTCATTATAAAATCCCTGCAAAGATAACTGAATGTTAATACCAACGCCACAATCTGGATTGGTATGAGTATCTAAATGAAGCAATGGTTTATCACCTTCAACTGCTTTATAAATATCCAGCAATGTAATCTGATCGGCTGGTTTTGAAAGAGAAGGACGGGCATGTCCGGCTACACTGGTCATAAGTTCAGCTTTTTTTAGTTTTAACATAAGCTGGCGTACAAAGCCGGGATTTGTATGGACACTTTCTGCAATTGAGGCACTGGAGAGGGATTTTTCCTGGTTGATAGCAATCAGAACCATCACATGAACAGTATCACTTAATTTCGTTGAATATTTCATGATAAGAAACTCCTTGTAGTATGATATAATGATCTTGTTTTCACGTTTTTGGGATGAAAATATTTCTGGTTTGTTTAAAACATCCTAAGTTCTCAACAGTTCTTTTTAATGTGTTGATAAACTGTACATTTTTTAATGCTTTGATGATTGTAAATAATATAATTACAACTATAATGGAGATTAAAGGAAAAGTCAACACAGATACTATAAATGCTCACAAAGGAGAACTTATGGAATACAAAAATCAAACAGAAAATCGTGCATTTCAGGAAATGTTGCAGGCAGCAGTAAAACGGCTGCAAAATCGTTCCGGAGAGGAGATTGCTGCAAAAAGCGGGGCTGTTTTTCATAGCAGCCGGAATGTGCTTGAAGTACTGAGTTTTTATGAAACAATTGAAATTCAACTCCCTGAGTTTCGTATTAACTCAAACGTGGACGAATGGCATTATCTGACATTGCTGCATTATCTGGATATGGCCGATGGCACAGAAGGCTCACAGAAGCTCATTACTTTTGGTAACCTGAAAGATGGATTGATACGGGGAACCAAGTTTGACCGGACTGCAGAGCAGAAACTGGAAAAGCTTTTGCAGGATAAAGATCCTGAGAAAATTCAGAAAGCATGTAAAAACCTGGGTGCAGAATTCACAGAGACAAAGGCGGATCTGTGTGCTGTTTTTCCAGTTCTGCCAAGATATCCGGTAACTTTAAAGATATGGTTTGCAGATGAAGAATTTCCTGCATCTGGCAAAATATTTCTTCAGGATCATGCCGATCATTATCTGAGTGTAGAAGATGCGGTAACAGTTGGAGAAATTTTGCTGCAAAAATTATCGGAAGCCTTTTCTTCTCTCTGATCATGAATCAGAAAACTTTCCAACCCGGCTTTGATAAATTTGTCGATTACTGTCTGAATCTGTTTCCAGTCATTACAGTGATTGCGGAGCATCAGTCTGTTGATGGAAAGGCAGCCATTCATTTGAAAATAAAAAACCGATTCTGCCTGTTCAAAGGTCAGGAGGCTGTGTGACATAAGCCAGGTCACATAGCCTTCTTTTGTATTTTCTGCTATTTTTTCCAGAAGAATAGGGGCAATTGCATCATCCAGAAACAGTGCCCTGTATTGTGATTCCATCTGTATTTTCTGACAGAACGGATAGGAACAGCTTTTTTGATTTAGACAGAATAAATGATCTACAGTTGTTAACATATCCTGAGTCATATCATTAAAAATATCTGATAATACATCATGGATATCGTAGTAATGAAGATAAAAAGTGCCACGGTTGATTTCAGCATTTTTGCAGATCTCTGTAACTGTAATTTTCGTAAAACTTTTCTGATTTAACAACTCTAAGAACGTATCTTTTATGGTTTGCCTGGTATAGCGGGTACGGCGATCTTGTTTTCTCGTTTTTTCTGACATTATATACTCCTGTATTAGTTAGTATCATATAATTTCTCAACAATTTTTCTGATGTGTTGAGTAACCATACAAATCTCACAGATTGATTATTGTAATTTATATAGTAACAACTATAATGAGGTTTAAAGAAAAAGTCAACAGATTGTTCAGAATTTTAGGAGGAAAAACATGGGACATGTAATTGCAGTATCAGGAAAAGGCGGCGTAGGAAAAACAACTCTTTGTGGATTGTTGATCCAGTATTTATGTGAAAGCGGAAAACGTCCGGTCCTAGCGGTGGATGCAGATGCAAATGCAAATTTGAACGAAGTGCTCGGTGTTGAGCCGGAGGTCACACTTGGGGAGCTGAGAGAAGAAATTGAGCGGGCAGGCATAGACCCACGATATCAGATTCCCTCCGGTATGACAAAACAGGCATATCTGGAAATGCGTCTTTCTGATGCGATTGCAGAAGAAGACGATTATGATTTGATGGTAATGGGACGAACCCAGGGACAGGGCTGCTATTGTTTTGTAAATGGCCTTGTGCAGACCCAGGTTCAGAAACTGCAAAGCCATTATCCATATATTGTGGTTGATAACGAAGCGGGTATGGAACACATCAGCAGAGGAATTCTGCCAATGATGGAAGTTGCGATTCTTGTGAGTGACTGTTCCAGAAGAGGTGTTCAGGCAGCCGGACGTATTGCAAAGCTGATGAATGAATTAAACTTTAAACCACAGAAAACTGGATTAATCGTGAATCGTGTTCCGGATGGAAAACTGGATGCCGGAACTCTGGAAGAAATCCGAAATCAGGGATTGGAACTGTTAGGCGTTGTACCACATGATGACCAGGTATATCAGTATGACTGTGATGGAAAGCCGATCATACGGCTTCCGAAAGATTCTCCTGTAAGAAGTGCACTGGGAGAAATTGTAAAGAAGTTAGGATTGTGAGTTGGAGGATTGAAAGTTTGAAAACTGCGCGTCGCATTCTCGTTACTTCAGCCTGCAAATAAAAAGTCA